>JAEYXD010000245.1 GCA_023428645.1 Pseudomonadota bacterium
CAGCGCTTGCGCCGCCGCCAAGGAGAGCGGGCGCAACCGAATCTACAGCTTCCAGGAAAACGACATCGACCTGATGCGCCGCCGCCGCGAAATGCAGTGGGCCGCGCGCATCAACAACGCCCTGGAAGACAATCGTTTCGAGATTTTCCGTCAGGTCATCCAGCCGCTGCAGCACAAGGATCCACACGGTCTGCATTACGAGTTGCTGCTTCGTATGCGCGACGAGGCGGGCAAGATCGTGGCGCCGGATCAGTTCATCGTCGCGGCCGAGCGCTACGGCCTCACGCCGAACATCGATCGCTGGATGATCGAGCACGCGCTGCGCTGGCTGGTGTCCGAGGCGGACGAGCGCGAGAAGCTGTCCCTGTGCTCGATCAATCTCTCCGGGCAGAGCCTGGGCGACGACAAGTTCCTGCCGTTCGTGATCGATCACTTCCATCGCAGCGGCATCGATGCCACGAAGATCTGTTTCGAGATCACCGAGACGGCGGCGATCGCGAGCTTCTCGCAAGCGAACCGCTTCATCCATGCGTTGAAGGACCTCGGCTGCCGCTTCGCGCTCGACGACTTCGGCACCGGATTGTCCTCATTCGGCTACTTGAAACATTTTCCGGTCGATTTCTTGAAGATCGACGGCAGCTTCGTGAAAGAGATCCTGCACGATCCGATCGATCGCGAAATGGTCCGCTCGATCAACGAAATCGGTCACCTCACCGGCAAGCAGACGATCGCGGAATTCGCCGAGAACCAGGAAATCATCGAGATGTTGCGCGGTCTTGGCGTCGATTACGCCCAGGGTTATGGCATCGCAACGCCGCAGCGCGTGATGAAGGCACTTGCGGGTTGACCCCGATCGCCCTTGCAGGGTCTTTCCCGCGACTGTTATTTTCCGCGCCCTTCGCTACCGTCTCGCTCGAGTGATCGGCAAGGCATGTCTTCGGCAGCGCGATGCTGCCTCACCCAACCGGAGAGCTTCGATGAGCTTCACGCTTCCCTCGCTTCCTTATTCGACGAACGCATTGGCAGATCGCGGCATGTGCCAGGAGACGCTCGAGCTGCATCACGGCAAGCATCATGCGGCGTACGTGACGAACCTGAACGGGCTCGTCGAAAAGAACGACGCGCTCAAGGGCAAGAGCCTCGAAGAGCTGATCAAGCTCTCGTACAACAAGGAAGATCTGACGCCCGTGTTCAACAATGCGGGTCAGGTCTGGAATCACACCTTCTTCTGGAGCTGCCTCGCGCCAAACGGCGGTGGCATCCCGGCGAAGCTGGAACAGAAGCTGGTCGCGGATTTCGGCGGCGTCGATCAGTTCAAGGCGCAGTTCAAGGCGGCGGCGGTCGGCCAGTTCGGCTCGGGCTGGGCATGGTTGATTCAGAAGGCCGACGGCAAGCTTGCGATCACGAAGTCGCTCAATGCGGGCACGCCGATCGCGACGAACGAAGGCACGCCGCTGCTCGTGCTCGACGTGTGGGAGCACGCGTACTACGTGGATTTCCGCAATCGCCGTCCCGACTTCACGGACAACTTCCTGAATCGCCTGGCGAACTATGAGTTCGCGGCCGCGAACCTGAAATAAGTTCCGAAGTTGGCTCGAAGCGTCGCTCCATTGGACTGGGGCGGCGTTCGGCTGGACGGTGGCGGCGTTTGGCGTCCCTTCCCCCGCGCGAGCGGGGGAAGACAGGAAGGGGGCGGTGGCCGGGCTCCCGACAAGCCCACCCATCCCGCGAATTCCGCGCTACTGCATCTGAAAGCGCATCGACAGATCGACGGCCTGCACGTGCTTCGTCAGCGCGCCGACGCTGATGTAGTCGACGCCCGTCTCCGCGATCGTGCGAATCGTTTCGAGCGTCACGTTTCCGGATGCTTCGAGCTCGACCCGGCCGCCATGGCCGCGAACGATCGCCACCGCCTCGCGCATCTGCGATAACGAAAAGTTGTCGAGCATGATGCGATCGACGTCCGTCGCGAGCGCCTGTCGCAGCTCGTCGAGCGTTTCGACTTCCACCTCGACGAGCGCCTGACCGGCGACTTCGCGCGCATGGCCAACGGCCGCCGCGATCGATCCGGCCGCTGCGATGTGGTTCTCCTTGACGAGCACCCCGTCGAACAAGCCGATGCGGTGATTCGTGCCGCCCGCGCAGCCCACCGCGTATTTCTGCGCGAGGCGCAGGCCGGGGAGTGTCTTGCGCGTATCGAGAATCCGCGTGCCCGTGCCGGCGACGGCATCGACGTAGCGGCGCGTCACGGTGGCGACCGCGGACAACGTTTGCAGGAAATTCAGGGCCGTGCGCTCGCCGGTCAGGATCGCGCGAGCGGGGCCGCGCAGCTCGCATAGGGTCTGATTGGCCGCAATCGCGGCCCCTTCGTCGGCCGACCACGCGACCTGAACCCGAGGGTCGATTTGACGGAACACGGCATCGAACCAATCACGCCCGCACAGCACGGCGTTCTCGCGGGAAATGACGGTTGCCCGCGCGAGGCGATCGGCCGGGATCAGCGCGGCAGTGAGGTCTCCCGCGCCCACGTCCTCGCGCAAAGCGTCGGCGACCTGGTCTTCGAGAGTGGCCTTGAGGTCGTTCGTGTTCATCGCGTTATTAGATCATGACGGATCGATGGGGCGCGCCTGTCCATCACGGCGCAAGCCCGTGCCCACCGTCGTTGAACAATGCCCCCTGGCTCCCCATAATCCTGGCGCTGCGCCTTATGAACGAGCCTTCCGATTCCCTGTCCGCCGAGTCGCCTTGTATCAAGGTATGTGTCCTGGACGCGGACAATGTCTGCGTGGGGTGCGGCCGGCTCCTACAGGAAATCGCCGATTGGTCGCGGATGACCGCCACCGAACGCCGCGCGGTGCGCGACCGCGCCGCAGCGCGCCTGCAGTCCCGTCGGCTGAGGCCTGACCCGATTCATTGAGAGGTATCCAACGTGGACGTCATCGAACGCATCAAGTCTCAGCTTTCCTCGAATCCCGTGCTGCTGTACATGAAAGGCACGCCCGATTTCCCCCAGTGCGGCTTCTCGGCGACCGCCGTGCGCGCGCTGAGCGCCGTCGGCGCGACCTTCGGTCACGTCAATATCTTCGAGGATCCGGAAGTGCGCGAGGCGCTCAAGGAGTATTCGAACTGGCCGACGTATCCGCAGCTCTATGTGAACGGCGAGCTGATCGGCGGCTCGGACATCATCGTCGAGATGTACAAGAGCGGCGAGCTCGCGAAGCTCGTGAGCGAGGCGGGCGCCGCGACGGCTCAGTAAGCCGTCGTCGGGCCCAGGCCGCGCATCCGATTACAGATCACACAGAACAGCTCCGCCGTCTGCTGCGCATCGTAGGCGGCGGAGTGCGCTTCGTTCGAATCCCAGGCGATTCCCGCCGCATGCAGCGCCTTCGATAACACCGTCTGGCCGAACGCGACGCCAGCGAGCGTCGCCGTGTCGAAGCTCGAGAACGGATGAAACGGATTGCGCTTGATCTCCGTCCGCGCGATCGCCGCATTCAAGAAATTCAGGTCGAAATAGGCGTTATGGCCGACGAGGACCGCGCGCGTGCAGTCGTTGTCCTTCATTGCGCGGCGGACCTCCTTGAACAGCCGCGTCAGTGCTTCCTTTTCCGAGACGGCCGGCCGCAGCGGATGAAACGGATCGATCCCGGTGATCGCAAGCGAGGCGGGCTCGAGGTTCGCGCCCGGAAACGGCTGCACGTGGTACCGCCAGGTTTCGCCGGGTTTCAGCGTGCCATCGCCCTGGATCTCGATCAGCACCGCGGCGATCTCGAGCAGCGCGTCGGTGTTCGGATTGAAGCCGCCGCACTCCACATCGATGACCACGGGCAAAAAGCCGCGAAAACGGCTCGCCATCGGCAGCTTGTCGTTCAAACTCTGCTCTCCGTCGCCGCGCCGCGCAGGCGCCACGTCAGCGTCTCGCCCGCACGAAACGGCACGAGCTCGTCCGTGCCGAAAGAATAGGCCGCAGGCACGGCCCAGTCGGTGCGTTCGAGCGTGATCCGCGCGGTGTTTCTCGGCAGTCCGTAGAAATCCGGGCCGCGCTCCGAGGCGAATGCCTGCAGCTGCGCCAATCGGCCAGCGCGCTCGAAAGCTTCCGCGTACAGCTCGATCGCCGCGTGCGCCGAGAAAACGCCGGCACAGCCGCACGCGTTTTCCTTCGTGTGCTTGGCGTGCGGCGCGCTGTCGGTGCCGAGGAAGAAGCGCGGATCGTCGCTCGTCGCCGCGGCGACCAGGGCCGCGCGATCCTGCTCGCGCTTCAAGACCGGCAAGCAATAGTGATGCGGCCGGATGCCGCCTTGGAACAGGGCATTGCGATTCAACAGCAGGTGCTGCGGCGTGATCGTCGCGCCCACGCCCGCGCGCGAGCTCTGTACGAACTGGACGGCTTCGCGCGTCGTGACGTGCTCGAACACGACCCGCAGCCGCGGAAACTTCGCGACGATTCGCGCGAGCACGTGATCGATGAACACGGCCTCGCGATCGAATACATCGACCTCCTGATCAGTGACCTCGCCGTGAACTTGCAGCACGAGGTCCGCTTCCTCCATGGCGGCGAGCGCGGGGAAGAGCTTGTCGATCGACGTGACGCCCGCGTCCGAATGCGTCGTTGCGCCCGCGGGATACAACTTCGCGCCAACCACGATGCCGCTCGCTTTCGCGGCGCGAATCGTGTCGGGCGACGTGGAGTCCGTGAGATACAGCGTCATCAGCGGCTCGAAGACGGTATCAGCCGGCACCGCCTCGAGAATCCGCGTCCGATACGCGCGCGCCTGCTCGACCGTCGTCACCGGCGGTTTCAAGTTCGGCATGATGATCGCGCGCCCGAACTGGCGGGCCGTGAAGGGCACGACGCTGGCAAGGTGAGCGCCATCGCGCACATGTAAGTGCCAGTCGTCGGGGCGAAGAATCGTCAGCGTGTGCATCGAGGTTGCGGGGCAGGGCGCGAGGAGCCGCAAGAGTAACGGCAAACCGCGGGCAACAAAAGCGAGTGCCCGCGGAACGCCGTGATCGTCCTAGCGCTGCGCGCGCCGCTTTGCTTTGCTCGCGCTCGAATGGCCGAGCAACCGCGGATCGAGCAGCAGTTGCGTCGCGTAGCGGACACCGAATCCGGTGAAATCCGAAGGCACGTGCGCCAGCCCGCCGCCGCGATTGCTGGATGCGAGATCGACGTGCACCCATGGAATCTCGTCCGGCACGAACCGCTTGAGAAAGCGGGCGGCGAGAATGTGATCACCTTTGCCGTCCATCGTGCATTGCAGGATGTCCGCAATCGGTGATTCGAGCTCGGCATCGAAGTCCTCGTCCATGGGGAACGGCCACACACGTTCGCCGCTGTCGCGGCCGGCGCGCTCGAGGAGTGCGTGCCACTCCGCGCGATTCGTGAACACGCCGCTGAAGCGTTCCGTCAAGGCCGTTACACACGCGCCCGTGAGTGTCGCGAAATCGACGATCACGTCTGGCTTGCCGCGCGCGGCGAGCGCGAGCGTGTCCGCGAGCGCCATGCGGCCCTCGGCATCGCTGTGCACGACTTGAATCGTGACGCCGTTCGCGGCCGTCACGACCTCCTGCGGCCGGTACGCGCGAGGTCCGATGTTGTTTTCGGTAATCGCTAGCCAGCAGTCGATGTCGAACGGCGCATCCAGGTCATCCAACGCGAGCAGCGTGCCGAGCGCGACGGCACTGCCTTGCATGTCCTCGTGCATGAGGTACATCGATTTGTGGGATTTGAGATTGATGCCGCCGGTGTCGAAGCAGATGCCCTTGCCGACGAGCGCGATGCGCGCGCGCACGTTCTTGCGATCGCGAGCGCGTCGCACGAGATGGGCGATTCCCGCATTCGAGTGATCGTTCGCGCGCGCGACCGCGAGGAAGGCGCCGGCGCGTTGGCGTTCGAGCGCACGAGTATCAAGGAATGTGAATGCCCAGCGCCGCTCGCGCGCGAGCTTGGCGAGCGCACGACGATACGAGGCGCTGTCGAGAACGTTCGGCGGCAGCGCCGCGAGCCAGCGTGCGACGTGATTGCCGCGGTCGACCGCGATTGTGCGTGCAACGTCGAGATCGCGCGCGCCGCCGCACAACGTAATGGACTCGAGCGCCGCATGCGGCGCGCGTTTCGATTTCAGCGACGGCAACCGCGCGGAGCCCGCGAGCACCGCTGCGAGCACGCTCTCCAGCGCGGGAGTCTGCTGCTCGGCGGGCAAATCGGCTGCACAGATCAGTACGCGACGCGGCGCTTCATTCGCCACCTGCTTCCACACGCGAGCGCCGAGGCTCAGCAGCTCGAATGTCGAGACAACTTTCGTGAAGGCAATCACATACGCGGTCGCATGCGCGCCCACGTGCGTACTCAACATGCTGACGGTCGAGTGGCTACGCAGCTGTCGCTCGAAATGTCGCGTAATTGCGGCGCCAAATGGCATGCGACGCACCGTTGCGGGCTCTACGTCTTTGCTGCGAATGACGATGACAGCATCGTGTTCGTCGAACGCGCGCTCATCGAGCGCTGCACGACGCGTAGTAATGCGCACATCGCGCTCTGCGGGAAGCAATTCCACAATCCCTCTTTCCTTGACGCTCAAAATTTAAAGCCAGATCATACGCACGCCTTTTGACTAGCATAAGCAAGCAATGTCCGATCCTTCCCGGTTTGATGATGTCGATCCCGAAGAAACGCGCGAATGGTTGGAATCGATAGATTCCGTCCTGAAGACGCATGGGAGCGAACGCGCGCACTTCCTGCTCGAGCGTCTCATCGATCACACGCGCCGCTCCGGCAAGTACCTTCCCTTCAAACCAAACACCGCTTACGTCAATACGATCTCGGGTGTTCTCGAAAAGAACTATCCCGGCGATCGTGGAATCGAGCGTCGGCTGGAGGCGTACATCCGCTGGAATGCGATGGCGATGGTCGTGCAAGCCAATCGCCAGAGCTCCGAATACGGCGGCCACATCGCGAGCTATGCCTCGGCGGCCACGCTGTATGAAGTGGGCTTCAATCATTTCTGGCGCGCGCCTTCGGATCAGCATCCCGGCGACCTCATTTACACCCAAGGTCACGCATCGCCAGGCATCTACGCACGCGCCTACCTGGAAGGGCGTCTCACCGAGGAGCACCTGCGTCACTTCCGCAAGGAAGTCGCCGATCCGGTACACGGCCTGAGCTCGTATCCGCATCCATGGCTGATGCCGGATTTCTGGCAGTTCCCGACCGTGTCGATGGGCCTCGGCCCGATGATGGCGATCTATCAAGCACGCTTTCAGCGTTATCTCGAGCATCGCGGACTCGTGCAGCCTTCCGATCGCAAGATCTGGGCGTTCCTCGGCGACGGTGAAATGGACGAGCCCGAGTCGATGGGCGCGATCACGATGCCGGTGCGCGAGAAGCTCGACAATCTCGTGTTCGTCATCAACTGCAACCTGCAGCGCCTCGATGGTCCGGTGCGCGGCAATGGCAAGATCATCCAAGAGCTCGAAGCCGCATTTCTCGGCGCGGGCTGGAACGTCATCAAGGTCATCTGGGGCTCGCGCTGGGATCCGCTGCTCGCGCGCGACACGAAGGGCCTGCTGCGTCGTGTCATGGAAGAGTGCGTCGACGGCGAGTATCAGAACTTCAAGGCGAAAGGCGGCGCATACACGCGCGAACACTTCTTCGGCAAATATCCCGAGCTGAAGGAGATGGTCGCGAACATGTCCGACGACGAGATCTGGCGCTTGAATCGCGGCGGGCACGACTACCAGAAGGTCTGGAACGCGTACAACGCAGCGATGACGCACAAGGGTCAGCCAACCGTCATCCTCGCGAAGACGGTGAAGGGCTTCCTGATGGGCCGCTGGGGCGAGAGCCAGAACATCACGCACCAGCAGAAGAAGCTCGACGACGAGGCGTTGAAGGAATTCCGCAATCGCATTTTCATCGAAGTCTCCGACGAGGAGATCGCGCACGCGCCGTTCAAGCGGCCGCCGGAAGACAGCGCCGAGATGAAGTACCTGCGCGAGCGCCGCCAGCATCTGGGCGGGTCGCTGCCGCAGCGCAAGCCGCGGGCTCCGCAGCTCACGATCCCACCGCTCTCGGCATTCGATGCGCTCTTGCAGGGCACGGCCGATCGCGAGATCTCCACGACGATGGCGTTCGTGCGCATTCTGCAAACGCTCGTCAAGGACAAGAACATCGGCAGCCACATCGTGCCGATCGTTCCGGACGAGGCGCGCACGTTCGGCATGGAGGGCATGTTCCGCCAGATCGGCATCTATTCCTCGACGGGCCAGCTGTACACGCCGCAGGACGCGGACCAGCTGATGTTCTACAAGGAAGACAAGAAGGGCCAGATTCTCGAAGAAGGCATCAACGAAGGCGGCGCGCTGTGTTCGTTCATCGCGGCCGGCACCGCGTATGCGAACCACAACGTCGCGATGGTGCCGTTCTACATCTTCTATTCGATGTTCGGCTTCCAGCGCGTCGGCGATTTCATCTGGGCGGCGGGCGACAGCCAGGCGAAAGGATTCTTGCTCGGCGGCACTGCCGGCCGCACGACGCTCGCGGGCGAAGGCTTGCAGCACCAGGACGGCCACAGCTTGCTGTTGTCGTCGACCGTGCCCAATTGCGTCTCGTACGACCCGACGTTCGCGTACGAGCTGGCGGTCATCATTCAGGATGGCTTGCGCCGGATGTACGTGGAGCAGGAAGACATCTTCTACTACATCACCGTCATGAACGAGAACTACGCGCACCCGGCGATGCCGAAGGGCGCGGAGCCGGGGATTCTGAAGGGCATGTACCTGTTGCAGAGCGGCGGACGCGGCAAGGTGCGCGTGAACCTGCTCGGCGCGGGCACGATCCTGCGCGAAGTCATCGCGGCGGCCGCAGTCCTCGAGAAGGATTACGGCGTGCCTGCCGACGTCTTCAGTGTGCCGAGCTTCTCCGAGCTGCGTCGCGAGGCGCTCGATATCGAGCGTACGAACCTCTTGAATCCGGACCAGCCGGCGAAAGTGCCGTACGTGCGCAGCTGCTTCGGTGACCGCTCGGGGCCGTTCATCGCCGCGAGCGATTACATGAAGATCGTGCCCGATCAGATTCGTGAGTGGGTGCCTGGCCGGTACGTCGTGCTCGGCACGGACGGCTATGGCCGTAGCGACTCGCGCGCGCAGCTGCGTCGCCACTTCGAGGTCGATCGCGATCACATCGTCGTTGCTTCGCTGCGCGCGCTCGCCGACGAAGGCAAGCTCGACATGGCAACCGTCAAGGCCGCGATGAAGAAGTACGGCATCGACCCGAACAAGCCGAATCCGGTGACGCAATGATGCGTACACCGTCAGCCGTCAAACGTTAACCGCCATGGCTCAGATTACCGTTCCCGATATCGGCGACTTCAAGGACGTCGAAGTGATCGACGTTCTCGTCAAACCCGGCGACACGATCAGTGTCGATACGCCGCTCGTCACGCTCGAAACCGAGAAGGCGACGATGGATGTGCCCTCGACGAGCGAAGGCGTCGTGAAGTCGCTCTCGATCCAGAAGGGCGATCGCGTTTCCAAGGGCAGTGTCATTCTCGAGCTCGAGGGGTCGCAGCCGGCCGCGAGCGCACAAGCTCAGCCTTCTCCCGCAGCGGCCGGGGCGCAGTCCGCGGGTGCTGCCGCAGACGCGCAGCCCGCGAGCGCGGCAGCTGAGCCAAAGCGCAGCGACGCACCGCGCTCCGACGCTGGCGGCAGCGCGGAGATTACGGTCCCCGACATCGGCGATTTCAAGGATGTCGAGGTGATCGAGGTGCTCGTGAAACCGGGCGACACGATCGCCGTCGACACCCCGCTCGTTACGCTCGAAACCGAAAAAGCGACGATGGACGTTCCCGCGACGGCCGCGGGCAAGGTGACATCGGTTGCCGTGAAGAAGGGCGATCGCGTTTCGAAGGGCAGCGCGATCGTGGCGCTGGAAGGCGCCGGCGGCGGAGCGCCCGCGCCGCAGTCTCAGAGCGCCGCGCCGCAAGCACAGAGCGCGCCCGCGGCATCGAGCGCACCCGCTGCTCCCGCCGTGGTCCCGCGCGAAGCCGCGCCGGCGCGCGCCGAGGCCCCGCAAGCCAGCGCCAGCGCGAGCACGCCCGTCGCGATCGACGAGGCCGGGTTCTCGCGTGCGCACGCAAGTCCTTCGGTGCGCAAGTTCGCCCGTGAAGTCGGTGTGGATCTGAGCCGGGTCAAGGGCACGGGCGTCAAGGGCCGCATCACGCCCGAGGACGTCAAGGCCTGGGTGAAGCAGGCGCTCACGTCCGGTGCCGGCGTTGGCGGCGGCGCCGCGCTGCCGAAGATTCCGGAGGTCGACTTCGCGAAGTTCGGTGCGATCGAGGTCAAGCCGCTCAGTCGCATCCAGAAGATCTCGGGCCCGCGTCTGCAGGCGAGTTGGCTCAACGTTCCGCACGTCTGGCAGATGGACGAGGCGGACATCACCGAGCTCGAAGAGGCGCGCAAGAGATTGAAGGACGAAGTGGCGCAGCAAGGCATCAAGCTCACGCCGCTCGCCTTCATTCTGCGTGCGTGCGTCAAGGCGCTGCAGCAGTTCCCGACGGTCAACAGCTCGCTGGACCCGTCCGGCCAGAGTCTCGTGTTGAAGAAGTACATTCATCTGGGCTTCGCGGCCGACACACCGAACGGCCTCGTCGTTCCCGTCATTCGCGATGCCGATCGCAAGGACATCTACGAGATCGCGAAAGATCTCGCGACGCTGTCCGCGAAGGCGCGCGACGGCAAGCTGACCGCGGCCGAGATGCAGGGTGCGAGCTTCACGGTGTCGAGCCTGGGCGGCATCGGCGGCACGGCGTTCACGCCCATCATCAATGCGCCGGAAGTCGCGATTCTCGGCGTCGCGAAGTCCGCCATGAAGCCGGTGTATCAGAACGGCCAGTTCGTGCCGCGTTTGATCCTGCCGTTCACGTTCGCGTACGACCATCGCGTCATCGACGGCGCGGCGGGAGCGCGGTTCACGACGTTCCTCGCGGGCCAGCTTGCGGATGCGCGCGGTCTGTTGGAGGCGGTGCCATGACTTGCGGCCACGCGCGTGTGAGGGTGCCGCGATGAGTCAGATCACCGTTCCGGACATCGGCGACTTCAAGGACGTCGAGGTCATCGACGTGCTCGTCAAGGCCGGCGATACGATCGCGGTCGAAACGCCGCTGATCACGCTGGAAACCGAAAAGGCAACGATGGACGTGCCGGCGACCGCCGCGGGCAAGGTCACGTCCATCGCGGTCAAGAAGGGCGATCGCGTCTCGAAAGGCAGCGTGATTCTGGAGATCGAGGCTGGCGCTGCTGCGTCGGCTCCCTCGTCTCAATCCGCGGCGTCCGCGGCCGCGGCCTCGACTGAGTCTGCGTCAGGCACGGCGGCGCGTTCGTCGAGCACGTCCCCGGCCCCAACGGAAGAGGGACGTGGCGAGCAGACGCGCAGCGAGGCGCCTCGCACCGAGAGTGCGCCCGCGCGCGTCGCCAGCACCTACGACTTCGACGTGGTCGTTCTGGGCGCGGGCCCCGGCGGCTACACGGCGGCGTTCCGCGCGGCCGATCTCGGCATGAAGGTCGGATTGATCGAGCGCTGGCCGCAGCTCGGCGGCGTCTGCTTGAACGTCGGCTGCATTCCGTCGAAAGCGCTGCTGCATGCGGCGAAGGTCATCGAAGAAGCCGAGGAGATGTCGAGCGCCGGCATCAAATTCGGCAAACCTGACATCGACACCGGCAAGCTGCGCGAATGGAAGAACAAAGTCGTCGGCCGCTTGACCGGCGGACTCACGACGCTCGCGAAGCAGCGCAAGGTCGAAGTCATTCGCGGCACGGGCACTTTCACCTCGCCGCATGAAATCGAAGTGACCGGCGAGGGCTCGCCGCGCAAGGTTTCGTTCGCGAACTGCATCATCGCCGCGGGCTCGGAGTCCGTGCGCCTGCCCGGCTTGCCGGACGATCCGCGCATCATCGACTCCACGGGCGCGCTCGAGCTCGACTTGCCGAAGCGCTTGCTCGTCGTCGGCGGCGGCATCATCGGGCTGGAAATGGCGACGGTGTACGACGCGCTCGGCGTTGCGGTGACGGTCGTCGAGCTGATGGACGGCCTCATCCCGGGCTGCGACCGCGACCTCGTGCGGCCGCTCGAGAAGCGCATCGCGAAGCGCTACGAAAAGATCCTCCTGAAGACGAAGGTCGCGAAGATCGAAGCGCTGCAGGAAGGGCTGCGCGCGACGTTCGAGCCGGCGCCGACCGAAGGCGCGACTGCGATGTTCGACAAAGTCCTGATCGCCGTCGGGCGCAGTCCGAACGGCAAGCGCATCGGCGCCGAGGCGGCTGGCGTGCTCGTGAACGAGCGCGGCTTCATTCCGGTCGATCGTCAGATGCGTACGAACGTGCCGCATATCTTCGCGATCGGCGACATCGTCGGCCAACCGATGCTGGCGCACAAAGCGTCGCATGAAGGCAAGCTCGCGGCGGAAGTCGCGCACGGCGAGAAGCGGGCGTTCGATGCGCGCGTGATTCCGTCCGTCGCGTACACGGACCCCGAGATTGCCTGGGTGGGTCTCACGGAGACCGACGCCAAAGCCAAAGGCATCGAATATGAAAAAGGGGTGTTTCCGTGGGCCGCGAGCGGACGTTCGCTGTCGCTGGGTCGCGATGAAGGCTTCACGAAGCTGCTGTTCGACAAGACGACGCATCGCGTCGTGGGCGCTGGCATCGTGGGGCCGAATGCGGGCGATCTGATCTCGGAAGTCGCGTTGGCGATCGAGATGGGCTGCGACGCCGCCGACATCGGGTTGACGATTCATCCGCATCCCACGCTGTCGGAGACGATCGCCTTCGCCGCCGAGGCGTTCGACGGCACCCTGACGGACCTGTACATCCCGAAGCGTCCCTCGAAGGCCGCGGCGAAATAGGCGTCCGCGCGATGCCGCTGCCCACGGAGATGCAGATCGTCGACGTCGCCATTCCGGGCGGTCCAGAACAGCTCGTGATCGTCGAACGACCGCTGCCTTCGGTGGGCGACGACGACGTGCTCATCCAGGTCGCCGCGGCCGGCCTGAATCGTGCGGACGTGCTGCAGCGTCGCGGTGCATATCCGTCGCCGCCGGGCGCGCCGTCGAATCCGGGGCTCGAAGTGTCGGGCAAGGTCGTCGCCGTCGGCCGCAATGTCACGGAATTCCACACCGGCGATGCCGTATGCGCGCTGCTGCAGGGCGGCGGCTATGCCGAATACTGCGCTGTGAATGCGGGGCAGGTGCTGCCCATTCCCGCGGGTGTCGATCTCATTGAGGCGGCCGCGCTGCCCGAGGCGTTCTTCACGGTGTGGAGCAACGTGTTCGAATTCGCGCGCCTGCGGCCGGGTGAGACCCTGCTCGTGCACGGCGGCTCGAGCGGCATCGGCGTCACGGCGATTCAGCTCGCGACGGCGCTCGGGCACACCGTGTTTGCAACGGCAGGCTCGGCCGAGAAATGCCGCTTCTGCGAATCGCTCGGCGCGCAGCGCGCGATCGACTACAAGACGCAGGATTTCGTCGCCGAGACGCTCGCCGCGACGAACCAGCGCGGCGTCGACGTGATTCTGGACATGGTCGGCGGCAGCTATCTCGCTCGCAATCTGCAGGCGCTCGCGGTCGCAGGCCGCGTCGCCATTATCGCGACGCAAGGCGGCACGAAAGGCGAGGTCGACGTGCTGCGCGTAATGCAGCGGCGTCTCACGATCACCGGCTCGACGCTCCGGGCGCGCGAAGCCGAATTCAAGCGCGGCATCAAGGCGCACCTGCTGAGCACGGCTTGGCCGCTGCTCGAACGAGGCAAGATCAAACCGATCGTGGATTCGGTGTTCGCCATGCGCGATGCCGGCAAGGCGCACGCGCGGATGGAAAGCAGCGGCCACATGGGCAAGATCGTCTTGCGCTGGGACTGACGCGGACCTTCGTCTCTCGCCGGCCCGTCACTCAGAGGGAGTGAAGGCCACCACCGCGGGTTCATATCTCTGCCCGGGGCGCACCCCTTCGCCCGGCGTACTCGCGTACCGCTCGTCCCATGGCATGACGATGCTCGTGCGGCCGTGCTCTTCGAGCAGCTTCGGCATGATCGCCGCGACTTCGCGGTTCGACTCCGCGCGCAGCAATGCATCGAGCGAGTGATGCGAATCGATGCTCACCCGCACGTCTTCCAGCGCGTAGCGCGTCGGTTGCGCGAGCCGCATCGTTCCGGCTGATGCTGCGTCGAGCAGCGCACGCGGCGACATCCACACGCACTCGGTCGTCTCGTACGTATCTGCGGCGAGGTGCTGCGACTCGGGTGCGGGCGCGAGGAAGAATCGCGTATCGAACCGGCGTGTCACGCTCGACGGCGTGATCCAATGTGCCCAATAGAGCATTCGGTCGATGTCGAGCCGCAAGCCCTCGCGCGCGAGCGCGGCGATGAATTGCACGGGGTCGGCCGCGAGTGCCGCCCGCTCGGCTCGAAGCCGAGTGAGTTGCGATGCATGCACCGCCGTACCGTCGTGATGGCGAGCGAGCAGCACGCCGGCTTCCTCGAACGTCTCGCGACACGCCGCGATCGCGAGCGCGATGCAGGTGGCTTCGGGCAATGGCGCGCCGTTCGCGTCGCGCAGGTCGAACGTGCAGCGATCGATGGTGACGAGGTCACGCGCGGCAGCGCTCTGGTCGGCCGGGGCGAGTGCGCCGCCGGGGAAGACCCACATGCCGCCCATGAACGCGAGATCGGCATGCCGATGCGTCATCAACACCTGGATCTCGCCTTCGTGCTCGCGCAGCACGATCATCGTGGCGGCGTGTCGCGGCGGCTGGATCGGTTGCGCCACGGCGGCGTCGTTCATCGAAGAAGCTCTCGCAAGCACGCCAGCGCCGCGCGCGATGCGGTGCTCATCGTCGCGGCACCAGGCTTTGGTGCAAAGAGCGCGGAGCGATGCACGCTCACCTAACACTCTCCCGCAAGCGGGCAAGAGCGGAACGAGTTCAGAG
>JAEYXD010000147.1 GCA_023428645.1 Pseudomonadota bacterium
AAGAAGCAACGACATACACGCTCGGTGCGAAGTGGACGCCGCTCGCACTGCCGGAGCTCAGTATCGACGTCACGTACTTCGCGATCGACTATGAGAATCAGATCGCGACGCCCTTCGGTGCATCGCCGCTGCAACAGGAAGATATCTATGCGGACGTGATCACGCGTAATCCGACGCCCGAGCAGATCGATGCAGTGCTGAACAACGGATTGCCGCTGAGCGGCGTGCTGGCGCCGGTGATCGAGTACATCATCGATACGCGACCGATGAACCGCGGCATTACCGACGCCCGCGGATTCGACCTGCAGACACGCTACCGATGGCTCTTCGATCGCATGGGATCGTTGTCCTGGCGTATGACCGGAACGTACTTCACGACGTACGACACGCAGCTCACGCCAAACGCACCGGTGCTCGAGCGAGTGAACACGATCGACTATCCGTTGAGATTCCGCGCGAGAAGCGATCTCAATTGGTCGATCGACGATCTCGGTGTGGGTCTGGCCGTGAACTACTCGAGCGGATACCGCGACACGAGCTTCCAGCCGAATCGCGACATCGACTCCTTCGTCACGCTTGACCTGAACGCCAGCTACGGATTCGGAGGTAATTCCAGCCTTGCGGGGTTGACGGTGTCGCTCAATATCGCGAACGTCCTCGATGAGGATCCGCCCTTCGTCAATCAAACCTCAGGATATGACGGCGGCAAGGCATCGCCTTATGGACGGCTCTTCTCGATCGGCCTCACCAAGAGCTGGTAAAGGAACCGGACTCAGGCGCGCATGAAAGTGCGCCTGGGTCCGAGCCGGCAGGAATTGCGCCGGGGAGAAGGGATACCCTTGAGTGCATGAGTTGACAGCCTCGGCGCGATCGAGGGCGGTGCGCGGGTATCGGATCGCTCAGAGCAATGCGCGCACGTGACTAAACGCTCCACGCTTCCTTAAACTCCCGGACACTCCGTTCTTTTCGGGAAGAAGCCATGAAGCCCGTTCGTCCCTTCGCGTCGGCATTCATCGTCACGGTCATCGCGTTCGGATGGGTGAACCCCGCTTCGGCGGCCAGCACCGCTTCGAGTTGTGCAGCCCTGACCAAGTTTACGATGCCTGGGCATCGCGTCGTGATCCGCGAGGCGAAGGAAGTCGCTGCCAGTCAGGGTGTTCCACCAGCTATCCCTGCCCATTGCCGTGTCGATGGCGTGATCGACGAACGTGTCGGACGCGACGGCAAGCCGTACGGCATCGGGTTCGCGGTGGCGTTGCCTGCACAATGGAACGGCCGTTTTCTGTTCCAGGGCGGAGGCGGATTGAACGGCAGCGTGCAGCCGCCGCTCGGCGGCGGGTATGCGGGCGAGCAGTCGGCATTGATGCGCGGCTTCGCCGTGGCGAGCACGGACTCCGGTCATCAGAGCACCGGTTTCGACGGGACGTTCTTTCGGGATCAGCAGGCGTCGTTGAATTTTCTGTACCAGGCCGTCGCTGAGGTCACTGTCGTGGCCAAGGCGCTGATCGAACGCTACTACGGCAAGGCGCAGGAGCACGCGTACTTCGTGGGCTGCTCCACGGGCGGTCGTGAAGCGATGATGATGTCGCAGCGTTTCCCGGACTACTTCGACGGCATCGTGGCCGTAGCGCCGGCTGCGCGCACCAGCTTTTCGAATCTGGGATTGAGATATGCGACCTCGAAGCTCAATGCCATCGCACCGCGCGATGCGCAGGGAAATTTTCAGACGCGTGCGGCCTTCAGCGATAGCGATCGGCGTGTGCTGATCGACGGCATGCTCGCGGCGTGCGATGCGCTCGATGGCAACAAGGACGGGTTCGTCTTCGCGCCACAGCACTGCAAGTTCGATCCGGGATCACTGGCGTGCGCCGGCGAGAAAAAGGACAGCTGTCTCTCTGCGCCGCAGGTCAATGCCATTCGCGCCATCATGCAGGGGCCGCGCACCGCATCCGGACGGCAGGTGTATCCGGGCTACTACTACGACACCGGCATCGCGACCACTCAAGGTCTGCCCGGTGTGCTCGCCGGCCCGATGATCCCGGAGGGCGGATCGGTCGGCACTGAGTTCGACGTCGACGCCGCCGCCGCGGACGCCATGGATGCACGTGCGATGGTGGGCGATACGAATGCATGGACCAATCTGAGCAGCTTCCGCGGTCAGGGCGGCAAGCTGATCTTCGCGCACGGCGTGAGTGATCCCTGGTTCTCCGCGCAGGAGACGGTGCGTTACTACGAGCAGTTGGCGCGCGACAACGCGGAAGTTCCGATCGGGGAGTGGAGTCGCCTGTTCCTCGTGCCTGGTATGGGCCATTGCGCCGGAGGTGCGCGCGCACTTGATAAGTTCGATCTGCTCACTGCCGTGGTCGATTGGGTCGAGGAGGGACGAGCGCCCGAACGCGTGATCGCGCAGGGCAAGTCCGCGCCCGGCGAGACGCGTCCGCTGTGCCCGTTCCCGGCTTACGCTCACTACAACGGCACCGGCAACTCACGCGATGCGGCGAACTACACCTGTCGGAATGAGGGCGCCAAGGACTGAAG
>JAEYXD010000253.1 GCA_023428645.1 Pseudomonadota bacterium
CGGCTTGCGCGAGAACGTCGGGATGATCTCGGAGACCACGCCGAACGCCGGCAGAATCATGATGTACACCTCGGGGTGACCGAAGAACCAGAAGATGTGCTGGAACATCACCGGATCGCCACCGCCGGCCGCCTCGAAGAAGGTCGTGCCGAAGAAGTGATCCGTCAGCAGCATCGTCACGGCACCGGCGAGCACCGGCATCACGGCGATCAGCAGGTACGCGGTGATCAGCCAGGTCCAGGTGAACAGCGGCATCTTGAGCAGCGTCATGCCGGGAGCGCGCATGTTCATGATCGTCACGATCACGTTGATCGCGCCCATGATCGAGGAGGCGCCCATCAAGTGAACGGCGAAGATCAGCATCGGGAACGACGTACCGTTCTGCAGCGACAGCGGCGGATACATCGTCCAGCCGCCAGCGGGCGCGCCGCCCGGCACGAACAGCGTGCCGATCAGCATCGAGAACGCGAACGGCAGGATCCAGAAGCTGAAGTTGTTCATGCGCGGCAGCGCCATGTCGGGCGCGCCGACCTGCAGCGGGATCATCCAGTTCGCCAGACCGACGAACGCGGGCATGACCGCGCCGAAGATCATGATCAGCGCGTGCATCGTCGTCATCGAATTGAAGAACATCGGATCGACGAGCTGCAGACCGGGTTGGAACAGCTCGGCGCGAATGATCAGCGCCATCGTGCCGCCGACGAAGAACATCAACAGACTGAACAACAGGTACATCGTGCCGATGTCCTTGTGGTTCGTCGCGAAAACCCAGCGACGCCAGCCCTTTTCGGGGCCGTGATGGTCGTGGTGATCGTGCGTGTCGTGACCGGCAGCGTGGTGACCGTGTGCGTGTGTGTGTGCAGTGCTCATTGGACTCTTACTCCGCCTTCGCGACGGCAGCCGTCGCATCGCTCGCCGCTCCGTTCACCGGAGTCTCGGTCTTTTGTTCGTTCTGGGCCGTTGCAGTCGCGCCTTGCTGTTGCGAGGCGAGCCATGCATCGAAGTCTTCCTGCGACTTCACCTCGACGACGACCGGCATGAACGCGTGGTCGTAGCCGCACAGCTCGGTGCACTGGCCGCGATAGATGCCGGGCTCTTCCGCGCGGAACCACAATTCGTTCACGAAGCCCGGGATGGCGTCCTTCTTCAGTCCGAACGCCGGCACCCACCATGCGTGAATCACGTCGGCGGCGGTGACGAGCACGCGAACCTTCGCGCCGACCGGAACGACCATCGGGTTGTCGACGTCGAGCAGGTAGTTGTCGATCGTGTTCGGGTCGATACCCGAATTGAGCTGACGCGCTTCATTGCTGTCGTGCGTGAGCGTCGAGAAGAACGCGACTTTCTTGTCGAGATAGTCGTAGTGCCACTTCCACTGATAGCCCGTGACTTTCACGGTCAGATCCGAGTCGCGCGTGTCTTCGATCTTGATCAGCGTCTCCGCGGCGGGGATCGCCATGCCGACGAGGATCAGGATCGGAATGATCGTCCAGACGATCTCGGCCTTGGTGCTGTGATCGAAGTTCGCCGCGACCGCGCCTTGCGAGTGGCGGAACTTGACGAGCGAATAGATCATCGCGCCGAAGACCGCGACCGCGATCAGCACGCAGATCCAGAAGATGAGCATGTGCAGCCCGTGGATCTCCCGGCTGAGCTCGGTCACCCCGAGCGGCATGTTCAATTCCCATGCTGCGAACGCGGACGCGGCGGGCAGCAACCCCGCGAAAACGGCCGCGACGTATTTCATCGACTTCGACATTGGCGCCAATGCTCCCAATTGCTTCTTTCTGTGCTCTTCGAACTTGCGCGAAGCCAGCGATTCGAAGAGGTCGCATCGCGATGTGCGATGCGCCCGCAGCCTAGCCCCGCTGCCCAGCTCACCTGAGCGCGGGGGATTCGTTCACATTCCCCACCAATTGCTTGAGACGCACCGCTAGACCGCGGCGATCGTCCTCCGTGAGAAACCTGCCCACCTCGCAGACGCGACCATGGGACTCGAGCGTGAGTCGACTGGGATGCAGCGCCGCCGGCGGGGCGTGGAGTTTAACCGCCGTCCAGTGGCGAGGAAATACCAAATCCCAATCGCCATCGGGACTTCGGTGCTGAATGGTGACTAAATCCTCGCTGACGAGGATGGTCTCGCGTTGCAAGCCCATCCGCATCGACGTTCTGACGGCCCAGATCAGGAACGCGATTTCGAGGCCCGCGAACGGCAGCACTGGCCAATAGCCCTGGGCCGCAAAAAATCCGGCGACGACCAGGGTGCCGAACGCGACCGTCGCGACGAAGACGCAGGCCGATCTCGGCGTCAGGGAGTTGCCGCGGACCGCCTCGAGCCGACGCACGGGCGGCGTCGCTGGATCGAGCGATGACGGGTTCGGCTCGGGTCCGGGGACGACCTCACTCATGGACTGACCGCGACAAGCGAGAGAGCTCGATGCTAGCGACGCTCGCGACCGCATGTAAACGTAAACATTGGACGTATAAGGGAATTCTGACCGTATCGAGGCGAAAGCACTGACCTGGGCCGGGCATTCGGGTCTGCTGTGTGAACGATTAAACAAACCTAAATCAAGCTCGCAAGGTTGCTGGCTCAACCGCGAGATCATCATGTTTGGCTTAACGTTGCCGTCGCCCGATGCTCGTCACCGGCACCGCGAAATCCTGGTCGCCCCGCGAACGCTTGGGCACGCCGGTGGCCCAGGCATGGCCGTAGACGACTTCGAGCGTGACCGGCAACACGGCATTCGTTCGCGTCGCTTCGAAACGCTCGCGAGCGGCACGCTGGGAAGCGCGGGACCCAAGCCCGCGTCCGCGGCCCAGCGCGACATTCGTCGAGCCGCTGCCCCTGAGCTCGCCGAGCAGGGAAGCGAAATCGCGATACGTGATCGTCAGGCGTTCGGTGTCCATGACCGGCTCCGCGAAGCCGGCGCGCATGAGCGCATCGCCGAGATCGTGCATGTCGATGAAGCGATGGACGTGCACGTTCGACGCTTCGCCCCATGCCGTGCGCAACTCGCGCAACGTGTCGGGTCCCAACGTCGTAAACATCAGCAGTCCTCCGCGCGTCAACACGCGCGCGAGCTCGCCGAACACGCGGTCGGGGTCGGCGCACCACTGCAGCATCAGATTACTGAAGGCGAGATCGATGCTCGCCGACTTGAAGCTGAGCGCGTGCGCATCACAGGCCACGCGGCCGAAGCGCTTCAAGAAGCGCTGCTGGCGGCGCGCCTGCGCGAGCATGGCGACCGAGAGATCGGCGGCCGCGACGTAGGCGGAGCGGTAGCGGTCTTGCAAGGCGCGCGCGCCGTGCCCGGTGCCGGCGCCCAGATCGAGCACGACCTTGGGCTGCAGTCGCACGACATCGAGCCGCTCGAGCAACCGATTGCGCAGCTCGGTGTGAACGGCGGCATTCGCATCGAAGGTTGCGCTCGCCCGATCGAACGCCCGGCGCACGACGCGTGGGTCGAGGAAGTATTCGTCGCGATCGGGGGATGACGGCATGAGAGGCAGATGCGATGGGAGCGGGCATTAACGCCTGCGCGCCGCGCCAAGATCAAGGTTCGGCGCGGAACGGCCCCGTCGACTCTCCTTCCGCAAGGAGAGCACGTGAACCGCGGCGGGTTAGCTGCAGCTCGCTTCCGCCGGCTCCGGATGCGGCATCCGCTGCGCCCGCACTCCAAGCCGCTCGAACAGCGCGAGATCGTGATTTTCGTCCGGATTCTCGGTCGTCAGCAGCTTGTCGCCGTAGAAAATGCTGTTCGCGCCGGCGAGGAAGCACAGCGCCTGCGTTTCGTCGCTCATGTCGCTGCGCCCTGCCGACAAGCGCACATACGAGCGCGGCATGAGCAGCCTCGCGACCGCGATCACGCGTACGAAGTCGAGCGGCGTCGGCGTGTCAGCGCCGTACAGCGGCGTGCCCGGCACCTGCATGAGCTGATTGATCGGCACGCTCTGCGGATGCTCGGGCAGCGTCGCGAGCGTGTGCAGGAATTGCGCGCGATCGACCGGTGTCTCACCAAGCCCGAGAATTCCGCCGCAGCACACGTTGAGGCCCGCGTCGCGACAGGCTTCGAGCGTATCGAGACGGTCCTGATACGTGCGAGTCGTGATCACCTTCTTGTAGTGCGATTCCGACGTGTCGAGATTGTGGTTGTAATAGTCGAGCCCGGCTTCTTTCAGCTGGCGCGCCTGATCGCCGGTCAGCATGCCGAGCGTCACGCAGGTCTCCATGCCGAGCGCGCGCACGCCCTTCACCATCTCGATGATCTGATCGAGCTGCTTCTGCTTCGGGCTGCGATAGGCCGCGCCCATGCAGAAGCGCGTCGCGCCGTTCGCGCGTGCCGTGCGCGCCTTCTCCAGCACGGCATCCATATCCATGAGCGGCTCGGACTTGAGCCCCGTCTCGAAGCGGATGCTCTGCGAGCAGTACGAGCAGTCTTCCGGGCACGCGCCCGTCTTGATCGACAGCAGCTGGCTGATCTGCACCTCGTTCGGATCGAAGTTCGCGCGATGCACGCGCTGTGCGTGATACATCAAATCGGCGAACGGCAGATCGAGCAGCGCCTGAACCTCGGCCAATGCCCAGTCGGTGCGCACGGAGCCGAGCTTGGCAATGAGCGCGTTCGAATCGAGGGAGGGCTGGGACATGGAGTTACTCGGTAAGTTGCCAGGAATCGGAGGGCCGGTGCGCGCGCGGATCCGGCGATAGTCGCGGCTACCCGCGAGTCCGCTCGCCGCCGCGCAAGGGCCGTGCGGCGCGCGGCGGAGTATTTCGAGCCACCCTTCCCTCTGTCAACTCAATCCGCGCATGCGAGTCGACGATGCATTCCGACGCACCTGCGCTGCCCTGTGCGAGCTCATATGGCCGCCGCAGTGCGTGCTTTGCGGCAGGCGGGGTCAGGCGGAGCGCGATCTCTGCGAGGGCTGCGAGCGGGATCTGCCGCGCAACGAACAGTGCTGCAGCGTGTGCGCGCAGCCGCTGTACGTCGTCGACGACGACGCAATCTGCGGCGCGTGTCTGCGGCGCATGCCGCGCTTCGATGCGTGCTTCGCGCCGTATCGCTACGCCTATCCCTTGGATCACATGATTCGCGCGCTGAAGTACGGAGGCGGCGTCGCGCACGGACGGGTACTGGCGGACTTGTTCGTGTCGCGATGGCGCGAAGCGCGATACGAGCTGCCGGAAGTGCTGTTGCCCGTGCCGCTCGGCACGGCGCGATTCGGCGAGCGGGGTTACAACCAGGCGATCGAGCTCGCGACACGCATGTCGCGGCAGCTCGCGATCCCGCTGCGCACCGATCTCTTGGTGCGCACGCGCGAAACACGCGAACAGGCAGGCCTCGATCGCGCCGAGCGGCGCAAGAATCTGCGCAAGGCATTCGCGGCGCGACGAGCGCTGCCGGCGGCGCACGTGGCGATCGTCGATGACGTGGTCACGACGGGCAGCACCGCGAACGAGATCGCACGGGTGTTGAAGCGAGCGGGTGCCGAACACGTGGAAGTGTGGGCGATCGCGCGCGCCGGCAAATGACGATTCAGCCGCTGAATACGTAATGCAGCGCGATGCCGCCGAAGATCGCCATGCCGAAATAATTGTTGTTGAGGAACGCCTTGAAGCAGTCCGCAGGCAAGCGCGCCCGGATCAGGAACTGCTGATACAACGCGAAGATCGCCGCGACGGCAAGCCCGAGCCCGTACCACAGCCCGAGCTGCAATTCCTTGCCCGCGAGCCACAGCGCGAGCAGCACCATCAGCTGCATCACGCCGATGATGAAGCGATCGGCATCGCCGAACAGGAGGGCGCTCGAGCGAATGCCGATCTTGCGATCGTCCTCGCGGTCGACCATCGCGTACATCGTGTCGTAGGCCATCGTCCACAACACGCCGGCGATGAACAGCAGCCAGCCGATGCGCGGCACGCTGCCGGTATGCGCCGTGTAAGCCATGGGCACGCCCCACGTGAACGCGGCGCCCAGATAGAACTGCGGCAAGGGAAAGAACCGCTTCATGAACGGATACGTCAGCAACAGCCCGCCGCCGACGAGCGCGAGCAGTTGCGTCTGCTTGTCGAGCGTCAGCACGAGGCCCAGCGCGATCATGCCGAGCGCGATGCACAGCGCCACTGCTTCGAGCGGTTCGATCTCACCGGTGACGAGGGGGCGATTGCGTGTGCGCGCGACGTGGCCGTCGAATTTGCGATCGGCGAAATCGTTCATCGCGCAGCCCGCGGAGCGGGTCAGGACCGTGCCGAGCACGAAGACGAGAAATACGTGCTCGTTCGGCCGCCCGCCGGACGACAGCCACAGTGCCCACAGCACCGGCCACAGCAGGAGCCAGATGCCGATCGGCTTGTCGAGCCGCATGAGCCGCGCGTAGGCGCCGATCTTCGCGGACGCGTGCGGCACGGCCTCGCCGAAAAAGGACGTGGCGGCGATGCGATGGCCGAGCCAGCGCAGGCGGTCGCGAAAAGTGGCGGGAGCGCTCATGGAATGGTCAGACTTTGCCGAATCGTTCTCCGCTGCCCGTCCAGCGTCGCAGCAGCGGGGCTATGTTCGCCTCATTCCGACTCAGCATCAATTCGGCGACGGCCTGCACCTTCGGCAGCAGATCGGCATCGCGCAACAAATCCGCGACGCGCATCTGCATGAGGCCGGTCTGTTTCGTGCCGAACAACTCGCCCGGGCCGCGCAGCTCGAGATCGCGGCGGGAGATCTCGAAGCCGTCGTTCGTCTTGCGCATCACCGCGAGCCGCTCGCGCGCGATCTCCGAGAGCGGCGAGCGATACAGCAACAGGCACGTGCTGGCGACGGCGCCGCGCCCGACGCGGCCGCGCAGCTGATGCAGCTGCGCGAGGCCCATGCGCTCGGCGTTCTCGATCACCATCAAGCTCGCGTTCGGCACGTCGACGCCCACTTCGATGACCGTCGTCGCCACGAGCAGATCGATCTCGCCCGCCTTGAAGCGCGTCATGACCGCATCCTTGTCGCGCGCCTTCATGCGGCCGTGCACGAGCCCTACGTTGAGCTCGCCGAGCGCCTCGGCGAGCACGCGCGCGGTTTCCTCGGCGGCCTGCGCTTCCAGCACGTCCGACTCCTCGACGAGCGGACACACCCAGTACGCCTGCTTCTTCTGGCGGCAGGCATCGCGAATGCGCATGACGACCTCGTCGCGGCGCGTCTCGGGCAGCGCGACCGTCGTCACCGGCGTGCGCCCGGGCGGCAGCTCGTCGATGACGGAGACATCGAGATCGGCATACGCCGTCATCGCGAGCGTTCGCGGGATCGGCGTCGCGGTCATGATGAGCTGATGCGGATAGCGGCCGGCGCTCGCGCCCTTCTCGCGCAGCATCAGCCGCTGATGCACGCCGAAGCGATGCTGCTCGTCGACGATCGCAAGCCCGAGGCATTTGAACTGCACGCCCTCCTGAAACAGCGCGTGCGTGCCGATCGCTATCTGAGCCTCGCCGGTGGCGAGCTCGGCGAGCGCGCGATTGCGGGTCGTTTGCGATTGCTGGCTCGTGAGCGTCGTCAGCTTGAGCCCGAGCGGCGCGAGCCAGGTCGAGAAATTGCGCGCGTGCTGCTCGGCGAGCAGCTCGGTGGGCGCCATGACGGCGGCCTGGAAGCCCGCTTCGACGGCGCATACGGCGGCGAGCGCCGCGACGACCGTCTTGCCGCTGCCGACGTCTCCTTGCACGAGTCGCAGCATCGGGCTCGCTTGCCGTAGATCGCGCTCGACATCGCGCCAGGCGCGCAGCTGGGCACCCGTCAGCGAGAACGGCAGCGCCTGCAGGAACTGCGCGATGCGCTCACCGCGTGAGTCGAAAGCCCAACCCGGATCGCGCCGGATCTCCTGCCGCAGCAAGCGCAAGCTCAGCTGATGCGCGAGCAGCTCTTCGAACGCGAGACGCCGTTGCGCGGGATGCATGCCCGCGCTCATCAGCTCGAGGCTGGCATCGGGCGGCGGGCGATGCACGTATTCCAACGCCTCCCGCAGCGTCGGCAAGCCGAGCTCGCGCGTGATTTCGCCCGGCAGCCAGTCCTGCAAGGTGCGGCCCGCGAACTCGCGCAGCGCGAGGCCCGTCAGCTGGCGCAGCCGTCCTTGCTGAATGCCCTCGGTGAGCGGATAGATCGGCGTGAGCGATTCCTCGACGGCGTTGAGCTCGTTGCCGACGCGCCGATACTCCGGGTGCACGATCTCAAGGCCGAGCGTGCCGCGGCGAATCTCGCCGTAGCAGCGCAGCCGCACGCCACGCGCGAGCGCCTGCTGTTGTGAACCGGAGAAATGGAAGAAGCGCAGCGTCAGCACGCCCGTGCCGTCGCCGATGCGGCAGAGCAGCTGCCGGCGGCCGCGAAAGGACACTTCCGCAAGCTGCACCTCGCCTTCGACGACGGCGCGATCGCCGCCGGTCAGCGCACCGATCGGCACGACGCGCGTACGGTCTTCGTAACGCAGCGGCAACAGAAACAGGAGGTCCTGCACGGACGTGACGCCGAGCTTCTCGAGCCGCGCGGCGAGCGCATCGCCGACGCCCTTGAGCGAGGTCACCGGACGCAGCTCGGGAGATGCGGCTTGCGCGGTCATCGGGGTGCTGGCGCTCGTATCGATGTCTGGCGCGGGTGATCGCCCGCACCCGCTCCGTCAGCCAACCGACTTCAATCCAGCTCGACGACGCAATCCATCTCCACCTGCGCGCCTTTGGGCAATGCAGCGACCTGAATCGCAGCCCGCGCCGGGTAAGGCTCCTTGAAGTATTCGGCCATGATCTTGTTGAGCGCGGCGAAGTTGCCGAGGTCCGTCAGGAACACATTGAGCTTCGTGACGTGCGCGAACGTGCCGCCGGCGGCCTCGATGATCGCCTGCAGGTTGTCGAAGACGCGGCGAATGTGCACTTCGATCGGCCCTTCGACGATCTGGCCGCTCGTCGGATCGAGCGGAATCTGTCCCGAGACATACACCGTGCTGCGAACCTTGACGGCCTGCGAGTACGTGCCGACCGCGGCCGGGGCCTTGGGAGTCGAGATGATCGTGCGTGCCATGGGTGTGCGCTCGGTAGTCGAAACGGGCTGCGAGAATGCAGCGTGCGGCAACACCGTGCAACCGGTCGCGAGCACCGCGGCTTGTACGACCGTACGGCGATCCGCGTTCATTCGCCCACCCTCCGCTGCCGGCCGTCGCCAGCCGCTTCGCCACATTGGCTTCAGGCCAGCACCCGCGATACGCGCAGCACCTCGGGCATCTTGCGCAGATTCTTGATGACGTACGCGAGATGCTTGCGGTCGCGCACCTGCAGATCGAACACGAGCGTCGACGCATCGCCGTCCCGCTCGTCGACCGCCACGTGCTCGATGTTCGTTTCCGTCGTCGCGATATTCGATGCGATCGCGGCGAGCACGCCCATGCGGTTCGTCACCTCGATGCGGATCTCGACGTTGAACAAGCGGTCGACGCCCGGCTGCCACGTCACCGACAGCCACTTGTCGGGCTGCTTGCGATAGTTGCGCAGATTGTTGCAACCCTCGCGATGGATCACGACGCCGCGGCCGCTCGATAGATACGCCATGATCGGATCGTTCGGAATCGGGAAGCAGCAGCGCGCGTAGCTCACGACCATGCCTTCCGTGCCCGCGATCGCGAGCGGGCCCGATTGCGACACCGGCTCGGGCGGCGTCTCGACTTCCGTCGGCAGCAGCCGTCGCGCGACCAGCGGCGCCAGGCGCTCGCCGAGACCGATCTTCTCGTACAGCTCCTCGGGGCTCTTCAGGCCCAGATCCATCGCCGCGGACTGGATGCGCTCGTCCGGAATCTTCTTGAGCGCGAGCGACAGATCGCCGAGCGCCTGATTCAGCAGTCGCTTGCCCAGATCGACCGCTTCGGAGTGCTTGAGGCTCTTGAGGTAGTGGCGAATCGCCATGCGCGCTTTCGCGGTGACGACGAAATTCACCCACGCCGGATTCGGCGTCGCGCCCTTCGCCGTGATGATCTCGACCGTCTGGCCGTTGCGCAGCGGCGTGCGCAGCGGTACGAGGCGGCGATCGATCTTCGCGGCGACGCAGTGATTGCCGATGTCGGTGTGCACCGAATACGCGAAATCGACGGCGGTCGCGTTGCGCGGCAGGCGCCGGATCTCGCCGCGCGGCGTGAACACGTACACCTTGTCCGGGAACAGGTCGAGCTTGACGCTCTCCATGAATTCCTCGGAGTTGCCGCCGTGCTGCATCTCCATGAGCTGCTGCAGCCATTCGCTCGCGCGGTCGCGATAGGAGTGCGCCTGCTCGTCGCCCTGCTTGTATTGCCAGTGCGCCGCGATGCCCGATTCGGCGACGCGGTTCATGTCCTCGGTGCGGATCTGCACCTCGATCGGCATGCCGTTCGGGCCGAAGAGCGTCGTGTGCAGCGACTGATAGCCGTTCACGCGCGGAATCGCGATGTAATCCTTGAAGCGGCCGGGCATCGGTCGATACAGGCCGTGCACGAGGCCGAGCACGCGATAGGCCGTATCGACCGAATCGACGACGATGCGAAAGCCGAACACATCGATGATCGACGACAGCGGCACGCGTTTGCGCCGCATCTTCTGATAGATGCTGTAGAGATGCTTCTCGCGCCCTTCCACGCGGCCCTTGATGCCGGCGCGTTGCAGCGCGTTGCGCAAGTTGTCGGCGATCTTGCCGACGAACTGCTTTTGATTGCCGCGCGCGCGCTTCAAGGCCTTTTCGATGATGCGATGGCGGCCCGGATAGAGCGCCTTGAAGCCGAGCTCCTCCAGCTCCGACTTCACCGAATGAATGCCGAGGCGGTTCGCGATCGGCGCGTAGATCTCGAGCGTCTCGCGCGCGACCGTGCGCCGCTTCGCCGGCGGCACCGAACCGAGCGTGCGCATGTTGTGCGTACGATCGGCGAGCTTGACC
Source organism: Pseudomonadota bacterium (assembly GCA_023428645.1). Classification (GTDB taxonomy): domain Bacteria; phylum Pseudomonadota; class Gammaproteobacteria; order Steroidobacterales; family Steroidobacteraceae; genus Steroidobacter. The sequence goes on from JAEYXD010000253.1 coordinate 10,911, forward strand.
ATGACGACGCGAATGTCGCGCACCATCGCCAGCAGCATCTTGCGGAACGATTCGGCCTGCGCCTCGGCGCGGCTGCGGAATTGGATCTGATCGAGCTTCGAGACGCCATCGACGAGCTCGGCGACCTCCGCGCCGAAGCGGTCGGCGATCTCGTCCTTGGCGGTCGCGGTGTCTTCGATGACGTCGTGCAGGATCGCGGCGACGATCGTCTGCGCGTCCATGTGCAGGTCGGCGAGGATGTCGGCGACCGCGACCGGGTGCGCGATATAGGGCTCGCCGCTCAGCCGCTTCTGGCCTTCGTGCGCCTGGGCGCCGAATTCATAGGCATCCCGGACGCGCTCGACTTGCGCGGGCGGGAGATAGGTCTCCAGCTTGTTGAGAAGCTGCGTGACCCCGATCGAACGTCTTCCGGTCGGTAGCAAACCAAACAGGGAAGAAGCGTAATCCATGGGGTCGGCGTGGCCAGCGTGAGTTAGAGCTGCATCGAGCTTCGCACACGCTCTATTTCTTGTCAGTGCTCCCGTTTTGCAACGGTCGACCCTCGCAGCAAGGGTCGGCCCGACGGGCCGCGCGAAGCGCGGCGGGCGCCGGCTATCACATTTATATGCAGCGGCAGAGCCGCATGCGCGCGCACTGCGCGCCTTGCGTCACCCTGCCCTCTCTCAGGGGCAGTCGGGGCTCAGTCTCCCAGGCCCAAGTGCGGCGCACGCAGTTCGCCCGACATCTCCGGCTCGGGCAGCGGCTCGATCACCGGACGCTCCACTTCTTCCAGGATCTCAGGACCGATATGGCCCGCCGCGATCTCGCGCAGCGCGACGACCGTCATCTTGTCGTTCTCCCACTCCACGGTCGGCTCCGCGCCATTCGCGAGCTTGCGCGCGCGCTTGGCCGCGACGAGCACGAGCTGGAACAGATTCGGGACGTGTTGCAGGCAATCTTCGACGGTAATGCGGGCCATGGAAACCTCGGACCGGGCATGCGGTGGGCCGCGCAGTATACCCGCGCAGGGCGGAATTCCAGCCCCCCTTCGTCACGAGCCGGGCGAAACCGCACCATTCGCGCGTGTTTCGGCGCAGCCGCAAAACTGGGATCCGATCAAGAACCCGAGGATTTTGGGCTGCTTACGTCGCGCCTTTTCCGCTACCATTGCGCGCCCGCCGGCCTGGTCAACCAACTCCCGCCGCCGGCGCCCTACTTCGGAGACGTTTGGATATGAAGTTTCGACCGACCCTTCTGGCGCTCGGCCTCGCTTTGACTGCGACCGTCGCAACGACCGCGCGTGCAGAAGGCAATGTGGCCAAAGGCAAAATCCTCGCGTACACCTGCCAGGGCTGCCACGGCGTTCCCAATTATAAGAATGCGTTCCCGAGCTACAGCGTCCCGAAACTCGGCGGCCAGAATGCCAAGTACATCGAAAGCGCCCTCAAGGCGTATGCCTCCGGCGAGCGCTCGCACCCGACGATGTTTTCGCAAGCGACCGGCATGACGGACGAGATTCGCGCCGATATCGCGGCCTACGTCCAGGGCCAGCCCTCGCAGTCTTCCGGCACGCCGGTCGGCACCCCGCCGCCCGCCACCCAAACGTGTGTCGCGTGTCATGGCGCGGACGGCGCGAAGACGGTTTCCGATGAGTATCCGATCCTGGCGGGTCAGCAGGCCGACTACATCGTGCAGGCGCTCAAGGACTACAAGAGCGGCAAGCGCAAGAACCCGGTCATGGGCGGCATCATCGGCGGCGTCGACGAGAACGATTTCGCCGCGATCGCGCGGTTCTTCTCGCAGCAGAAGGGCCTGTGCTCGACCGACGTGGTCGCCAAGCACGGCAAGTGCAACTAAGGCGTGCCGAGCACGCCCGGCTGCCAGATGAGTCGCTTTCGCGCGTTTCGCATTCACCAGGAGGGCGGCAAGGTCGCCTCTCGGCTGGAGACGATCGCGCTCGATGATCTGACGCCCGGCGAAGTCGTCGTTCGCGTTCGTTATTCGACGATCAATTTCAAGGACGCCCTCGCCGCGACCGGCGCGGGCAAGATCCTGCGCAAGTATCCGCTCGTCGGTGGTATCGATCTCGCCGGCGAGGTGGAAGCTTCGAGCGATCCCGCCTATCGCCCCGGCGATGCGGTGCTGGTCACCGGCGGCGGTCTCTCGGAAACTCGCGACGGCGGTTATGCGGAATTCGCGCGCGTGGCGAGCGAATCAGTCATCCCGCTGCCGCCCGGCCTCGATGCGTTCCACGCGATGGCGCTCGGCACCGCGGGTTTCACCGCGGCGCTCGCCGTGCACCGGATGGAACAGAACGGCCAGCAGCCCGCGGGCGGCGACATCGTCGTCACGGGCGCGACGGGCGGTGTCGGCAGTCTCGCGATCGACATGCTCGCCGGTCGGGGCTATCGCGTCGTTGCCCTCACCGGCAAGCAAGATCAGAGCGCGTATCTACAGGCGCTCGGCGCGGCCCAGGTGCTGCCGCGCCAGGACGTTCAGCTCGGCACGAAGCCGCTCGAAGAAGCTCGCTGGGCCGGGGCGATCGACAATGTCGGCGGCGACGTGTTGGCGTGGCTCACGCGCACGACGCAGCCCTGGGGCAATATCGCGAGCGTCGGCATGGCCGCGAGTTTCGACCTCAAGACGACGGTGCTGCCCTTCATCCTGCGAGGCGTGAATCTGCTCGGCATCAATTCCGTCGTGACCCCGCGCGACGTGCGCCTCGCTGTATGGCAGCGACTGGCGACCGATTTGAAGCCGCGCCATCTCGATCGCATCGTCACGCAAACGATCACGCTCGATGAGCTGCCGCGCGCGTTCGACGCTTATCTACAAGCCGCCGTCATCGGCCGCACGGTCGTCAAGATCGGCTGACGCCGCTCGGCCTCGGCCGCTGCCTGGGTCCCCATCATGCTGCAAGACGCTGCCAAGCAATTCGGCCTCGACCTTTCCGCTGACGATGCGCAGCGCATGATCCGTTTGCTCGACGAGCTCGACGACTGGAATCAGCGCATCAATCTGACGGCGATTCGCGAGCGCCCGCAGCAGCTCACGAAGCACTTGCTCGACAGCCTGTCGATCCAGCCGTATTTGCGCGGCGACCGCGTGCTCGATGTCGGCACCGGCGCGGGATTCCCGGGGCTGCCGCTCGCGATCGTCAATCCCGGGCGCCATTTCACGCTGCTCGATTCGACGGCGAAAAAGCTCAAGTTCATCGACCATGTCGCGCAGACGCTCGCGATTCCGAACGTCGAGACGGTGCATGCCCGCGTCGAAAGCTATCGCGTCCAGGACCGCTTTCACACGGTCGTGTCCCGCGCGGTCGGGCCGGTGGACCGCTTCGTCGCCTGGGCGGGACATCTCGTCGTGGGCGGCGGGCGGCTGCTTGCGATGAAAGGACGCTATCCGACAGATGAGCTCAAGTCATTGCCGAACGGCTGGAAACTCGCGACGGTGCATCGTCTCGTCGTTCCCGGTCTGGACGAGGAGCGCCATCTTGTGGAAATCTGCCGCTCGCACGACAAGGTCTAGCACCTAGCGGCTAGCTCAGGGGACCCGGACTCGCGACTTTCAATGCCAAGCTAGCTGCTCCATGCATCGCATTCTCGCCATCACCAATCAGAAAGGCGGCGTCGGCAAAACGACGACCAGCGTGAATCTGGCTGCGTCGCTGTCCGCGACGAAGCGGCGGCTGCTGCTCATCGATATCGATCCGCAAGGCAACGCGACGATGGGCTGCGGCATCGACAAGCGCACGGTCGAGCGAACGACGACGGATGTACTGCTCGGCGATTGTGATGCGGCGTCGGCGATCATGTCGCTCGACTACGCCGAGTTCAAACTGATGCCCGCGAATCAGGATCTCGTCGCGGCCGAAGTCGAGCTGATGGGCAAGCCCGGCTGCGAAGCACGGCTGCGCGAAGCCTTGAAGCAAGTGCGCGATCAGTTCGACGTCGTGCTCATCGATTGCCCGCCCTCGCTGAACATGCTCACCGTGAACGCGCTCGTCGCCTCGGACGGCGTGGTGATTCCCATGCAATGCGAGTACTACGCGCTGGAAGGCCTGACCGCGCTCGTGAATACGATCGAGCAGATCAAGGCCGGCCCGAACCCGGAGCTCGAGATCGAAGGCATTCTGCGCACGATGTACGACCCGCGAAACAACCTGTCGAACGAAGTCTCGGCGCAATTGATCGAGCATTTCCAGGAGAAGGTGTTCCGCACGATCATCCCGCGCAACGTGCGGCTCGCCGAGGCGCCGAGCTTCGGCAAGCCGGCATTGCACTACGATCGCGAATCGCGCGGCGCCATCGCCTACCTCGCGCTCGCCGGCGAGATGATTCGTCGCGAAGAAGGGGAGCTCGGTCACGTCGCGGTCGCGACCTGACGGCTATCCCCGTCCCGACTGCTGCTCTACTATTCGCGCACTTCTTTATTACGGCGCACTCCATGGCGACGAAACGACCAAGTCTCGGGCGAGGACTGGGCGCGCTGCTCGGTCAGCCCGCTGCGATCGCGGCGACTGACGCCGCGACGGTCACGCCGCTGCGTCCGGACGAGGAGTTGCAGAAGATTCCGGTCGATCTGCTCCAGCGAGGCAAGTATCAGCCGCGCATCGACATGCGCCAGGAAAGCCTGCAGGAGCTCGCCGACTCGATCAAAACTCAGGGGCTCGTGCAGCCGATCGTCGTGCGCCCGATCTCCGAGGCGAGCGCGGGGCAGCCGCGCCGTTACGAGATCATCGCCGGCGAGCGCCGCTGGCGCGCGGCCCAGCTCGCGGGCCTGCACGAGATTCCGGCGCTCGTGCGCCGTGTTCCCGACGAGGCCGCCGTCGCGATGGCGCTCATCGAGAACATTCAGCGCGAGGATCTGAATCCCCTCGAGGAAGCGCGCGCCCTCGATCGTCTGATCACCGAATTCGAGATGACGCATGCGAGCGCCGCGGAGGCCGTCGGTCGTTCGCGTGCCGCGGTGTCGAACCTGTTGCGCCTGCTCGAGCTCGCGGACGAAGTGAAGACGCTCGTCGAGCATCGCAAGTTGGAGATGGGGCACGCGCGCGCACTGCTCGGACTGGAGCAGAAACGCCAGCAGGTCGAGGTCGCCGCGCTCGTGGCGCAAAAGAAGCTGTCGGTGCGCGAGACCGAGGCGCTCGTAAGGCGTATGCAGACCGGCCCGCAGTCGCTGAAGGAAGAAACGCCACGCGCCGACCCGAATATCGCCAAGCTCGAGAGCGATCTCGCCGAGAAGCTCGGCGCGAAAGTGCATTTTCAACATTCGTCGTCGGGCAAGGGCAAGCTCGTCATCAGCTATCACTCGCTCGACGAGCTCGACGGCATTCTCGGGCACATCCGCTGAACAGCAGAGGTTGCGGCGGATACCTACGCCGCGCGGCGCGCCATTTTCGATGTGCAGACACGCCATCACCGCCAAGAACGTGTGGCGCTGTCGGCATTACTTGTCGTGCGCTGCACATGCGCGAACATCGTGCATTCTGTCGAGTCGCAAAGATGCATGCGCCTCGTGTTGAAGCACTGCAAAACGAACCGTATAATGCGCCGCCTTTTCCGGCCGGGCCGGTTTTCGGCCGGAACCTTAGCGAATTTCAATGCCACACGTCGCCGAACATCTCGGACCACGCGGTGGCATTTTTGTTGTCCATCGACCAGTGAGCAGGAACGTTCTTGCCGACGTCGCGCGAAAAGCGCTGCGAATGTTGGCGTGGCAGATGGGATGGATCGTCGCGATCGCTGCCGTGGGCGCGATCGTGTGGGATCGGCGGGTCGGCTTCGGCCTCTTGGTCGGCGGTGCGATCGGCTCGATCTGGACGATCTATATGGCGCTCTTGCTCTTCAAGCACAGCCTGTCGCACGGCGTGCGGATGAGCGCGATGAGCTTCGTGATGGCGTGGCTGGTCAAGCTCGTGCTGACGGTCAGTCTCCTGGTCATCGCGTTTCGATCGGGGTTGTTTGCGCCGCTGGGTTTGCTCGGCGGTTTGTTCGTGGCGCTGCTGGCGTACTGGGTTTGGCTGACTTTTCGGGTGAATCATGCGGGTGGGGCTGATGGCAAGTGAGACAGGCGGAGAACACGGCGGCGGTCTGGCCGAATACATCTCCCATCATTTGCAGCATCTCGCCTCCGCCAAGCCTGCGGGCTTGTTCGATTTCAGCGTGCTGCATCTGGATACGCTGTTCTTCTCGCTCCTCTGCGGCGTGCTGTTCCTCGTGCCGTTCTATTTCGCCGCTCGCAAGGCAACTCCGGGCGTGCCGGGTCGCTTCCAGGCTTTCGTCGAAATGCTCGTCGAATTCGTCGAGGAGCAGGCGAAGGGCATGGTTCACGGCAATCTGCGCTTCATCGCGCCGCTCGCGCTGACCGTATTCGTCTGGGTCGCGCTGATGAACGCGATCGACCTGATCCCGGTCGACTTCTTCCCCTGGATCGCGAAGCAGTTCGGCGTCGACTACCTCCGTCCCCTGCCGACGGCGGACATCAATGGCACCTTCGGCATGGCCGTCGCGGTGCTGTTCCTCGTCTTCTTCTACAACCTGAAGGTCAAGGGCGTCGGCGGCTTCCTGCATCAATGGATCACGGCGCCGTTCGGCAACGTGAAGCTGACGGCGAATCCGCTCACCTGGATCGCGTTCGCGCTGCTTGCCGTCATCAACATCGCATTCACGATGATCGAGTACGTCGGCAATACGTTCTCGCACGGCATGCGCTTGTTCGGAAACATGTACGCTGGCGAGCTGATCTTCTTCCTGATCGCCGGCCTCGGCGGCTCGGTGACGCTCTTCGGCATCGGGATGCATCTCTTCACCGGCACGATCTGGGCGATCTTCCACATCCTGATCGTGCTGTTGCAGGCGTTCATTTTCATGATGCTCACGCTGGTCTACATCGGCCAGGCGCACGAGCACCATTAAAGAGTTCGGTTCACGTCGGTTCGTCGTTTTGATTTGGTTTTTTTCGGAGAAATCTCATGACTGATGTTGCTTTTGTCGCCCTGGCTTGCGGATTGATCATCGGCATCGGCGCGCTGGGTGCGTGCATCGGCGTCGGCCTGATGGCCAGCAAGTACATCGAGTCCTCGGCTCGTCAGCCGGAGCTCATGAACGTGCTGCAGACCAAGGTCTTCCTGCTGCTCGGCCTGATCGACGCTTCGTTCATCATCGGCGTGGGTATCGCGCTGTGGTTTGCGACGGCGAATCCGTTCGCAGCGGGCTGATGCCTAACGACGCGACGCCGTTCGGCGTCGCCGGAACTCGTAGGTTCCTTCGCATCTCGCAGTTGGTTTCCGCAAGGCGCACGCGTCCATGAATCTCAATGCAACGCTGATCATTCAAGGCATCGTTTTCCTCATCCTGGCTGGGGTGACGATGAAGTTCATTTGGCCGCCGCTGATCGCGGCGATCGATGAGCGCCGTCGCAAGATTGCGGAAGGCCTCGCCTCGGCCGAGAAAGGCGAGCAGAACCTGGCGGAAGCCAAGTCGTCCGCGATGGACATCGTCAAGGAAGCCCGCGCACAGGCCAGCAAGATCGTCGATCAGGCGAACCGACGCTCGAACGAGCTGATCGACGAAGCCCGCGGCGCCGCCGTCGCGGAGGGCCAGCGCCTGGTGGCCGAGGCACGCCAGAACGTGGCACTCGAGTCCTCGCGCGCCCGCGAGCAGCTCCGCAAGGAGGTCGCGGTGATCGCGGTCGCCGGCGCGGGCAAGCTGCTCGGTCGCGAAATCGATGCGCAGGCGCACGCCGACCTGCTCGAAAAACTCGCGCTCGAAATCGAGCGCGGTTGAGCTAGGACGTACGCATGGCCGAAAAAGTCACGATCGCCCGTCCCTACGCGAAGGCCGCGTTCGAGTATGCGCGCGAGCACAACTCGTTCGCGCGCTGGTCGGAGCTGCTGGCGACCGCATCCGCGGTCGTCGGCGACCCCGGCGTGGCCAAGCTGCTGTCGAACCCCAAGGTAACCCCGGCACAGCTCGTGGAGCTGATTGCCAGTGTCCTCGGCGGCTCGCTCGACAGCCATGGCAAGAACTTCCTGGACACGCTCGCGCACAATCGTCGCCTCGGCTTGCTGCCGGAAATCGCGTCGATCTTCGAAACGCTGCGAGCGGATGTCGAGCAGATCGCGGATGTGCACATCACCTCCGCCGTCGCGCTCAATGATGCGCAGCGCGCGCGGCTCACCGCCGCGCTGAAGAAGCGCCTGCGCCGCGAGGTGCGTCTGCACGAAAGCGTGGACGCAGCGCTGATCGGCGGCGCGATCGTGCGTTCCGGCGATCTCGTGATCGACGGCTCGCTCAAGGCGGGCCTCGACCGGCTCGCGCTCGAGATCGCGCACTGACTTGAACGAGGACGGCGCCCACGCCGTTCGTTGCAGAAATTGCTGAGAAGCGCGCTGTGCGCTTCTCGAACGAGGTAGCGGAAATGGCCATCAAGGCATCTGAAATCAGCGATCTCATCAAGGCTCGCATCGACAAGTTCGAGAGCGCGACCGAAGAGCGCAACGTCGGCACCGTCGTCACGGTGACGGACGGCATCGTGCGCATTCACGGCCTCGCGGACGTGAAATACGGCGAAATGCTCGAGTTCCCGGGCGGCAGCTTCGGCCTCGCGCTGAACCTCGAGCAGGACTCGGTCGGCGCCGTCGTGCTGGGCGAGTACAAGCACATCGTCGAAGGCGACACCGTCAAGACGACCAACCGAATTCTCGAAGTGCCCGTCGGCGAAGGCCTGCTCGGCCGCGTCGTCGACGCGCTCGGCAACCCGATCGACGGCAAGGGCCCGATCAACGCGGCACGCAATGCGCCGATCGAGCGCGTCGCCCCGGGCGTCGTGTTCCGTAAGTCGGTGAATCAGCCGGTGCAGACCGGCTACAAGGCGATCGACTCGATGGTGCCGATCGGCCGCGGTCAGCGCGAGCTCATCATCGGCGACCGCCAGACCGGCAAGACCGCGCTCGCGATCGACACGATCATCAATCAGAAGTCCTCCGGCATTAAGTGCATCTACGTCGCGATCGGCCAGAAGCAGTCGTCCATCGCGAACGTCGTGCGCAAGCTCGAAGAGCACGATGCGATGAAGCACACGATCATCGTGGCCGCTTCCGCCTCGACGCCGGCATCGATGCAGTACCTGGCGCCGTACGCCGGCTGCGCGATGGGCGAGTACTTCATGGATCAGGGCGAAGACGCGCTGATCATTTACGACGATTTGACGAAGCAGGCGTGGGCGTATCGCCAGATCTCCCTGCTGCTGCGCCGTCCGCCGGGCCGCGAAGCGTATCCGGGCGACGTGTTCTATCTGCACTCGCGTCTGCTCGAGCGCGCCGCGCGCGTGAACGAGGAGTACGTCGAGAAGAAGACGAACGGCCGCGTGAAGGGCAAGACCGGCTCGCTCACGGGTCTGCCCGTGATCGAAACGCAGGCTGGCGACGTGACGGCGTTCGTGCCGACGAACGTGATCTCGATCACCGACGGTCAGATCTTCCTGGAAGGCGACCTGTTCAACGCCGGCATCCGTCCCGCGATGAACGCGGGTATCTCGGTGTCGCGCGTCGGTGGCGCCGCTCAGACCGGCATCATCAAGAAGCTCGGCGGCGGCATCCGTCTCGCGCTCGCTCAGTACCGCGAGCTCGCGGCGTTCTCGCAGTTCGCGTCCGACCTCGACGAGGCGACCCGCCGTCAGCTCGAGCGCGGTCAGCGCACGACCGAGCTCATGAAGCAGAAGCAGTACTCGCCGATGTCCGTCGCTGAGATGGCGTTGTCGCTGTACGCCGTGAACAACGGCTTCATGGACAAGGTCGACCGCAAGAAGATCGGCGACTTCGAAGCCGCGCTGCAGTCGTTCGCGAAGACGAACTACAAGCAGCTGATGGACGGCATCAACGCGAAGCCCGAGTTGTCGAAGGACGTCGAAGCGGGCTTGAAGAAGCTCTGCGAAGAGTTCGTCGCGACGGGAACGTACTAATCAAGCCACTGGTGACCCGCCGTTCGCGGCGGGCTGCTGGAGCGAGAGCGAAATGCCAGGCGTAAAAGAGATCCGCATCAAGATCGCGAGCTTCAAGAGCACGCAGAAGATCACGAAGGCGATGGAAATGGTCGCCGCGAGCAAGATGCGCAAGGCGCAGGAGCGGATGCGCGCTTCGCGTCCGTACGCCGACAAGATCCGCAAGGTGATCGGCCACCTGCGGCTCGCGAATCCCGACTACAAGCATCCGTTCATGGTCGAGCGCGAGGCGAAGAGCGTCGGCTTCATCGTGATTTCGACGGATCGCGGCCTCGCCGGCGGCCTGAACGTCAACCTGTTCAAGACGACGCTCGCCGCGATGCGCGGCTGGCAGAACCAGGGCGCGGAAGTGTCGCTTTGCCTGATCGGCTCGAAGGCCGTGCAGTTCTTCCGTCGTCTCGGCAACGCGAAGACGCTCGCGACGGTCACGCATCTGGGCGATCGCCCGCACGTCGCCGATCTGATCGGCACCGTGAAGGTGATGCTGGACCTCTACCAGGAAGGCAAGCTCGACCGCCTGTTCATCGTGAACAACGTCTTCGTCTCGACGATGAGCCAGCAGCCGACGGTGCGTCAGCTGCTCCCGGTCGTCACCGAGGACGAGGACAAGCTGCAGAAGATGTGGGACTACATCTACGAGCCTTCCGCCGCCGAGCTCCTCGACGGCGTGCTGATGCGCTACGTCGAATCCCAGGTCTATCAGGGCGCAGTCGAGAACGTCGCCTGCGAAATGGCGGCTCGCATGGTCGCGATGAAGAGCGCGACGGACAACGCGGGCAAGCTGATCAGCGAGCTGCAGCTCGTCTACAACAAGGCGCGCCAGGCCGCGATCACGAAAGAGATCAGCGAAATCGTCGGCGGCGCGGCGGCTGTCTAGTGAATAGCGGCTGACGGTGAGCGCTGAGCGCGGCCGGCAGCCAGAAGATTTCAGAAACGTTTGGGTTTTAGCTAACACGCAGAGAGTTACGGCAGTATCGGCGCGGGCGCGGCACCACCGCACACGGCCAACCGCTTCCTCCTGCAAGGAACGAGCACATGTCTACCGGCAAAATCGTCCAGATCATCGGCGCGGTCATCGACGTGGAGTTTCCGCGCGATCAGATTCCGAAAGTCTATGAAGCGTTGAAGCTCGAAGAGGGCGGATTGACGCTCGAAGTGCAGCAGCAGCTCGGCGACGGCGTCGTGCGCACGATCGCGATGGGCGTGTCCGAAGGCCTGAAGCGCGGCCTCACCGTGAAGGCGACGGGCGCTCCGATCTCCGTGCCGGTCGGCAAGGCGACGCTCGGCCGCATCATGGACGTGCTCGGCGATCCGCAGGACGAGCGCGGCCCCGTCAATGCCGAAGCGCATTGGCCGATTCACCGTGCAGCGCCGTCGTATGACGAGCAAGCGGGCGGTCAGGACCTGCTCGAAACGGGCATCAAGGTCATCGACCTGCTCGTGCCGTTCGCGAAGGGCGGCAAGATCGGTCTGTTCGGCGGCGCGGGCGTCGGCAAGACCGTCACGATGCTCGAGCTCATCAACAACATCGCGAAGGCGCACTCGGGTCTGTCCGTGTTCGCCGGCGTGGGCGAGCGCACCCGCGAAGGCAACGACTTCTATCACGAGATGTCGGAAGCCGGCGTCATCAACCTTCAGAACCTGCCGGAATCGAAAGTGGCGATGGTGTACGGCCAGATGAACGAGCCGCCGGGCAACCGCCTGCGCGTCGCGCTCACGGGCCTCACGATGGCCGAATACTTCCGCGACGAGAAGACGGAATCCGGCAAGGGCCGCGACGTGCTGCTCTTCATCGACAACATCTACCGTTACACGCTCGCCGGTACCGAAGTGTCGGCATTGCTCGGCCGTATGCCGTCGGCCGTGGGCTACCAGCCGACGCTCGCCGAAGAAATGGGCGTGCTGCAGGAGCGCATCACCTCGACGAAGACCGGCTCGATCACCTCGATCCAGGCCGTCTACGTGCCTGCCGACGACTTGACCGACCCGTCGCCCGCGACGACGTTCGCGCACTTGGACGCGACGGTCGTGTTGGATCGTCAGATCGCCGCGCTCGGTATCTTCCCGGCCGTGAACCCGCTCGACTCGACGAGCCGTCAGCTCGATCCGCTGGTCATCGGCGAAGAGCACTACACGGTCGCCCGCGGCGTGCAGGCGGTGCTGCAGCGCTACAAGGAGCTGCAGGACATCATCGCGATTCTCGGTATGGACGAGCTGTCGGAAGACGACAAGCTGGCCGTGTCGCGCGCTCGCAAGATCCAGCGCTTCCTGTCGCAGCCGTTCCATGTCGCCGAAGTGTTCACCGGCAACCCCGGCAAGCTCGTGCCGCTGAAGGAGACGATCCGCAGCTTCAAGGGCATTCTCTCGGGCGAGTACGATGCGCTGCCGGAGCAGGCCTTCTACATGGTCGGTACGATCGAAGAGGCTGTCGCGAAGGCGAAGACCCTCCAGTAAGGAACGTTCATGGCCACCATCCACGTTGACATCGTCAGCGCCGAGGGCGAGATCTTCTCGGGCGAAGCCTCGATGATCTTCGCGCCCGCGGTGATGGGCGAGATCGGCATCGCGCCGCGTCATGCGCCGCTGCTGACGACGCTCAAGCCCGGCGAAGTGCGCGTGCAGACGCCCGGCGGCGAAGAGCAATTCTTCTATGTGTCGGGCGGCGCGATCGAGATTCAGCCGCACATCGTGACCGTCCTCGCGGACACGGCGTTGCGTGCGAAGGACCTCGACGAAGCCGCGGCGCTGCAGGCGAAGCAGCGCGCGGAAGACGCATTGAAGAATCGCACCGATGCCGTCGACGCCGCCGAGCTGCAAGCGGAGCTCGCGCGCCTCGCGGTGCAGGTGAGAATGATCGAGAAGCTGCGAAAAATTAAGCAGTAGGCGCGGGGCGCAAGGCCCTGACGCCAACGATGAATACAAAAGCGCGCCTTCGAGCGCGCTTTTGTTTTTCCGGACTTCGCGCGGGCACATGCACTCTTTGCGCGCGTCGGGCATTCTTGAGTCCCGAGCTCTGAGCCGAAGACCTATGCCTCTTTCCATCGTCATTCTCGCGGCCGGCCAAGGCAAGCGAATGAAATCGGACCTGCCGAAGGTGCTGCAGCCGCTCGCGGGCGTGCCGCTCCTGCGGCACGTGCTGCACACGGCGAAGGCGCTCGCGCCGGATGCGATTCATGTCGTCTACGGGCACGGCGGCGAACGCGTGCGCCAGGCGCTCGCGGACGAGCCCGTGAGCTGGGTACTGCAAGCAGAGCAGCTGGGAACCGGCCACGCGGTCGCGCAGGCGATGCCGCAGATTCCAGACGATCATCAAGTGCTCGTCCTCTATGGGGACGTGCCGTTGATTCGCGAGGCGACGTTGCGGCGTCTCGTGGCGGAGTCCACCGACACGTCGATCGGCCTGCTCACGATCGAACTCGCTGATCCGACCGGCTACGGCCGCATCGTTCGCGACAACGCGGGCAATGTCGTGCGCATCGTCGAGCAAAAGGACGCAAACACGAAGGAGCGCGCGATCAAGGAGAGCAACACCGGCCTGCTCGCCGCGCCGGCGCGCGTGCTGCGCCAGTGGCTGGCGGCGCTGAAGAACAACAACGCCCAGGGCGAGTACTACCTCACCGACATCATCGTCATGGCAGCGCGCGATCGCATGCGGATCGGCGCCGTGATCGCGCCGACGGAAGCCGAGGTGCTCGGAGTGAACGACAAGGTGCAGCTCGCGCAGCTCGAAGGCGCGTTGCGCGCGCAACGCGCGCAGGCGCTCATGCTGGAAGGCGCGACGCTCGCCGATCCCGCTCGTATCGATATCCGCGGCGAGGTGACCGTCGGTCGCGACGTGTTCATCGACGTCAACGTCGTGCTCACCGGCTCGGTGAAGCTTGGCGACCGGGTCCGGATCGGCCCGAACAACGTACTACGCAATTGCGAGATCGAAGCCGATACCGAAGTGCATCCGAACTGCGTGATCGACACGGCAAAGATTGGCCCGCGCAATTCGATCGGCCCGTTCGCGCGCATCCGGCCGGACAGCGTGCTGCACGAGGACGTGCACATCGGCAATTTCGTGGAAGTGAAAAAGACCGAGATCGGCGCCGGCAGCAAGGCGAACCACCTGACCTATCTCGGCGATGCCACCTTGGGCCGCAAGGTCAATATCGGCGCGGGCACGGTCACCGTGAACTACGACGGCGTCAACAAATGGCGCACGGACATCGGTGACAATGCGTTCGTCGGTTCCGGCTCGATGCTCGTCGCGCCGGTGAAGATCGGCGCCAACGCGAACACCGCCGCTGGCTCGACGATCACGACGGACGCACCCGAAGGCAAGCTCTCGATTGCCCGCGCCCGCCAGGTGACGATCGAGGGCTGGAAGCGGCCGCAAAAGAAAAGCGACTAGCGTCGACGACGAGCTGTAGCCGCGAAGCGACGTTGTATGCATCGTGCAAGTGAATTTTCAGCAGAGGGCGGCACCTTTGAGCCAAAGTCGCGCTCTCATGCATTCTGGCTAGCGATCAGTCGCTAGCGAAAAGGATCGAGGAATATCCATCCATGTGCGGAATCGTCGGTGCGATCGCCGATCGCGACATCGTCCCCGTTCTGATCGAAGGGCTGCGCCGCCTCGAATATCGCGGTTATGACTCCGCCGGCATCGCCGTTCTGGGCGCGACGGGCCACTTGAGCCGTCTACGGGCGGTCGGCAAGGTGAAGAAGCTGCAGGACGCGCTCGCCGATGCGCCGGCATCCGGTGCCCTGGGCATCGCGCATACGCGCTGGGCCACGCATGGCGTACCTTCGGAGCGCAATGCACACCCGCACATTTCGCGCGACGGCATCGCGATCGTCCACAACGGCATCATCGAAAATCACGAGGAGCTGCGCGACGAACTCACGAGCCTCGGCTACTCCTTCACCTCGGAAACGGACACCGAAGTCATTGCGCACCGCATTCATCATCACAAGCAGAAGCTGGGCGACATCTTCCGCGCGGTCCGCGCGACGGTCGCCGAGCTCGAAGGCGCCTACGCGCTCGCGGTGATCTCGGAAGACGCACCCGAGCAAATCATCGTCGCGCGAGCGGGCTGCCCGGTCGTGATCGGCGTCGGCAAGAACGAAAACTTCGTCGCCTCCGATGTCGCCGCGCTGCTGCCGGTCACGCGCAACTTCATCTTCCTGGAAGAAGGCGACGTCGCCGAGATTCGCCGTCAAGGCGTGCGCATCCTCGACCATGAGGGCAACACCGCCCAGCGTCCCGTCCGGGAAAGCTCGCTCTCGGCGGATGCCGCGGAGAAGGGCGACTACGCGCACTACATGCTCAAGGAGATCTATGAGCAGCCCCGCGCGATCGCGCAGACGTTGGAGGAGCGCGTCGCCGGTGGCAGTCTGTTGGAAGCGGCCTTCGGCCCGCTTGCGACGGAAGTGTTCCGCCGCACGCAGGCCGTGCAGATCGTCGCCTGCGGCACGAGCTATCACGCCGGCGCAGTCGCCAAGTACTACATCGAACAGATCGCGCGGCTGCCGTGCTGGGTGGAGATCGCGAGCGAGTACCGCTACCGCAATCCCGTCGTGCCGCCGAACACGCTGTTCGTGACGATCTCACAGTCCGGCGAAACCGCGGACACACTCGCGGCGCTGCGCATGGCAAAGCAGGGCGGCTATCTATCGACGCTGTCGATCTGCAACGTGCCCGAGAGCTCGCTCGTGCGCGAGTCCGAGCTCGTGCTGCTGACACGCGCGGGTCCGGAGATCGGTGTGGCTTCGACGAAGGCGTTCACGACGCAGCTCACCGCGCTCGGCATGCTCGTCATTGCGCTCGCGAAGCACAATGGCATCGACAGCGAGCGCGAGCGCAGCCTGGTGCAGCGCCTGATCGAAGTGCCGAGCATCATCGAGAAGACGCTGCATCTGAACGACACGATCAAGGAGCTCGCGAAACGCTTTGCCGACAAGCATCACGCGCTGTTCCTCGGTCGCGGGCAGATGCATCCGATCGCGATGGAAGGCGCGCTCAAGCTCAAGGAGATCTCGTACATTCACGCCGAGGCGTATGCCGCGGGCGAGTTGAAGCACGGCCCGCTGGCGCTCGTCGATGCCGACATGCCGGTCGTCGTCGTCGCGCCGAACAACGATCTGCTCGAAAAATTGAAGTCGAATCTGCAGGAAGTGCGGGCGCGCGGCGGCGAGCTGTTCGTGTTCGCGGATCCGGATTCGGGCATCGAGTCGTCCGAGGGCGTCACCGTCGTGACGATGCCGAAGCACGTGAGCCACTTCCAGGCATCAGCCGTCTACAGCATTCCGTTGCAGCTCCTCGCGTATCACTGCGCCATCCTGCGCGGCACGGATGTCGATCAGCCGCGCAATCTGGCGAAGTCGGTGACGGTGGAGTAGCACCGGGGGTAGAAAACGACATTAAAGTCGTGTTTCGGACAAATAGACTTTCCACGACCCGAAAAGACAAATAGTCGTTCCAAACCGTGCTCAGAGCGCGCAATGCCGCTCAAAAAGCCCGATCGATGAAGGCGTTGGCCGGCCCTTCTGGGCCCAGGTGCGACGCTTATCGCGGCCGCTGCCTACTCGCGATGGCTGAATGGTCTATTGAGCGGTTCAAAGCCCGATCAAACGACAAATAGTCTTTCCACTCTGCACGCCCGGACAATAAAGTCTTTCCGATGACCAGGCGCGGTCACGCGCGCACTGCTGTGATTGCTTTTCGACTTGCGCAGAGGTCCCGAGCCGGTCGTGCGGTACCAGACTTGCCGTTGAATCATTCGTTCGATCCGTTCTGCCATGGCTTTCCCGGATCGATGCATGCGACATCGATGTTGGATTGCGATAGCCAACGCAGCACAGCTCTCGAAACGAACTCCGGCCGGTTGTCCGAGCGCAAGTACTTCGGCGCCCATGAGCGCTCACCAGCTTGGAGAGCACCTCGATGACGCGTCCGGATCGGATGCTGCCAGCGACACCGATCGCCAAGCATTCGCGCGTGAACTCGTCGATGACGGTGAGACACTTCAGCTGTTGGCCGTTCGCGCATGCATCGAACACAAAGTCGTAGGCCCACACCTGATTGACGCCCAACGCCGGAACGGGTCGCGGACGCGAGATCGAAATGCGCTTGCGTGACCTTTTCCTCGGCACTTGCAGCTTGGCCAAGCGCCACAATCGGTGCATTCGATCCGTGCTCATGAGATGACCGCATCTCGCAATGAATACGTGGATGCGCCGATAGCCGAATCTCGGATACTGACCGGCGAGCTCACGCATCTGTTCAATCAGCGGCGCGTCGCGAAGCGCCATGCGGCATTCGTACTTCACGATGGATCGAGCGATCGACAACAGCGCACACGCGCGGCGCTCAGATCGTCCACGTTAAACAACGTAGGCGACCTGAAGGCGGCGCACCCGTGCGCTCACCATTTTTGCGTTCACTTCCTTCAGGATCTCGATATCCAGATCGCGCTCGGCGAGGAGCTTTTTCAGCCGGCTGTTCTCGTGTTCGAGCTGCCGCAGTCGCTTCACATCCGCCGACTCGAGCTTGCGAAGAGGTGGCCTGCTTGCCGACGCCGGAGGGCCCGAGCGTCACGACCTTCTCGGCGCGATCAATGAAGCTCAAGCAAGCAAGCTCCTGGATCTGTCGCTTCGGCGCGCCGGGGCAGAGCTGAACAGCCGATCGAAGTCTCCGTACCCATCGCTTGTACCACGCCTTTCGTCAACAGAACCATTACTGCAGTTGCTGCGAGTGTTAGCTGTGTGTTGACATCTCATTTCGTGTCAAAAGGAGGTCTTCGATGGGGACATTACGTCACATTCTCAGCAGCTCGGTGCTGTTAGCCGCGTCGCTGCTCACGGGTGCCACCCTACATGCACAAGAAAGCTCCGAGGTACCGGAGTTATTGATACCCGTTGACGATCAGGCCACGCTCGATGGGCTATTCAGTCCGTTGAACGTTCATAATCGAATGAGGGCCTATGAGGCCAAACGATATCGCATCGTCAAGATTAATTTCGCTGCGTTAGAAAAGGAGAACGGCGAAATTACGATGACACCCTTTGACAAGGTGCGCATGCGGATCAAAGCGCTGGGCTCCAAAGGCTCCCCGTCGGGGAATGAGCTGCGCGAATGGACGGGTGAATTGACCAGCCCCCATCCGAAATACGCGATCAACACCCAAACCGGACAGGAATTTCAACTGCCAATTCAGCGAGTGACATTGTGGGTCCAAACGGGGCCCCACGAAGTGCCCTTGTCTGTTCTGCGAAAAATCGAGACACAGGAGAAAGGCGGGAGGTTCTCAGCTTCTGACCGACAGGGGCCGCCCGGCGCGGTCGGAAAAATGGATTTGAAAACGGTTTCGGGAAACTGGCGCGTCTTTGCACTTGGCAGCCGCGTTGTTCTTTCGCCGCTGCCCGATGATCCTCGGTTCCACATCATCTACGAAGTAGACGAGGAAAAGGTGCCCAGCATCAGTCATGGGCCAGATGAACGGAAAAGAAAACTCGAGGAGCACAGAGAGCGGCTGGAGCGTGAGCGCGAGGCGTTCGAGAAGAGCTCTGCCCAGCGCTGAACCGACCAATCAAAAAGATCATCAGGCGAGGAATAGACATGAAGCTGGTTTCAGCTCTCCTTCTTTTGTTCTACTCGATGAGCTCTCTTGGACAAAGCCAAGAGACGACGATTCGTATACTGGGCGTGTACCCCATCAGTGAGTCGTATGACTCCCTGAAAATGAAGGCTCAGTTACAACAAATCGCGAGCACGTGGAATGACACCGGCTTGCCTTCATCGTCCGCAACCACTGTCACTCTGCTTAATCTCGCGGTTCCCGTACCCGTGAATTACGCACTCCCAGGGACGATATCAATCGCCGCGCAAACCGCGCACCAAGACACAGCGATTCGAGCGCTACGAAATGCCTGGCAGGCTGATGTGATCATACTGTTTGCTCATCGCCCCAACGATCTGTGTGGCGCAGCAGGAGTGGCACATTGGATTGACGGTACTGCGAATTTCGTTCCGAACTCACAGGGTCTCGACTTGAGACGCCGAAATTACGATTACGTGGCAGTCGTAGATCCAAATTGTTACGTCCAGGCCGCTGCCCATGAACTCGGCCATCTCGGCGGAGGCGGCCACGCGACCAGTCAGTTTGGTCTCTACCATGACGCGAAGGCATCAGTGTCGACCTACTATATTTTCCCAGATCCAGAGGTAGGGATAATTGAATCTTACGGGGCGCTTGGGACAGACCTCGCGGATCGGACGGACGCACCATACCCTATTGACCGTTGGGGTTTTTATTCGGACGGCGCTTGGGACGCAGCCATCAACAACAAGCGCAGCCTTGCCACGACCGCACGCTCTTTGGCGAATTACTACGAGTACCCGCAGGGTCCACAGGTGCTGAACCCACCCATCAACCTTTGGGGCATGAACTTTGGGTGCCAATCGGACGGGTCTACGCGACACGACATTTACTGGAGCAACGATCCAAACACGAACGTGGAATTGACGCACTATGAGGTGTGGAAAGAGCAGCCCTTAGGGTCATTGCCGGTTTACGGTTGGACGGTCTACTCGGCATACACCCCCTCGTGGGTTTCTGGCGTGACGGCGCAGGCAACTGTCAAAGCGTGCAGCGGGCCCGCTTGCTCGGCACGTTCGCTTTCTTATTACCTCGCATCACCCCAAGCCTGTAATTGGTAACGACTCGACTGCCTCGCCATCGGTGCGGGTCACCGATGGCGGCTTCGAACTCGACAGCAGTACCGCGAGCGTTTCGCTGAGTAGCTCTCTGCAGAAGAACCGAAGAAGGCTACCGCTGAGCCGCTTACCGCGTTAGGGAAGACACGACGTCGGCGCCGGGATTCAATCCCCGCGTTCCGATCAATGCGAGTTACGGCGCTCTTCAGACAGAATCTGATGTCGAGCCTGCAAGACGAAGTTTCCAATTTGTCCACTTCCGCCGGCACTTCGGCGTGGCGGACCGGCGAGGCATAAAATGTACTCTGCGAGCAGGGAAGCACATGCAAGACTCTATTGTTCGATGGTGCCTCAAGCGGCGGAAAGACTCTTTGTAAGCGCCCCAGTGGCTAGGCAGAGCAGAGAGTTTCTAGTCGTCTCGTTCACAACTCTTTTGTCACTGCCCAGGGGTACAGGCTGCGTTGCAAGCTTAAGCGGCGGTTCGGGTCGTTCGGTCCGCTGCCGCCTGTCGCTCCACCGGCCAGGTAAGAAGTCCGCAAAGCTGGCCTGCGCCTCTGCCGCACGTTGCGCCAGCACCAACCACTCCACAACGCATGCATCGTCGGCACAGCCGTCACCACCGACCAAGTTTTCGCCAAAGAAGCGCCGCTACGCGGTCGGACGCACATGTGACGGCACCTTTCGCTCAATAGTGATCGAGCTAGGTCCGGGAGTACGTGCAGCGCAACCTCAATGCCCCTCCAGCGACAGCGATGCCTGATGGACTAAGTGACAAGGGGCGCCGCAAGGTCACGCTCTACGCACGACAGTCTCCAGAAATCCCTCGTGAAGCCTAAGAACACGAGTGTTCTCGCTCGGTCGACGCACTTGGAGAATCGAAAGGTTTCCCAAACTACGAATCTAGGTGCTGTGTGTCGACCTGCTATTGATGTGCGTGCCTTTCCAGTCCTCCACGAATGATCAACGTGCGGGATGCCGGTTCAGGCCCCGGCTGCCGGCCGGCGCTCTCATGGCGAACGGTTGCGGTTCCGAGTGCGAAGGCAAGCCGCCTGAGCAGGAGGGGACATGGGGATCGAGACTCTCAAGGCGGCGCAGTCCACCAAGCACGGCGCAGCATCCATTGCGTTGGCAACAACGCTCGCGGCGCTGGTCTCGGCTCCGGCCATTTCCCAGGAGCAAGAGAACAGCGGATCGACGATGGAGATCTATGGCTTCGTGATGCTCGACATGGGCCACGAGGTCAATCAGAGCGATCCGGACTGGTTCGACGTTCTGCGGCCGACGAAGTTGCCGGCGTTCGAGAACGAGTTCGGCGAAGACGGAAACTTCTTCGCTAGCGTGCGCCAGAGCCGCATTGGCGTGAAGACAAGCACACCGACCGCGCTCGGTGACCTCAAGACGACCTTCGAACTCGAATTGTTCGGTACCGGTGTGGACGCAGGCCAGACGACCTTCCGTCTGCGGCATGCATACGGCGAGCTCGGGCATTTCGGCGCGGGGCAGACCTGGAGCCCCTTCATGGACATCGACGTGTTCCCGAACTCGATCGAGTACTGGGGACCGAACGGCATGGCCTTCTTTCGCAACGTACAGCTGCGCTGGATGCCGATTCAAGGCGACACGCGTCTTACGTTCGCGCTCGAGCGCCCGGGCGCGTCTGCGGACCAAGGCAACTACGCCGATCGAATCGAACTTCAGAACATTGACGCCCGATTCCCGTATCCCGACGTTTCCGGCGAATTTCGCCTCGGACGCGACTGGGGCTATGTCGAGATCGCGGGCATCGTGCGCTGGATCGAGTGGGAGGATCAGCTCGCGGATCAATTCGACCTGTCCGGCCACAAGGTCGGCTGGGGCGTCAACCTCAGCTCGAACCTGAAGCTCGGCCCGCATGTGCTGCGCCTGCAGGCAGTGTACGGCGAGGGCATCGAGAACTACATGAACGATGCGCCCGCGGACGTCGGCATTCGCAACAACTTCTCCAATCCGAGGCGTCCGATCGTCGGCGAAGTGCTGCCTGTGCTCGGTCTGGTCGCGTTCCTCGACATCAACTGGAGCGAAAAGTTGTCGACCTCGATCGGCTACTCGCTCGTCGATATCGACAACTCCGACGGGCAAGCCGACGACGCGTTCAAGCGTGGCGACTATGCCCTGGTGAATCTCCTGTTCTATCCCGTTGAGAACGTCATGTTCGGTCCGGAAATTCAATGGGGCCGGCGCGAGAATTTTCGGGACGGCTTCACGTCCGACGATCTGCGTGTGCAGTTCTCGGTTCGCTACAAGTTCAGTCGCACATTTGGGAAGAAGCTGACATGAGCTCGCGCAAACACACCTTCGGCCACGGGAGTCTCATCGGGTTCGCGTCGGTGCTGGTACTGGCCGCCGCAGCGCTGCCCGCGGTCGCGCAGACGCCGGATCAGATTCAAAGCGCGTTAGATGCGGCATACGAGAAATACAAGAACATCAAGGAGGGCGCAAACGCCGACTACATTCCGGCGCTCGCGAAGGTGAATCCAAACATTTTCGGCATCGCGCTCGTGACGACGGACGGGAAGGTCTACACCGCGGGCGACGTGAAGTCCGAAGTGTCCATCCAGTCCATCTCCAAAGTGTTCACGATGGCGAAGGTGATGGAGCAGCAGGGTGCCGATGCGATCGAGAAACGCATCGGCGTCGATGCGACGGGTATGCGCTTCAATTCGATCGTCTCGGTCGAGTTCGCGCAGAAGGCGCTCGGTGGACCGGAGATCAACCCGCTCGTCAATCCGGGCGCGATCACGGCGACGAGCATGGTGCAGGGCAGTTCGCGCGACGACATCTGGCAGCAGATCCTCGCCTTCCACTCCGACTTCGCTGGCCGGCCCCTCAGCGTGAACCAGGAAGTGTTCGAGTCCGAAGCTGCGACCAATCAACGCAATCAAGCGATCGGCTCGCTGATGTATGCGTACGAGTTCATCAAGGACAATCCGGCGCAAGCCGTGGACATCTACACCGAGCAATGCTCGATCAACGCCAACGCGAAGGATCTGGCGACGATGGCGGGAACGCTCGCCAACGATGGCAGGAATCCAATCACCGGCAAGCAGGTGATGAAACCGCAGAACGTGCCAGAAGTGCTTGCCGTCATGGCGACGGCCGGTCTCTACGACGATTCGGGCAAATGGCTCTATCACACGGGGCTGCCGGCAAAGAGTGGCGTGGGCGGCGGCATCATCGCGGTATCGCCTGGAAAATTCGGGATCGCCGTCGTGTCGCCGCCGCTCGATGAAGCCGGCAACAGCGTGCGCGCGCAAAAGGCGATCGCGGACATCTCGAATGCACTCGGCGGCAATCCTTACGCGCCGCGGGCGATCAAGAAGGGAACATGATGTGCACAACCGTGCATCACGGATCGTTGGCATCGACACGTTCGCGCTTTCGTTGACGGCGCTGTGGTACGCGAACGCCGCGGCGGCCGCGAGCGAGCATTCGCGCAGCGTCACATGTGTTTCGGAAGCGCGCGAGCGGAAGCACTGTGATGCCGATGCCTCCGGAGGAGTCGCTTTGCGGCGCGAGATCGGATCGCAAGCTTGCGTGCTCGGTCGCACGTGGGGTCATGACGATCGTGGCGTTTGGGTGGCCGAAGGATGCGGCGGTGAGTTCGTGCTGGGTCGGTCCTCGGCAAGCGTTGCAGGGATGCAAGCGCCAGCAGCCCAGTCGAAGCCGGTGCAAGACGAAAGCAAGCAGAGCATGTGGGAGCCGGACCCGGAGCTCGCGTCGGAACGTCCGACGTGGGGTGCGCTCGACACGACGGGCCAGGGCATCGTGCTGTATCGATCCGACATCGGCCAGGTCGCGCTGAGCGCCTATGCGCTCGTGCGCTACATCGACCAGCGGCCGGCGGAGCAAACGTTCGTCGATCACCTCGGGAACCAGCGCGACGTCGATACTCGTCGTGATATTCAGTTTCACCGGGCCATGATTCATCTCAAGGGCTGGTTCTATACACCGAAGCTGCGCTACCAGATTACGACGTGGACCGTCATGTCGACGGATCAGACGACGCTATACGGATTTCTCGGGTATCAGTTCAGCGAGAAGTTCAATCTGTACGGCGGCATCAACACGCCCGGCGGGTCGCGATCGGTCATGGGTTCACACCCATTCTGGCTCGCCAACGATCGCGTCATGGCGGATGAGTTCTTTCGCGGCAGCTTCACCGGAACCGTGTGGGCGAACGGGGAGATCCTCCCGGGCCTGTGGTATCACGTCGCGATCTCGAACAACCTGAGCCAGCTCGGCATCACGGCCAAGCAGCTCACGCGGGACTTGGGGAGCGGCTACGGGCTTTGGTGGATGCCGACGACCCACGAGTTCGGACCGAATGGATCGTACGGCGATTGGGAGTACCACGAGCAGCCCGCGACTCGCTTCGGGTTCTCTCACGTTCGCAGCCGGGAGGACCGGCAAGAGCTCGAGAACACCAATCCCGAGAATACGCAGGTCCGGCTCGCCGATAGTGTGCTGCTGTTCGATACCGGCTCGCTCGCGCCGGGGGTCACCGTGCAGCGCGTCGATTGGGAGTCCATCTCGATCGATGCCGGCGTCAAATACAAAGGGATGTTCTTGCAGGCGGAGTTCTTTCGACGCTGGCTCGACAACTTCGCCGCCGACGGCCCGCTGCCAGTGGGGCGCATCGCTGACGACGGCTTCTACGTGCAGGCCGCCTTCTTTCCGATCAAGCAGAAGCTAGAACTTTACGGCGCGACTTCCTGGGTCTTCGGCGACAAGGATGCGGGGTTCGGTGAGGCGCGCGAGTACATCATCGGAGGCAACTTCTATCCGGCGCATACGCGCAATTTCCGGGTGAACGCCCAGATCATCCACGTGAAGAAGTCGGCGGTCAGCAGCGTGTTCGGGTTCTATGTCGGCGGTCAAACCGGCCCGACCTACTCGCTGGCAGCATCGCTCCTGTTCTGAGGGGATCCACATGCGCGCGTTCATCGCCTGTCTCGAAATCGTAGGCGTTGGCTCGCTGCTGACCGTCGCACCGATTCGCACCTGCATGCCGGCGGAGGCGTACGAGGTGAATGACGCGCACTTTCATTTGACGAACTACATTCAGGAAGGCACGGACATCCACGATTTCGTCAAGATCATGGGCGCGAAAGTCGGGCGAGTGGCCGTGTTCGGCATTCCGCTGCAACAGACCTGGTCGTATCGAAACAGCGGTGAGTTCGCACCGACGTACTACTTGCAGAGCGACTCTCCGCTCTACTATTACTCGTTCGTCGATGCTCATATCGCCATGGCGTACCTGTCGCTGCCGGAGCGGGACCGCGCACGATTCGATCCCATGATCTGCGGCTTCAATCCGGCCGACATGTACGGAGTGGATCACATCAAACGCGTGCTGCGGACGTTTCCAGGCGTCTTTTCAGGCATCGGCGAGTTCACGATCCACAAGGAGTTCGTGTCCTCGAAAATTGCCGGCGATGTGCCGAGCCTGACGGATCCGGCGCTCGATCGTATCCTCGAGTTTGCCGCGGAGGCCGGGCTCGTAGTGATCATGCACAATGACGTCGACGTCCCGTACCCGAAGCCTGGCCAGACCCCGTATGAGTTGGAGCAGATGAAGGCGCTGTTCCGGCGCCATCCGCAGGCAAAAATCATCTGGGCGCACGTCGGTGTCGGACGCGTCGTTCGACCCATCGCTGACCATGCGAAATTGCTCGAGCGGGCGCTGGCCGATCCGACGCTTGCGCACGTCTCGGTCGATATCTCATGGAGCGAGACGGCGAAATACATTACCGAGACGCCCGAGTCGCTCCGGCGCACCGCGGAGGTCATCAATCGCTTTCCCGACCGGTTTCTCTTTGGCACGGACGAGGTCGCACCCCAAGATCAAGCGAGCTACCTGAAGGTGTACCAGACCTATGCGCCGTTGTTCGCACAGCTGACGCCGGAGGCCAGCGAAAAGCTGCGCAAATCCAACTACGAGCGATTGTTCGACGAGGCGCGGCGCCGCGTGCGCGCGTGGGAGAAAGCGAACGTGAAATGACGGGACTCATTCTCGTCCTTGCGCAAGCACCAATCGGCCGAGTGCAACGCGAATGCGCGACGACTCGCCGCCTTCGCGGCGCCAGCGCGGAGGGCGCATTCCGCCGTGGCTCGTCAGTCTGACTCAGCATCGAAGCGCGGTGGGCGCCGGCGATCGCCACTGTGACCGCGACGCGCGGTTGCTTAAGATGATTGCGAGAACGCTTTGGTGCCGCGGGAGAGCCGGATGGTGTTCGATGTTGCTGAAAGTTTTCCTACGAACACAACGTTCGACCCGCGGCGGATCCGGCTCCTCATGAGACAGGCATGATGCTCGTACTCGACGCCCTCGAAACGGAACGCGCGCTTCCTTATCCCGAGCTGATCGCCGAGATCAAGCGTTGCGCCGTGGAAAAGGTCAACGGGACGTTGGTCGCGCCGAAACGACTGTCCGTTCCGCTCGCTGCGCACGACTGGCT
>JAEYXD010000008.1 GCA_023428645.1 Pseudomonadota bacterium
TTTACAGACAGGCGGTCGACCACATCAGCGCGCGTGAGAGCAAGCAGTGGCTGGAAGCGCTGCAAGGAAACATGCAGGCCTACGATGCGATCGAGTTCTACCTGCACGATGCCGCGGCACGCTTTACCGTTCCGGGAAGGCCGCGCGGATGCATCGTTTCGAATGCTGTGCTTCAACGTTCTGAAAAGAGCGAATCCGTGGCGCAGGCGGTGGCCGCGCAGCGGGACCGGGCGATACAGACCATCAAGGCACGCTTTGACCGTGCGGTTGCTGCCGGTGAGCTTGCTACTGAGACCGACACCGAAGCGCTCGCACGCTTTTACGGGGCCGTTGTGCAAGGCATGTCGGCGCAAGCCTGTGACGGGGCAAGCAAGGCAACACTGAAGCGGCTCGCTGATGTTGCGCTGTCAGCATGGCCTGGGTCGCGAATTCATAGCCAGAAGCCGATTCCGTGAGTGCGGCAGCGGAAACCTCCGCCGGCGATCAGGTATGGCAATGTAGCGGCCGTGGTGTTGAGAACACCCTTGATGTTCACATCGATCATGCGATGCCATTCGTCGGTCTTGAGTGCGTCGACGTTGGAGATGGGCATCAGCCCAGCGTTGTTGTGCAGAATGTCGATCCGGCCGTATGCATCGATTAGCTTGCGGGTACGGCGCAGGCGCCAGGCGATCTCGGCTATTGGGCCGGATACCGGATCGCCAAGTGCTATTACGAGCGAGCGGCGGACCAGAAGCGCGCGGTCCAGGAACTGGTCGCGCTGGAGGACCCGCAGGCAATCCTGGATCAAAGCGGATGGCCGGGTGGCAGTGACGGCAACGGTTGCTCGCCTTGAGAACCGCGCGCACAGTCGACATCGTTCAATGCGCCGATCCCTAAATCGTGAGAAAGCGGTCGCGGCAGCACGGTCGGCGTGTGACTGCGAACTCAGCCATTGCACCTGAGGGTTGCTCATGTCCGGAAAGCAGCAGGCGAAAAAAACACCTCCCAAGGATGTCGACGAGTATCTGCGTGGGGTGCCATCGCACTTCTTGCCCGCGCTGAAGGCGCTTCGCGCCGCCATCAAATCCGCCGCTCCCAAAGCGGAGGAGGTCATCGCCTACGGCGTGCCCACCTACAAGTATCGTGGTGTGCTGGTCTCATTCGCAGCGGCGCAGAAGCATTGCGCCTTCTATGTCATGAGCAAGAAGCCCATCGCCTCTCGCAAGGAGCAGTTGCGTGCTTACGACCTGGCGCCGACGGCGATCCGCTTTGCCGCGGACCAAACCCTGCCCGAGTCGTTGGTGATCGCGATCGTCAAGGAGCGCATGCTGGAGAACGGTGAAAGTTGAGCTCGCTACGGCCGCGGTCGCGGTGTCGCAGTCACGCTGGGTGGTAGTGTCGGATAGACGACCTGTGGCTGCTCACCCGTGAGGCTCGCGAGAAACTCGACGATCTGGTCGATTTCATCGGGATTCAGCTGTACGCCAAGCTGGCTCGACCCCATCACACCGACGGCCTGTCGCAGATCCCAGGCCCGCCCGGTGTGAAAGTACGGCGCGGTGAGCGCGATGTTGCGCAGCGTTGGTGCTCTGAACACGTACTCATCGCCGGCTGTCTTCGTCACCATGAAGCGTCCCTTGTCCTGCGGTGGCAAGAGCTCGGCACCGGGCTTTTCCACGACACCGAATGGCGCATACATGCCGCCCCCGATGTTGATGCCGTTGTGGCAACCGGCGCATCCCTTGCCCATGAAGAGCTGCAGTCCTTGCTTCTGTGTTGCGTTGAGTGCCGATGCATCGCCACGCAGATACTTGTCGAAGGGCGCGTTGGGCGTGATCAGCGTGGCTTCGAACACGGCAATCGCCTTCTGTGCGTTCGCGAGCGTGACGGGTTTCGCCTCACCAGGGAACGCTGCTTCGAACGCGTTCACGTAGCCGGGAATCGTGGCGAGCTGCTGGGCAAGGTGCTCCTTGGGCGAGGCCATCTCGATGGGATTGACCATCGGACCACCCGCTTGAACCTCGAGATCCTTGGCTCGGCCATCCCAAAACTGCGCCGTGTTGAACACCGCGTTCCACACTGTCGGTGCATTGCGGTCGCCGTGCTGCCATTTGTGCCCGATCGAAGTTTCTTCTGCATCGGCACCTGCGAGCCCGACGTTGTGACAGGAGTTGCAACTAATGGCGTGACTCGCCGAGAGTCTCGGGTCGAAATACAGCATCTTGCCGAGCTCGACCTTGGCAGCCGTCGCCGGGTTGTTCGGCAATGCGGGAGGGGTTGCCGGGATGGGCTTGAACTGTGCCTGTGCGGACGTCAATAGCTCGTCGGCCTGCGCCATCGTCGCACTCGCAACGCCAACCGCCAGCGCGAAAGAACAAAGCGTGCGCATGGTCGCTCCTCATCAGGAAGCCATAGACGAGTGCTCACGTTGCGCTCTCCCGGACGCTTCTGCGATTCGCGATTTCACGGCATCGGCACGTGAACCCCGCGATGGAGCGGCTCGCGGCGTCGACATGTACGCAGGCGGCCTACGAATCCAGCGACCTGCGGCTACACGGGGTGGGCCTCCAGTACCACGACACTCCGCGGTTGCGCGACATAGGGTTCGTGCACCTCGAACGTCTGCTGTTCTGGCGCCGTGATGTCGTCGGGTGAAGTCAGGAAGGTGTCGACCGCACGCCGCCATACATGATGCGGGATCGACGGGATCGCAACTTTTCGCGGTTGCCACCACATGTTGAGAATCACGTGCAATGGCCTGTCATCGGCGTCCGCTGCCGCGAGCGTGAATGCCAGCAGACGCGCTTCGTGGTCATACCAGGGCGGTTCGTGCAAGCGCTCGCCATGCCAGGTGATGTCCGGTAGCGACGCGGAGGAGGAGGGGTTGCCGCTGAGGAATCGCGCGCGGCGCAGGTTCGGGTGACGCCGGCGGAATGCAATCAGCTCGCGTGTGAACCGCAGCATGTCGCGGTTCGCGTCGGTGAGACGCCAGTCGAACCATGAGATCTCGTTGTCCTGCGCGTAGGCATTGTTGTTGCCCCGCTGGCTGCGCAGCACCTCATCTCCCGCGAGGATCATCGGCACTCCCTGGCTGAGCATGAGAATGGCCATGAAGTTCTTCGCCTGCCGATGCCGCAGGGCGAGCACCTCGGCATTGTCCGTCTCACCCTCCGCACCGCAGTTCCATGACGCGTTGTCATTGCTGCCGTCGCGATTGTCCTCGCCATTCGCCTCGTTGTGCTTGCCATTGCAGCTCACCAGGTCGTAGAGCGTGAAGCCATCGTGACACGTCACGAAGTTGATGCTTTGCAGGGGCGAGCGGCGGCCGTAGAGATCCTGAGATCCCGCCATCCGAGTCGCAATCTCGCCGGTCAATCCAGGTTCGCTGCGTACGAACCGGCGGACGACGTCGCGAAAGTGACCGTTCCACTCGGCCCAACGCATGCCCGGAAACGAACCGACTTGATAGAGACCCGCCGCGTCCCATGCCTCCGCGATCACGGGTGAGCGCGAGAGCGCGGGGGAGAGCTCGATGCCCCAGGTGACGTGAGGGTTCGCGAGTGGCGCGCCGTCCTCGCCGCGCGCCAGGACGCTCGCAAGATCGAAGCGGAACCCATCGACGCCCAAGTGTTCCGTCCAGTACTCCAGGCAATGCAGGATGTAGTTCGTGACGAGCGGGTGATTGCAATTCACCGTATTGCCGCAGCCGGTGTAGTCACGATAGCGGCTCGGGTTGCCGGGCTCGTGGTGATAGAACACCTCGTTCGCGAGTGCCTTGAAATTGATGGCCGGACCGCCGGCGCCACCCTCGGCGGTGTGGTTGAACACGACGTCCAGCAGCACGCGAATGCCGGCATCGTGCAGCGCGCTCACGCATGCGCGGAATTCGGCGGGCGCGTCGGCCACGTCGACGCAATAACCCGGGTGCGGCGCGTAGAAGCCGTAGGTGCTGTAGCCCCAGTAGTTGCTCAAACCCCGATCGACGGCACCCGGTGGAATGTCCTGCGCATCGAAGGCCATCACGGGTAGCAGCTCGACGTGAGTGACACCAAGCTCCTTCAGATAAGGAATCTTCTCGATCAGACCGGCAAACGTGCCGCGATGACGCACGCACGCGGACGGATGCCGGGTGAAGCCGCCGACGTGCACTTCGTAGATGACGGCGTCGGTGAGATCGCGATTCAGAAGCGGTGCGCTTGCCTTGGCCGGTCCAGCGGCAGTGACGACCGCTCGCAAGCTCTTGCCCGTGTTCCCGCCTGCGACCACGGCGCGACGATCCCAACGGGCATCGCTCACGGCGCGCGCCCATGGATCGAGGATTTCGACGGCGGACCCGAGATCTTCGCCGCTTCTGGCGACTCGCCAGGTGTAGTGCGTGCCGGGCGGCACGCCTTCGACATAGACGTGCCAGGAAAACAGCGTGCGATGGACCTCGGGATCGAGATCGATGACCTGGAACGGCTCCGCGCTGTCGGCTCGCTCGTAGAGACGCAGCTCCGCCACGTTCGTATCCGCGGAATAAATGACGAAGTTGACGCCCCGTGCATCGGCTACCGCGCCCGGCGGAATATGCATACCGGGCTGGGTTGTATAACGAGGCGCCGTCGATTCCGGCTGGGCAGGCATGGCAGTTCCGCGTTGATCCGTCGTCAAGCTCGTTGTGCCCTTGCCCGCAAGATCACCGATCCAGTCCGAGCGCGACGGGCTTGGTCCCCCAGATCGAATCGCAATACTCGCTGATGGAGCGATCCGAGGAGAACTTCCCGGCGCGCGCCGTATTGAGAATCGACATGCGCGTCCACCGCTTCGTGTCGCGGAAGGCATCGTCGACCTGCCGCTGCGCATCGACGTAGGCACGGTAATCGGCGAAGAGCATGAATGTGTCGTGATCGAGCAGGTGATCGACGATCGGTCTGAACAGGCCGGTGTCGCCGTCCGAGAAGGTGCCGTCGCCAATGAGCTGCACGACCGCTTGCAGCTCCTCATCCTGTTCGTAGTAGTCACGCGGCCGGTAGCCCGCGGACTTCATCGCGTGCACTTGAGCTGCGTCGAGACCGAAGAGGAAGAAATTATCCGCGCCGACCTCTTCGCGAATCTCGACGTTGGCGCCGTCGAGCGTGCCGATCGTGAGCGCGCCATTGAGAGTGAACTTCATGTTGCCGGTGCCGGAAGCTTCCTTTCCCGCGGTTGAAATCTGCTCGGACAGATCGGCTGCAGGATAGACGGCATGTCCATTCTTCACGTTGAAGTCGGGAAAGAACACGACTTTCAGTCGGCCGTCGACCAGCGGATCGCGGTTCACCACGTTTGCGATGCCATTGATCAACCGGATCATGAGCTTCGCCATGAAGTAGCCTGGCGCCGCCTTGCCACCGAAGACGAAGCAACGCGGTGCAATGGCGAGCTGCGGATCGTCGCGTAGCCGCTTGTACAAGGTGACGATGTGGAGCGCGTTGAGATGCTGGCGCTTGTACTCGTGAATGCGCTTGACCTGGATGTCGAACAACGCAGTGGGATCGACCGCGATGCCAGTGCGTTCGCGAATTCCCCCTGCCAGGACGTCCTTGTTGAACTGCTTGATGCGCTGCCATTCGTCCTGTAGCGCGGCATCGTCGGCGAGCGCTTCCAGGCGCTTGAGCCGTGACAAGTCCGTCACCCAACCCGTGCCGATCGCATCGTCCAGAAGGCTCGCGAGCTTGGGATTGCTCAAAACCATGAACCGACGCGGCGTGACGCCATTCGTGACATTGCAGAAGCGATCGGGCCACAGCTCCGCGAAATCCCGTAACACTGTTTCTTGCAGCAGTGTCGAATGCAGCGCCGCGACGCCGTTGACCGCATGGCTGCCGACAGTGGCGAGATGCGCCATGCGCACGCGCTTTTCGCCGCCTTCATCGATCAAGGAGAGTCGTGCAATGCGTGCGTCGTCGCCCGGAAAACGTCGCCGCACCTCTTCGAGGAAGCGGTGGTTGATCTCGTAGATGATCTCGAGCGGCCGTGGCAGCAGGCTTCTGAACAACGGCAGCCCCCAGGTTTCGAGCGCTTCTGGAAGCAGCGTGTGATTCGTGTAGGCGAGCGTGCGCTGAGTGATGTCCCACGCCTGCTCCCACGGCACTTGCCGTTCATCGACGAGCAGGCGCATGAGTTCGGCAACGGCGATCGAGGGGTGGGTGTCGTTCAATTGCGCGGCGAAGAGCGCCGGGAATCGCGCAATCCCTTCGCCTTTCAGATCCAGCAATCTGAGCATGTCCTGCAGCGAGCATGAGACGAAGAAGTACTGTTGGGCGAGTCGCAGCCGCTTGCCAATCTCGGGCTCGTCATTCGGATAGAGCACCTTCGACAGCGTCTCGGACAGGACCTTCTCCTGCACGGCGCCATAGTAGTCACCGACGTTGAAGTCGGCGAAATCGAAGGATTCGACCGCTTCGCTCGCCCAGAGGCGTAGCGTGTTGCATGTGTTCACGTGATAGCCGCAGACCGGTGTGTCGATGGCCACGCCCTTGACTTCGCGAGCGCTGTGCCAGCGAACTCGATATCTGCCTTGCTGATCGGTAAATGCTTCGGTGTGACCGCCGAAGGGAACTCGGAAAGTGATCTCCGGGCGCACGAGCGCCCAGGGGTTACCTCGATGCAGCCACTTGTCCGTGACCTCGACCTGCCATCCGTCGCGGATCTCCTGATCGAAGATGCCGAACTCGTAACGCAGTCCATAGCCGATCGACGGGATCTGCAGGGTTGCGAGCGAGTCGAGATAGCAGGCGGCGAGGCGTCCGAGACCGCCGTTACCGAGGCCGGGTTCTTCCTCGAGCTTTTCGAGCGCATCCAGGTCCTGTCCGAGCGACCGCATGGCCTCGCGCGCCGCGGCCTCGATGCCGAGATTGATCAGATTGTTCGCCAACTGTGGCCCGATGAGAAATTCGGCGGATAGGTAGCACGCGATCTTCACGTCCCTGTTCGCGTACGTGCGAGTCGTCTCCACCCAGCGTGCGAGCAGTCGATCGCGCACGCTGTACGCCAACGCCATGTACCAGTCATGCGGCGTCGCGGATTCCGCGTCGCGTGCTTGCAGGTAGGCAAGGTTGTCGAGCACGGCGGCGCGCAGGGCGCCGGCACTCATCCCGGTACGGACGGATTCAACGGTCGGCGCCGTTGGTGCGATGGAGCGCATGGCGGCTTCAGTACGGCCAGACCCACTCAGTGATTTCGGCGCGGTCCGTGCCGTTCGCATGCGCGAAGTTCAAGTTGTCGATGATGGCATTGCGCATGTCTTCCTTCAGATGCGCACCGCGGGAGCCCAGTTTCGGGACATGGTCGATCACGTCGATGACGAGATTGAAGCGATCGATCTGATTCAGGATCGCCAGCTCGAGGGGCGTGTTGATGTTGCCCTTCTCCCGGTAGCCGTGTACGTGCAGGTTGGCGTGGTGGTGGTAGGCGAGCTTGTTGATCAGCCACGGGTAGCCGTGGAAGTTGAAGATTACCGGCCTGTCCGTCGTGAATAGACTGTCGAAGTCACGCTCCGAAAGACCATGAGGATGCTCGGAGGCCGGCTGCATCTTGTAGAGGTCCACGACGTTCACGAAGCGGACTCGGAGTTCAGGCAGGTGCGAGCGCAGGATGGCGACGGCCGCCAGCGCTTCGAGTGTCGCGACGTCGCCGCACGAGGCCATGACGACATCAGGATCGAAGGCGCCCTCGTCGTTGCTGGCGCGCTTCCAGATGCCGATCCCCTTCTGGCAGTGAATCATCGCCTCGTCGATCGACGTGAACTGCATGTGCTTCTGCTTGTCCGCAACGATGACGTTGATGCAATCGGTCGAGCGCAAACACTGATCCGCAACGGCCAGCAAGGTGTTTGCGTCCGGCGGCAGATAGATGCGCGTGACCGAGGGGCTCTTGTTCGTCACCAGATCGATGAAGCCCGGATCTTGGTGCGAGAAGCCGTTGTGATCCTGACGCCATACAGTCGAGGAGAGCAGGATGTTCTGCGACGCGACGGAGGCCCGCCAGGGCACGTGGTTCTTGCAGATGTCGAGCCATTTGGCGTGCTGATTGAACATCGAGTCGATGACGTGCGCGAAGGCTTCGTAGGTGTGGAACAGCCCGTGCCGCCCCGTCAGCAAGTAGCCTTCGAGCCATCCGAGCAGGGTGTGCTCGGACAGCATCTCCATTACACGCCCGTCGCGCGCGAGCTCGCCGCCGTCGGCGTCCTCGGGCAGCAGATCCGCCATCCACGTCTTCTTCGTCACCTCATAGATCGCCTGCAGCCGATTCGATGCCGTCTCGTCCGGGCCGAAGACGCGGAAGTTCGTCATGTTGTCGCGCATCACGTCGCGCAAGAACGCACCGAGCGGTCGCGTGTTCTCGTGACGAGTCGTGCCGGCGCTCGGCACGTGCACCGCGTAGGCGCGGAAGTCGGGAATCTTCAGGTCCTTGCGCAGCAGGCCACCGTTGGCATGTGGGTTCGCGCTCATGCGCCGGGTGCCGGTGGGTGCGATCTCGCGCAGTTCCTCGATCAGCCGCCCGTTGGCATCGAACAGCTCATCGGGGCGATAGCTCTTCAACCAGGTTTCCAGCAGGTGTAGAGCATCCGGATTGGTGCGCATGTCCGAGAACGGCACTTGATGCGAGCGCCACGACCCTTCTGCCTTGTGCCCCTTGATTTCCTTTGGTCCCGTCCAGCCTTTCGGCGTACGCAGGATGATCATCGGCCAGCGAGGACGTTCGGCTTTGTTGCTCGCGCGGGCGGCCCGCTGGACTGCACGGATTCTTCCGACCGCATCATCGAGCGTGGCGGCCATCTGTTGATGCAGCTCGGCCGGATCGTGGCCTTCCACGAAGTACGGCGTATAGCCGTAGCCGACGAAGAGCGCCTCGAGCTCGTCGTGCGCGATGCGCGCCAGAATCGTCGGATTCGCGATCTTGTAGCCGTTCAGATTGAGAATGGGCAGCACCGCGCCATCTCGAACGGGATTGACGAACTTGTTGGAGTGCCATGCCGTCGCAAGCGGGCCAGTCTCCGCCTCGCCGTCGCCGACGACGCACGCGACGATGAGATCAGGATTGTCGAGCACGGCGCCGTAGGCATGCGACAAGCTATAGCCGAGCTCGCCGCCCTCGTGAATCGAGCCGGGGCATTCCGGCGTGACATGACTGCCGATGTGCCCCGGAAATGAAAACTGTTTGAAGAACTTTTCCAGTCCCTCCACGTCTTCGCTCTTGTCTGGATACACCTCGGAGTACGTGCCTTCGAGGTAGGCGGGGCCGAGGACGCCTGGTGCGCCGTGTCCTGGACCTGCCATGAAGACGACGTCGAGGTCGTCGCGCTTGATGAGCCGATTCAAATGCGCCCAGGTGAACGAGAGGGCCGGACTTGCGCCCCAGTGACCCAGCAAGCGATGTTTCACATGACTCGTTTGCAGCGGCTCGCGCAACAAGGGATTCGCCTGCAAATAGATCATCCCTACCGAGAGGTAATTGCACGCACGCCACCATGCATCGATGCGACGCAGTTCCTCGGCAGTCAGCGGCGACGTGGCACGCGCGGTGTCGGGCTTCGTATGAGCGCGAGTGGCGGCGGACGGCTTTGCGCTTGGCCTGGCAGCAGCGGACATGTGCGTTTCCTGCGGCGACGACGCGCGCTCGAGCGAGGGGTTCAGAGCGTAAGTCTGAAGATCGAATGCCAGCTCTCTGTTCGGAACGTAGCGAAATCGATGGTTGCTGCGATCAGCAGAAGGTGCACGGGGGAGGACACCTTGTGACGTGGGCAGTTGGCGTGCGGGAGTGGTGCGCATGACGGAGAGGCTTCGCGGAGAGTCGGCGAACTCGTCGAAGTGATCGAAGCGTGATGCGCGTGAGCTATACGTAGCGTATCGCGGCGATGTCGTTTCGGTGCAGCGCTGCAATGGTGGCTGCGCCGGAACGTGTCAGCAGTGAAAACCCGTAGTACTGGCTCGGGGTTCAGCTCGGTCCTTCTGCAGCGCTCCTCGTGTGAGCTCCGCAAGAGAGGCGGTGCTTGCTTCTCATGTGAGGAACCGCGATCTGGTCGCGCTCAAAATCGGTTCGCGAAGTTGCTCGGATTCGTGCTTCCCAAGGAGTGCACATTGCCAATCGGTTCACACCACGAAGCCGCTGGGGGCGATACGCTTTCAAGTGACGATGAGCGATGCGACTTTTCGATGAGATGAGGAAGAGCGAACCCCTTCTGACCTTTTTGAAGCGCCTTGGATGAATCGCCCGTCGCGATTACGAACGACTGGCGAGACACCATGATGCTTGGACTGATCGACCGACTATTCCTCAACGCGAAGACTCCCGCGAACACCGCGCATAGCGCTAAGACATCCGCCGGCCGTGTGCTAGCCACTGCACTGTCGCTGCTCTGCATGGCATCGATCGTGACAATGACCGCCTCGCGTGCGAGCGCGGATGAAATCAGTTTTATCGAGGCGCTTCAACACGGCGTCGACGGCGTTGACCACCTTAATGGCGCAAGCGATCCCGCCGTGTCTCCCGATGGCCGGCATGTGTACGTCGCCTCCTATTTGTCCAACGCTGTCGCCATCTTCGCGCGCGACCTCGTCGCAGGCACACTGACATACGTTGGCTCGGTCACCGGCTTGTCCGCAGCGTTCGGCGTCGATGTGAGTCCCGATGGCGCGAACGTCTACGTCGCCTCGCCGAACGGCAACGCTATCATCGGTTTGGCGCGTGATGCAGACACGGGTCTGCTGACGCAGCGGCAGGACTACACCAGCGGGGGTGGAACCGGTGGGTTCGTCTCGGTTACGGCAAGTCACGACGGGCGCTATGTCTATGGCGTGGGCGGCAGCCCAAGCGGTCTCGTCGTCTGGTCGCGTGACGCTGCGACCGGCCTGCTGACCTTCGTAGCCGACTACCGCGACAACGTCGATGGTCACCTGCTCGGCCAACAGTTTTCACCGACGGCAAGTCCCATCAACAATGTTTCCACTAGCAGCGACCTTTCGTTTCTGTATGTCACCTCGACGGTCGACAACGCGGTGTCGGTGTATGCCATCGATGCTACGACCGGCGAGCTGACGCAAGCCTCGACGGTCGTCGATGGTGTCGCAGGTGTCGACGGTATCCAGGCTGCGTCGTCGCTCGTGCTCTCACCGGACAACAAGTTCTTGTATGTCAGTGGACAGGGTGAGAATTCGGTCGCGATCTTCTCGCGTGACGCCACGACCGGCGCCCTCACGTACTTGGGTAAGAAGACAGATGAAGTGGACGGTGCAACGATGCTGGCTGGCGCCCGCAGTCTCGCGCGCAGCCCGGATGGCCGGTACGTCTATGTCAGTGCCATCACTGACAATTCGATCACGGTGTTCAACCGCGACTCGGTGACAGGCAATCTCTCGTTCGCCATGGCAGCGACGCAGGCAGTGAACGGAGTCGCCGGCCTTCAGGGGGTCTCCGGCATGGTCACCGATCCGCTCAGTCGCCATCTGTACGCGGCCGGCCAATCCTTGGACAGCATCGCTGCTTTCGCGCTGCCCATTCCTGCGATCGTGCTATCGACGACGGCCCTTACCGTCGACGAAGGCGGCTCGTCGGCCGTGCTCGATGCGAATCTGCAGGTAGTCGACTCGGACGATCCGACGCTCGCGGACGCACGCGTCTTCGTGGCCAGCGGCTTCGTCGCTGGCGACACATTGAGCGTGACGCCGCAGGGAAATATCACTGCCAACTACGACGACGCCACGGGTGCTTTGTGGCTGACCGGCGTGGATACGCTGGCAACGTATCAGGCCGTATTGCGGACGGTGAGATTCCAGGCCGGCAATGATTCGACCTTGGAGACCGGACAGACGGCCACGAAGGTCGTGTCCTTCCTGGCATTCGACGGAACGAACGAAAGCGCCGCCGCTAATGTGACGGTCACAGTGAACGGCGTCTCTGAGCCGAGCACCTACACGCTCAATTATTCTGCTGGCGCCAACGGCACCATCACAGGCACGGCGACTCAAGCGATTACGGCGGGCAGCAGCGGCAGCGCCGTCACAGCTGTTCCGAATGCCGGCTACCATTTCGTGCAATGGAGCGATGCTTCCACGGTAAATCCGCGCACGGATACGAACGTAGGCGCGAACATCAACGTGACCGCGAGCTTCGCGCTGAATTCGTACCCCGTCACCGCCAGCGCGTCCGGCAACGGTACGATCGGACCCGCGAGCAGCAACGTGGCTCACGGCAGCACCATGACGTTCAACGTCGTTGCCGCCGACGGCGCGAGCATTCGGCAGGTAACCGGTTGCGGCGGCACGCTGACCGGCAACACATATACGACAGCGCCGATTACGTCCGCGTGTGCGGTTAACGCCAGTTTCGTCGCCAACTCGACCACGTTGAGCACCAAGAGTTCAGGCGGCGGCGGCAGCTTCGATCTGCTGTGGTTGCTC
Organism: Pseudomonadota bacterium; assembly: GCA_023428645.1. Classification (GTDB taxonomy): domain Bacteria; phylum Pseudomonadota; class Gammaproteobacteria; order Steroidobacterales; family Steroidobacteraceae; genus Steroidobacter. The sequence continues at coordinate 12,405 of JAEYXD010000008.1, forward strand.
GCGGGATGCGGCTTGCTGGCGCTGCGTAAGCAGCGGCGCGTCATGCTGAGTGTCGCTGCGCTCGGTGCCATGTCCAGCGCGGCCGCGGCAGAGGACTCAGGTTCGCGCTGGTATGTGACGGCGAGCATCGCGCAAGCGCATGGCGACATCGGTAGCGCCGAGCTCACCTCGGCGCTGCGACGTGACGGCTATGACGTCACTGCCCAAGTCGACCACCACGACCGCTTTGCATGGCAAGTGCGCGGCGGCTATCAATGGACGCGATTCCTTGCGATCGAGGCGGGTTACGCCGATCTGGGGGACGTGGAGGCCGAGATTACCGGTGTGATCGTCGACGCACCGAGCCTGCTCGCACGTGTCAACGAACGCCATCCGCATGCCGCGCAAGGCTTCGAGGCCGCGATCGTCGGACGGTTGCCTGTGAACGAAATCGTGGCGGTGACCACTCGTGTGGGCGCCTGGCGTTGGGAATCGGAATTCAATGTGCGCTCCGCTCAGTTCGTTGGCCGCGACCGCGACGGTGTGGATGTCATCTACGGTGCGGGCGCGCAGTTCGATGTGGCACCCCGAATCAGCGTCCATGCCGAATGGAACCGTTACCACGCCCAGCGCGAACGCATCGACGTATACGGCGCCGGGCTGAAGCTTCGTTTTAGATGAGAAATCCAGGCGTAGGGCCTCAACCGCGGAGCGGTCCTGGGGGAAGCTCTAGGCTCTAGCCAGAGCAAGAATTGCGCCTCGCAGTCGATTACGAACTGCTTCTCGAGCCGAAGTGAACCATGAGCGTGTCTTGACAGGATGGGAGCGGGATGCCTACTCTTTATTCGTCGAATTACGAATGAGTCGCCGTGTCGTCTACTGCTCGCAAATGTGCACCCGCAGCTCGCCGATCGGGCAAGGGCCAGATCGATGACGAGTTGTTGGCGCTGTTGTGCAAGGCGCTTGCTCATCCTGCGCGGGTGAAACTGCTGAACTATTTGGCGGAGTACGGAAC
>JAEYXD010000030.1 GCA_023428645.1 Pseudomonadota bacterium
ACATAAACCAACCGCCATCGGGCGCGACGTCGAAGAAGATCGTGCCGAAGAACACGAGACCACCAACGAAGTACGCCCAGAAGGCATAGGCAGATAGTCGCGGAAACGGCAGATCGCGCGCGCCCTGCATGGCCGGCAGCAGCAGGATGCCGATCGCCTCGACGACCGGCACGGCGAACAGGAACATCATCACCGAGCCGTGCATCGTGAACAGCTGGTTGTAGAAGTCGTGCGTGACGAGATCGTTCTCCGGCGTCGCGAGCTGCAAGCGCATGATGAGCGCGAGAATGCCGCCAAGAATCATGAACAGCAGCGCCGCGCCGATGTACCACAGGCCGACCGCGGTGTTGTTGACCTGCGTGAGCAGCGCGATGCCGCGCGGGCGCACCCACACTTTGCGCAGTCGTTCGAGTTCGCCCGCGGGGCGCGGTAGCGGATTGGGCAACGGAGGTGGCTCGACGACGCTCATGTCAGCCGAAGGCGCCCCGTCAATCACTCGAGACTCCCGAGCCACGCCGACAACGCACGCAGCTCCACGCCCGTGAAAAGCGGTTCCGACGGCATCTGGCTGCCGGGCTTGATGTCCTGCGCACCGGCGACCCACCCGGCCATCGTGCCGATGTGATTGCTCAACACCCCGGCCGCAAGCGAGCGCCGACCGCCGACATGCGTCAGATCCGGACCCTGCGTGCCGGTCGCGGGCGTGCCGCGAATCGTGTGGCACGTATGGCAATCGCCCTCGAAGAAGGCGTCGTAGCCGAGTTTCAGGAACTGCTCGCTCGGAGGCTGCACGGGCGTGCGCTGCCGATCGAGCCACGCCGCGAAGGCGCCCGGCGGCTCCGCGACGACGAACAACGCCATCAACGCATGTTGCCCGCCGCAATACTCCGCGCACTGCGCCCGATACGTGCCCGCCTCGCTCGTCTGGATGCGCAGGCGGGTCGTGCGGCCCGGCAGCATGTCGACCTTGCCGGCGAGCGACGGCGCCCAGAAACTGTGGATCACGTCCGTCGAGGACAGCACGAGCTCGACCGGACGACCGAGCGGAATGTGGATCTCGTTCGCGAGCACGATGCGCTCGGCGGTGCCGGGCTGTTCGTACCGCACCTCCCACCACCATTGCTTGCCGACGACCTCGATGCGCAGCGGCTGCGACGGCAATGACTGCGGGCCGGCGCTCGCGACCCCGAAGCATTCGAGAAACAGGCTCAGTGCATTGGCGGTGCCGATCGCCGCCAGCCCATTGCCAACAGCGAGCGAATACAGGAGCAACACGGTGAGCGTGACGGACGGAAACACCAGGCCGCCGCCGATGATCCACGTGCGCGCGTCGATGCGCCGCGACCTGCCGAACACGCCGTAGATCGCGAGCGCGATGACGATGATGAAGATGAGCGTCGCGCCAACGTACAGCACCCGCGCGAGCTCGTCGATCAGGGCCGCGCCGCTGTCGGCGGCGGGATGCAGCGCGGATTGAGCGGTGCTCGGTCTCATTCAATCGAGCTCGTAGAGATACGCCGCGATGTCGCGCGCGTCTTGATCGGTCATGCGCACGGCCGGCATCGCGGTGAGCGGCGCCATGGCCGGCGGGTCGAGCATGAAGCGCACGAGCGTTTCCGGCTCGTTCGGAAACTTGCCGGCGACGTATGAGCGCTGCGCATATGCCGCGAGCGCCGGCCCGACGCGGCCGACCGCGCCTGGAATTCCCGGGATGACATGACACGCACCGCATTCGAGCTGCGCAAGCCGCGTCGCGCCGCGCCGTGCATCGCCCGAGTGAACGTGCAGGCCGGGCTCTGGCATACGCGTGCACGCGAGCAGCAGCGCAGGGAACGTCGCCGCCACGCACATGCGCAGGTTCGCTCGCGGCTGCGTCTCACTCATGCTGCAACAGGTAGCGCGTCATCGTGCGCGCATGGGGCTCGGTCACGTCGAGATCCGGCATCAAGGTGTGCGGACTCACTTCCTGCGGATCCATGATCCAGCGCACCAGGTTCTCGGGCGTGTTCGGCAGCACGCCGGCGATGTACTTGCGCCTGTGGAACTGCTCGAGCGGCGGGCCGACATGCGTCTTCGGGCCGACCATGTCCTCGATGGTGTGGCAGCTGTCGCACGCGTATTGGCGCAGCGTGATCCGCGCTTCCTCGATCGAATATGGACGCTCACCGTCCGCCGGCGGGCACACCGCGACCTCGTTCGACATCGCCAGGCGCTCGTAACCGGCGCGCGTCTGCAATGGCACCGCCTTCAAGAACGCGACGGTCGACCAGAGCGCGTCCGTCGACATGCGGTATTCCCACGCGGGCATGCCTGACATGCGGATGCCCTTCTGCACGACGAAGAACAGCTCCGCGGCCGACCACTCGCGCGCCGATTGCGACAGACTGCTCGGCGAAGGCAGCTGCCCGCGCCCCAGCGGTCCGGGCGCGACGCCAGGCGCGCCATGACATTGCAGACAATGCTGGCGATAGCACGCAAGCCCGATCTCGAGGTTCGCGGTGCGCTCGAGATCCGGCACTGCAATGTCCCGCGCCTCCTCGGCGACGGCGAAGCGCAGGCCCAGCTCGAGAATCCGATAGGTGATCCAGAAGTGCTGTTTCGTGGCGCTCGTGCTGTATGCGCCAGACAGCAGGACGATGCTGCCCGCGATCGCGCCGATCAGAAGGAGCGCGACCGCGCCGAGGCCAATGAAGAGCGCCTTGTACCGATGCGCGACGCCAGTTCGCGGCACATCACTTCCTCAGCGCGAGCGCCGCGACCCCGGCGCCGACACATGCCGCGGCGACGCTCGCGAGGAGACCGCGATGCGTCGTGATCCACCACTGCAAGCTGTCGGGGCGCGCCTCGCGGTCGAAGCGGCCGTGCGCGCCGGGATTCGTATCGCAGGGCGCATAGAGATTCGCGCACGCCTCCGGCGGCACCGGCTCCGGTGTGATCTGACCGTCGTAGCCCGTCCGGGCGAGAATGCGATCGAGCACGCCAGGCATGATCTTGTTGCCGACGACGGCCTTCACCGCGGGCCAGCCGACAAACACTTCACGGCGTCGATGCCGTGACGCCCAGACGATGGCATGCGCGGCCAGCTCGGGCTGAAAGATCGGCGGCACGGGCATCGGACGCCTGCCGATGAGATTCAACGCCCAGTCGAACTGCGGCGTGTTGAAGGCGGACAGATGCACGCTCGTGACGTGGACGTTGCTGCGGTCGTGCAGGAGCTCACAGCGTAAGGAGTCCGTGAAGCCGCGCAGCGCGTGCTTCGCCGCGCAGTACGGCGCCTGCAAGGGAATCGCTCGATACGCGAGCGCCGAGCCGACCTGCACGATCACGCCGCGATCGCGCGGACGCATGCGCTTGAGCGCGGCAAGCGTGCCGTGCACCGCGCCGAGATACGTCACCTCGGTCGCGCGCTTGATCTGTGCGCCAGTGAGCGCCGCGATCGGTCCGAAAATCGTCGCCATCGCGTTGTTGACCCACACATCGATGCGGCCCCACCGCGCCTCGACGGCCGCGGCGGCCGCCTCGACTTGCGCTTCATCGGCGACGTCCGTTGGGATCGCGAGCGCCTCGGCGCCCGCGTGCTCCACTTCTCGCCGCACACCGTCGAGCCCGCGCTCGCCGCGCGCGAGCAAGGCGATCCGCGCACCGGGCCGCGCGAATGCGCGCGCCGTCGCTCGGCCGATGCCACCCGACGCGCCGGTGATGACGATCGTTTCGTTGCTGGGGGACTCCATCGCGCACCGCTTCCTCTTGCCGCTGCAAACGGCACGCGCGCATGACAGGAAAAGTTCCACGATCGGCATGAATGCCGGTGCGCTTCGGCGTGGGAATGTCACGGTCGGCGGCGAGTCGGGCACGAATCGTCAATTGCGTGCCCCAAGCAAGTGTAAGAGACTTTCCGGATCGCTCCCTCCCGGCAGTCGCACGTAGCCCATGCAGTCCGCGAACGTACTCATCGTCGATGACAACGAGGACTCGCGCGAAATTCTGGCCCTGATTCTCGGCATGCACGGGTTCGAGAGCGTGCAGGCACGCGACGGCCTGGAGGCGGTGGAGCTCGCGCGAGCGCACCGGCCGGCCGTGATCGTCACGGACATCTTCATGCCGCACCTCGACGGCATCGATCTCACGCGCCGCCTGCGCGAGGATGCCGAGCTGGCGCATATTCCAGTCATCGCGCAGACGGCGTACATCACCGCGATCGACACGCATCGCGAGTTGTTCGCGGCGGTGCTCGAAAAGCCGTGTCAGCCCTCCGAGCTGCTCGCGACCCTGAACGAGCTGGGAATCCGTCCGCAGGCTGATTGAGGCCCCGTTCGACCGCGCGAGGTCACGCCGAGATCGCCAGCCGCTCCTGGTGATATAGCCGCGCCGCCAGCACCCATAGCGCCAACCCGAGCCCGAAGCTCGCGCTCAGGTACACGACCCACTCCGGAAGCGTCACCGTTTCACCGCGCAGGAGCCGCAGAATGAGCTGATTCTGGGCGAGAAACGGCACCATGAACTGCCATAGCTGATTCTTGATCGGATTCACGAGGAGCAGCACGGTCGGAACGATCGGCAGCAGCATCAGCACACTCATGTAGCTTTGCGCCTCCTTCACCGATTTCACGCTCGCCGCGATCAGCGTCAGCAGCGTCGTGCCGATCAGCACCATCGGCAGCAGCACGACGAGCAATTTCAGGAGCAGCGGCCAGGACAGCTCGACGAGCCGCATCGGACCGGGCGCGATCGTCAGGCTGATCTTGAATGCCGCCAGGATCAGCAACAGGCTCAACATGCCGAAGCAGATCGCGGCCAGGATCTTGCCGCTCATGATGGACGCGCGCGCCGCGGGCGTCGCGAGCAGCGGCTCGAGCGATTGACGCTCGCGCTCACCGGCGGTGACGTCGATCACGAGATACGCGCCGCCCAGAAAGCTGCTCAGGATGAGCAGGTAGGGCAGGAACGCGAGCAGCATGCCGCGCTTCGATTCAGGGGTCGCGACGTCGCGCTGCGCGACCCGCACCGGCTGCAGCGCCTGCGGATTCACGCCGCGGTCGATGCTGCGAAGTACGCCCAAGGTGCGGTTGTACTGTTCGACCGCGGCGCGCACGCGCGCGATCGGGATCTGCGAGTCGGACCGCGAGCTGTCGTAGATCAGCTCGACCTGCGCGCTGCGGCTGTTGCGCCATTGCTCGCCGAAATCCGGCGCGATGCGCAGCACGGCATCGTATTTCTGGGCGCGCACGTCGGCGTCCGGGTCCGCGGGGGCCGGCTGCGCATCGATGTTGTGGCCGCGCAGATAGCGAATCAGGTTCGGCGCATGCTCCGCGCCGATCACGGGCAGCGCCAATGTGCTCTCGAGCTGTGTTCGCGCCTTGCGCTCGGCCATGGAGCCGGCGCCGAGGATCAACGCCGGCACCAGGAGCGGCATCAACAGCAGGCCGAGCAGCACGGTGCGGCGATCGCGAAACAGGTCGACGAGCTCCTTGCGCGCGACGATGACGACGGTTCTCATGCGACGCTCGCCTCGCCGGTGAGCCGCACGAAGGCGTTCTCGAGATCGTGCTCGCCCGTGATGGCGCGCAGCTCGTCCGGCGTGCCGATCGCCTTCACCTCGCCGGCCGCGATCACGACGATACGATCGCACAGCGCGGCGACCTCTTGCATGATGTGGCTGGAAAAGATCACGCAGCGGCCTTCGTCCCGCAGCCCCTGCAGGAACGCGCGCAAGCCGCGGGTCGTCATCACATCGAGGCCGTTCGTCGGCTCGTCGAGAATCACGTTCATCGGATCGTGCACGAGCGCGCGGGCGATCGCCGTCTTCGTGCGTTGACCTTGCGAGAAGCCTTCGGTGCGTCGGTCGAGAAAGTCGATGCCGAGCGCCTGCGCAAGCCGCGCGACGCGCTGCGCGATCGTTGCGTCATCGAGCCCGTGCAGCCGACCGAAGTACTCGATGTTCTCGCGCGCCGTGAGCCGCTTATAAACGCTGCGCGCATCCGGCAGCACACCCAAACGCTGGCGCACCGCCGCCGCTTCGGTGCGCGCGTCGAGACCGTCGACGCGCACGGCGCCCTGATCCGGCGACATCAATGTGTACAGCATGCGCAACGTCGTCGTCTTGCCTGCGGCGTTCGGGCCTAGCAGGCCGGTGATCTCGCCATCGCGGGCCTGGAACGATACGCCCCGCACGGCGTGAACCGGGCCGCTCTTCGCGTGAAACGTCTTGTGAAGATTCTCGACTTCGATCATGTCACGGCTCCCATCCGTAACGGCCGGCGAACGGCGGCGTCGCGCTCAAGCGCTCGAGACACGACGCATCGAGCGCCTGCGCGTCGGCGTTCTCGACGAATTGCGCGAACAGCTTCGGCATGCAGCCGGTGCCCAGGACACCGTGCCCTTGACCTGGCAGCACGATGTGCCGGCCGTTCGGCAGCGCTTGCACCGCCTCATCACCGTAACGCGGCGGCGTCACTGGATCGAGCTCGCCGCTGATCGCGAGCACCGGCACATCGCCCGTCAACGGCTCGCGAAAGTCCTCCGCGCGCCGACCCTTCGGCCAGACTTCGCATTGCGCACGCGCGAAGTTCACGAACTCGACGCCCATGACGGTGTCCGCATCGAGCGGATTCGAGGCGAGCTCGTCATCCTCGGTGCAAAGCACCGCAAGCTGCATGCCGTGCATGATGGATTCCGACACATTGCCGTACAGCGAGCGCGCTTGTGCCAGCAGGCTCTCGTAGTGCCCTTCGGACGCATCGTGCAGGATGAGCGGCAGCATCGACGCCACTTCCGGCTGATAGGAGTACAGGCGCAACAGCAACGCGAGATGGCCATACGTCGGCCGCTCGCTGCGCCATTCGCCCGTCGCGGCGTCGCGGTAGCGGACAGGCGGCAGATTGCCGGCACGCAGGCGTTCGCTCAATTCGGCGAGCTTTGCCTCGGGATCGCCGAGCTGCTTCGCGCACGCCGCATCTTCACGGCAGCGCTCGAACTGCAGCTTCAGCGCCGCGTCGAGATTGCGCGCGTGCTCCTGCCCGAGCACGAGCGAGTTCGGCACGACGGAATCGAGCGTCACGGTGCGCGTATGGTCGGGATAGCGCTTCGCGTACTGCTGCGCGACGCGCGTGCCGTAGGAAACTCCCATCAGGTTCAGCTCGTCGATGCCGAGCTTCCGCCGCACGAGATCGAGATCGCGAATGTGATCGCCGGTCGCGTAGAAGCGCAGATCGGAGCTCTTCGCGAGCTCGTCGCGACAGCGCTCCGCGAAGGCGCGCGCGGCCTCGGGCGCTTGCTCCTCCTCTTCCATCACGGCGCTGCGGCCCGCGGCGTCCTTGCACATCAGTGGATGCGACTTGCCTGTCCCGCGCGCATCGACGAGCAGCACGTTGCGGCTGCGCCGCGCATCGGCGAAGGCGTTGTGCATCAATGGATAGGATTCGAGCGCGGACTGGCCCGGGCCGCCGGCGATCATCACGATCGGATCGGGCTCGCTCCGACCTTCGGCCGTGACGAGCGCGACCGCGAGCTCGATCTGCCGGCCGTCCGGCGCATCGTGATTCTCGGGAACCGTGACCGTCGAACACCACGCCTCGACCGACGGACCTTGCGGCATCGTCAGCGAGCAGGAGCGGAAGGCGAGCTCGCCATAGCGCAATTCGCCATCCGGGCCGGCGTGCGGACCTGGCGTGTCCGTCGGCGCGCCGCAAGCAGCGAGCGCGAGCGACAGCGCCAGCACTCCCTTCGGCTTGAGCATCGATTTCTCCGTCATGGACTTAGCGTGAACGTTCGATTGTCGCCGCTATGCGAGACAAGAGGAAGCGCGCGAGGAACGCCGTGTAACGCAGTTCCAGAACGCCGGCGGGCAACGGCTCGAACCAATGGCGGCGGTTCTGTGTACAGATGACAACTCGCGCCACTCGCGAGCGGCGCTGGGGCGACAGGACTTACGTGGAACGCAGCGGCAACTCGTCGATGTAATTGCGTATCGACGCAACCGACGGTGCGTCCAAGAGTTAGGCACTGTCGGCGCTCGGGAATGGCGCAGCCCTCGAAGGCAATGACGATGTCCTGGACGATCCGGTTGGGCGGCGCCCTCGGCTGTCTGCTGCTCGCCGCGTGCCGCAGCGAGGCGCCGCCGCCTGCGCCGCCGCCTGAAGTCAGCATCATCGTTGCGCAGCCGCAAAGCGTGCCGATCATCGCCGAGGTGCCCGGCCGTGTGCAGGCCGTTCGCACGGCTCAGGTACGCGCGCGTGTCGACGGCATCGTGCAATCGCGCGTGTATGTCGAAGGCAGCGACGTCGAAGCAGGTCAGGTGCTGTTCCGTATCGATCCGCGCGAGCTGCATGCGCAAGTGAGCGCCGTCGAAGCGACGCTCAAGCGCGCGGAAGCGACCGCCGCGAACGCCGCGCAGGACGTCGAGCGCTACAAAGGCCTCGTCGAGGATCAGGCGATCAGCCAACAAGAATACGACGCCGCGCTGGCGCGGCTGCGCACGGCGCAAGCCGATGTCGCGCAGACGCGCGCGCAGCTCGAAGGCGCGAAATTGTCGCTCAGCTATACGACCGTCACAGCGCCCATCGCGGGTCGTGCCGGCCGCGCGCAGATCACGGAAGGCGCGCTCGTCAGCGCGGCGAACGCGACACTGCTCACGACGATCGAGCAACTCAATCCGGTGTACGTCAACTTCTCGCAAGCGAGCTCCTATATGTTGGGACTGCGCCGCGACGTCGCCGAAGGCACGGTGCAGGTGCCGGAGCTCGGCCGCGTCGGGGTGGATCTGGTGCTCGAGGACGGCAGCGCGTACCCGCACGCCGGCCATCTGGATTTTCTCGATCTGGCGATCGACGAAGCGACCGGCACCGCCGCCGTCCGCGCCGAAGTGCCGAATCCGGGACGCGTGCTGCTGCCCGGCCAGTTCGTCCGCGCGCGCATCGAAGCGGGCGTGCGACCGAACACTTACCTCATCCCCCAGCGCGCCGTGCAGTTGAGCGCGAACATGGCGGCGGTGCTCATCGTCGATGACAAGGACACGGTGGAGGTGCGCCCGATCAAGATCGGCGCGCTTAGGAACGGTGACTGGATCGTGCTGGAAGGTTTGAAGGCCGGCGACCGCGTCATCACCGACGGTGTGCAGAAGGTTCAACCGGGCGCGAAGGTACGCATCGCGCCCGCGAACCCCGCGGCGGACGTGCCGGCGGCGGCACCCGCCGGGCGCTGAACGTGACCCCGCGTTTCTTCATCGACCGCCCGGTATTCTCCTGGGTCATCGCGCTCGGCATCTTGCTCGCGGGCGTGATCGCGCTGCGCCAGCTGCCGATCGAGCAATATCCGACGATCGCGCCGCCCTCGCTGACGATCACCGCGACCTACCCCGGCGCCGACGCGTCCGTGCTCGAGACGAACGTGACGCAGATCATCGAGCAGGCGTTGAACGGCGTCGAGGGATACCTCTACATGGCCGCGACGAGCCAATCGAACGGCGCGGCATCGATCACGCTGACGTTCGAATCGGGCACGGACATCGACGTCGCGCAAATGGATGTGCAGAACCGGCTGCGCACGATCGAGCAGCGCCTCCCCGATGACGTGCGCCAGCAAGGCATCACCATCACTCGCGCGTCGTCGAGCTTCTTGATGATCGTTGCGCTCACCTCCAAAAGCGGGCGCACGTCCGCGCTCGCGCTCGGCAACTTCGCGTCCACCCGCGTCGTCGACGAGCTGCGGCGCGTGCACGGCGTCGGCGACATCCGCTCGTTCTCCTCCGAGTACGCAATGCGCGTGTGGCTCGATCCGGATCGGCTCGCGACGTTCAAGCTGTCGGCGGCCGACGCGCTCGCGGCCGTGCGCGAACAGAACGCGCAGACACCGGGCGGACAACTCGGCGCGCTGCCGGTCGCGAAGGGCGCCGAGATCAATGCGCCGATCCTGACGCAGAGTCGCTTCACGACGGCCGAGCAATTCGCCTCGATCATCTTGCGAGCGAATCCCGATGGCTCGGCCGTGCGCCTGGGCGATGTCGCGCGCGTCGAGCTCGGCGCGCAGACCTACTCGTTCAACATGGAGGTGAACGGCCAGGCGGCAGCCGGCATGGCGGTGCAGCTGGCGACCGGCGCCAATGCGCTCGAGACGGCCGAAGGCATCCGGGCGCGCATGACCGAGCTCGAGCGCACCTTCCCTGAAGACATCGGCTGGACGGTGCCGTACGACTCGACACCATTCATTCGCATCTCCGTAGAAGAAGTCATCGTGACGCTCGCCGAGGCGATGGCGCTCGTCTTTCTCGTGATGTTCCTGTTCCTGCAAAACTGGCGCGCCACGCTGATTCCGACGATCGTCGTGCCGATCGCGCTCGCCGGCGCGTGTCTGGGACTGTGGGTGCTCGGCTTTTCGATCAACGTGCTCACGTTGTTCGGCATGGTGCTCGCGATCGGCATCCTCGTCGACGATGCAATCGTCGTCGTCGAGAACGTCGAGCGCATCATGACCGAGGAGCGCTTGTCGCCCTACGAGGCGACGGTCAAGGCGATGACGCAGATCACGGGCGCGATCATCGGCATCACGCTCGTGCTCGTCGCCGTGTTCGTGCCGATGGCGTTTTTTCCTGGATCGACGGGCGGCATCTATCGCCAGTTCGCGCTGACGCTCGCCGTCTCGATCGCCTTCTCGGCGCTGCTCGCGCTCACGTTGACGCCCGCGTTGTGCGCCACGCTGCTGAAGGCAGAACAAGGCGACGGCGGGCCCAAACGCGGACTCACACAGCGCTTCCACCGTTTTTTTGGCGGCTTCAATCGCTGGTTCGGCCGCGTCACCGCGCGCTACCAAGGCCGCGTCGGCCAGATCCTCGCGCGCCCGCTGCGCTTTCTGGCGGTGTTCGTGTTGTTGTGCGGCATCACGCTGCTGCTGTTCATGCGCTTGCCGGGCAGCTTTCTGCCCGCCGAAGACCAGGGCTACGTCATCACGGTCATCCAGGCGCCGCCCGGCGCGACGGCACAGCGCACGGACGAAGCCGTCGAGCAGGTCTTCGCGTTCTATCGCGCGCTGCCGGAAGTCCGGACGATCGTCGTAATTCGCGGCTTCAGCTTCTTCGGCCAGGGCCAGGCGAATGCGATGTCGTTCGTGTCCTTGATCCCATGGGACGAGCGGCCCGGCGTTGCGAACAACGCGCTCACGCTCGTCGACAAGGCGAATGCAGCCTGGCAGCGGATCCGGCAGGCGTTCGTGTTCGCGCTCAATCCGCCGTCGATTCCGTCGCTGGGCGTCGCCGCGGGCTTCACGTTCAAGTTGCAGGATCGCGCCGGCCTCGGTCAGGACGCATTGCTGCAGGCTCGCAATCGCCTGCTCGGCGCGGCGGCGAAAAGTCCGCTCCTCACGGCCGTGCGCCCGGAAGGCCAGGCGGACTCGCCGCAGCTTCGCGTACTGATCGACCGCATCAAGGCGCGCGCGCTCGGGCTGTCGATCGCGGACGTCAATTCGACGCTCTCGATCTCGTTCGGCAGCGCGTATGCGAACGACTTCAGCCGCGAGGGCAGGATCCTGCGCGTACTGCTGCAAGCGAACGCGCCGTACCGCATGACGCCGGACGACGTGCTCGATCTGCGCGTGCGCAACGCGCAGGGCGAGATGGTGCCGTTCGGCGCCTTCACGACCGTCGAATGGACCGCGGGTCCGCCGCAACTCGACCGCTACAACGGCTATCCCGCGATGACGATCTCAGGGTCGCCCGCGCCGGGCCGTTCAACGGGCGAGGCGATCGCGGAAATGCAGCGGCTCGCCGCGACATTGCCCGAAGGCCTCGGCTACGAATGGACCGGCGTGTCGTATGAAGAGCAACAGGCGGCCGGACAAGTGGGCGCGCTGCTCGGCTTGTCGATCATCGTCGTGTTCCTGCTGCTCGCGGCCCTGTACGAGAGCTGGACGATACCGCTCGCGGTGTTGCTCATCGTGCCGCTCGGCGTCCTCGGCGCGGTGCTGTTCACGACGCTGCGCGGCTTGCCCGCCGATGTGTACTTCAATGTCGGGTTGGTGGCGATCATCGGCCTGGCGGCGAAGAACGCCATCCTCATCGTCGAATTCGCGATCGAAGAAGAGGAGCGCGGCGCCTCGGCGCTCGATGCGACCTTGACCGCGGTGAAGCTGCGGCTGCGGCCGATCATCATGACCTCGCTCGCGTTCATTCTCGGCATGGTGCCGCTCGTAGTGTCCACCGGCGCGGGCGCCGCAAGCCGCATCGCCGTCGGCACCGGCGTCATGGGCGGCATGATCGCGGCCACGGTCTTCGGCGTGTTCTTCATCCCTCTCCTATATATGTCGGTGCGCAGGTGGCTCGCGCGCAAGCCGCAACACCGCCCTGGCAGGCCGGCCGACGCGGGAGCCTCCGATGCGTGATGCGCTGCTGCCCGTGCTCGCGCTCGTCGTGAGCGCGCTAGGCGCGGCCTGTTCGCTCGCGCCGCCCGATGTTCGGCCATCGCCGCCGACCGAGGCGACGTATCCACAGGCGTACTCGGGCGATCCGACGCGCGGCGCCAAGGCGGCGACGCTAGGCTGGCGGGATTTCTTCGCCGACCCGCGGCTGGCCGAGCTCATACGGCGCGCGCTCGACAACAATCGCGATCTCGACGTCGCGATCGCGCAGATCGAAGAAGCACGCGGCTTGTATCGCGTGCAACGCGCGGATCGCTTGCCGACGGTGGCCGTGGGCGCGGATGCGTCGCGCACGCGCGCGAGCCCCGGCTCCTTCACTCAGCCCACGGCGCTGCCGCCAGGCACGACCGCGATCACTTTCGAGCAATATCTGCTCAGCGCGAGCATTCCGTCGTTCGAGCTCGACTTCTGGGGCCGCGTGCGCAATCTCTCGAATGCGGCGCGCGCCGAATATCTCGCGACGGTCGCGGCCGCGCGGGCCTTTCAGTTGTCGTTGATCCGCGATGTCGCGAATACTTATCTCGCATCCTTGGAAGCGCGCGAGCGCCTGGCGCTGGCCGAGGCGACGGTGCGCAGCCGTCGCGACGGGCTGCGCATCGCGAAGCGACGGTTGGATGCCGGCGTCACGTCGGCGCTCGATTACAGACAGGCCGAAACCTTGCTGACCCAGGCGGAGACCGAGCTGGCCGCGCTCAAGCTCACGCTGGCGCAGAGCGACAATCTGCTCGCCAGCCTGGTCGGCGCGCCGATCGACCATGACTTGCCCGAGCCGATGCCGCTCGCGGATCAAGGCCGCGGCGAGGCGCTTGCGGCCGGCGTGCCGTCTGAGCTGCTGACGACACGGCCCGACATCATCGCGGCCGAAGATCGGTTGAGCGCCGCCCGCGCGAACATCGGCGCCGCGCGCGCGGCATTCTTTCCGTCGATCACGTTGACGGGCAGCTATGGGTACGCGTCGAACGCGCTGGATCAGCTCGTCGGCGACAGCGGCCTGACGTGGAGCTACGGCCCCTCCATCTCGCTGCCGCTGTTCGACTTCGGCCGGCGGCGAGCGAATCTGGATGTGGCGAGGGCGCGGGAGGTGCAGGCGGTCGCGGATTACGAGCGCACGATCCAGCAAAGCTTTCGGGAAGTGGCGGATGCGCTCGCGGGCCGGCAGTTCCTCGCGGAGCAGGTGCAGGCACAAGAGCGGGCGACGGATGCACAGCGCCATCTCGCGGAGCTGGCCCGTACGCGCTATCGCGAAGGCGTCGTGAGCTACCTCGAAGTGCTCGATGCGGAACGCAATTTGTTCGCGGCGGAGCAAGCGCTCTTGCAGGTGCGCCGCGCGGAGGTGTCGAATCTCGTCGCGCTGTACGTGGCGCTCGGCGGCGGGGCGCTCGAACGCTGAGCGTCCCCGCTCGAGCAGCGTGCCGCTGCCCCCCGAGGACAAGGCGGCGTTTCGCGGCTGGCCGCCGCATCACCCTGCTACGATGACCCAATGTCCGATCTTCAAGACGGCTTGCCCAAACCGCGCCGTTACTTCGCGATCCTCGCGCTCTGCTTCGGCACCGCGCTCGTCGTGATCGATGCCAGTATCGTATCCGTCGCCTTGCCGACGATCGCCGCCGATCTGCGCGTGCAACCCGCGTCGGCCGTCGCGATCGTCACGATCTACCAGCTCGTACTCGTCATGACGCTGCTGCCGTTCTCGGCCTTGGGATCACGCATCGGCCTGCGCCGGCTGTACCAATACGGGCTGGTCACGTTCTGTGTCGCCAGCGCGCTGTGCTTCTTCGCGAGAAGCCTGCCGTTTCTCCTCGTGACGCGCGCCGCGCAGTCGCTCGGCGCGGCGGCCGCGCTCAGCGTGTCGAGCGCGTTGATCCGCTCGATCTATCCGAGCGCGCGCCTCGGCCGCGGACTCGCCTTGAACAGCATCGTGGTATCGAGCTCCGCTGCGTTCGCGCCGACGCTCGGCGGCCTGCTGCTCGCCTTCGCGAGCTGGCCCTGGATCTTCGCAGCGACGGTGCCGTTCGCCCTGTTGTCGATCTGGATCGGCCGGCGCACGCTGCCCGAGCCGCAGCGTCGCGACGAGCCGTATGACACGCTTGCCGCCGTGCTTTGCGCGCTCACGTTCGGACTCGTGATCGGCGGCTTCGAGAGCGTCGTGCACGGCGACTCGCCCATCGTTTCCATCGCCGTCATCGCGGCGGGCGCGACGATCGGCTTCGTCTTCGTGCGGCGCGAGCTCCGCGCGAAGGAGCCGGTTCTTCCCGTCGATCTGCTCGCACGACCGGAGCTGGCGTTGTCGGTCGGCGGTGCAACGCTCGCGTTCATCGCGTCCATGACCGTGTTGTTGTCGATGCCCTTTCGGCTCGAAGCGCAATTCGGCTTCTCACCGAGCGAGGTGGGCGCGCTGATCTCGCCATGGCCGCTCGGCATGATGCTGTTCGGTCCGCTCGCGGGCATTTTGTCGGACCGGATCCCCGCGGGCGTGCTCGGCGGCATCGGCATGGCGGTCGCGACGGCCGCTCTGTTGCTGCTGGCGTGGTTGCCGGCCGACGCGCAGTACCTCGCGATCGCATGGCGCATGGCCATGGCGGGTGCCGGATTCGGACTGTTTCTCGCGCCCAATGCGCGGCTGATCGTCGGCTCCGCGCCTCGGCACCGCGCCGCCTCCGCGGGCGGACTGACGTCCACGACGCGCCTGACGGGCCAGGCGCTCGGCGCCACTCTGGTCGCCGCGCTGCTCGCAATGAATCTGGGCAGCGGCAGAACACCCGCCCTGCTCGCGGCCGGGCTCGCGTGCGCGGCGGGCATCTGCAGCATCGCGCGGGTGCGCCCCCTGGTCGCGGCGCGAGCGGAGGATGACGACGTGGGATCGCTCTAGCGCACTTGGGGCTCGATGACCCGGTCGAGCGTGTAACGGCCGGCGCCGCGCGCCGCCAGGTACAGCCCGACCACGAGCAGGCACGCGGCGGGAAAGGCGCCGCGAATGCCTTGAAAGCGATCGACCATCGTGATCGCGACCAGAAAATTGATCGCGCAGACGATGCCGGCCCAACGGATCAATATTCCGGTCACGAACGCGACGCCGACGAAGAATTGGGCCCACACCGACAGGCGCGCCATCCATTGGGGCGCGACGAAGTGGTGCTCGCGGAGAAAATCGACGAACTCCTGCATGCGCGCGGGGTCGACGATGTTGTCCCACACCCCGTAGATGAGAAACGTACCGACCACGATCCGGAGCAGGAACAACGCCGCGTCTTCAGCTCGTTCCATTCGAGGACGACGCATTCAGATCAGTGTTCGAGCCAGTAGTGAAGGCGCCCTTCCGGAGTGACGACGACATACCGCGACTCGATCCCGGGCTCATCTTCGCGTGCGACTCGGTGGCCGCGAGTTCGATGCGAGGTCAGAACCGTCGACAGGTGCTCGCGTGCATGCGCTTCGGTCGGGTGCGATTCCTCCACCTTGCGGTCACCGAGATCGATGATGAGCTTCATGGCGCACCCCCTTCGACCACCCGACAATTACATGGAGTTGACGTGGGGGACCGATCATAACCCGGCGAGCCGGGTCGTCACCCGGTATGAATACCGATCACCGCGCGTCTCACGCGGCCGGCGTCGGACATCGACGAGGCTGGACGCATGCGCCGCACCAGGCCGCAACCTTGCGCCATCACCGCCCTGATGGGCAAGCCTCGCTGAACGACCTATAAGTGTCGCTTTTTGCATCCACCGCGTCGCCTGTCGACAATGAACCCCGTCTTTTGGAGCCGCCCGTGAACGCCCCCGCATCGACGAAGCCCGTCATCCAGAACGCCGACATCCGTTATCTAGGCAAATTGCTCGGCGACGTCATCCGCGCCTATGGCGGCGTGGAGCTGTTCCAGCGCATCGAGAACATCCGCGCGAGCTCCGTCGACCGGCACCGCGGCATCGCCGACGAGTCGGCGCTCACGCGCGGGCTCGAAGCGCTGAATCTCGACGACACGCTCTCGTTCGTCCGCGGCTTCATGCTGTTTTCGATGCTCGCGAACCTCGCCGAGGATCGCGAGGGCAAGCTGAACGAATCCGGCGGCGACATTGCCACGGCGCTGCGACGCCTCGCCGACCAAGGGGTGTCACCCGAGCGCATTCGGACGCTGCTCGACGATGCCCTCATCGTGCCCGTGCTCACGGCGCATCCGACGGAGGTGATGCGCAAGAGCATGATCGATCACCGCAATCGCATCGCCGAGCTCATGCGCCACCGCGATCTCGGCCGCACCGAGTCGCCCGAGGGCGACTCGATCGAAGCCGCGATCCTGCGGCAGATCGCGCTGCTGTGGCAGACGCGGCCGCTGCGTCGCGAGCGCTTGTACGTCGCCGATGAGGTCGAGATCGCGCTCACCTATTTGCGGGATGTGTTCATGCCCGTGCTGCCGGCGCTCTATGCGCGCTGGGAGCGCGAGCTCGGCGCTCGACCACGCAGCTTCCTGCGCCTCGGCAGCTGGATCGGCGGCGATCGCGACGGCAATCCGAATGTCACGGCCGAATCGTTGCACCTCGCGCTCGGCCGCGCGGCGCAGGCCGTGCTCGAAAGCTACCTCGATCAGCTGCATGCGCTCGGCGCCGAGCTGTCCCTGTCGACCGAGCTCGCCACGACGACGGACGCCGTGCTGCAGCTTGCGCATCACAGCGGCGATGCCAATGCGGGGCGCGCGGACGAGCCGTATCGGCGTGCGGTCATCGGCATGTATTCGCGGCTCGCGGCGACCTTCGAGCAACTGGTCGGCCATCCCCCGGCGCGGCGCGCGACGACGCCCGGGCAGCCATACCTGCGCGCGGAGGAGCTCCGCTCGGATCTCGTCGAGATCGCGCACTCGCTGCACGAGGGCGGCGCGGGACTGTTGTCCACGGGCGGCGCGCTCGGGCGCCTGATCCGCGCCGTGGAGACGTTCGGCTTGCATCTGGCGACGCTCGATCTGCGTCAGAACTCCGATGTTCACGCTCGCGTCGTCGGCGAGCTGCTGCAGGTCGCCGGCGTCACGGACGACTATGCGCGGCTCGACGAAGCCGCGCGCGTCGCGCTGCTGCGAGGTGAGCTCGCCAGCGAGCGCTTGCTCGCGAGCCCCTACGCTGCGTACTCGGAGGAGACGCGAAGCGAGCTGTCGATCGTGCGGGCGGCGGCGGAGGCGCATCGCAAATACGGCCCGTCCTCGATCACGACGTACATCATCTCGAAATGCGAAAGCGTCTCGGACATGCTCGAAGTGAACGTGCTGCTGAAGGAAGCGGGGTTGTATCGCCCGCACGATCCTGCCGCCGCCGCGATCATGGTCGTGCCGCTGTTCGAGACGATCGCGGATCTCGAGCGCGCGCCCGTCGTCATGCGCGACTGGCTCGCACTGCCGGAGATTCGCCAGGCCGCGCAGCATCGCGGCTATCAGGAAGTCATGGTCGGGTATTCGGACTCGAACAAGGACGGCGGCTATCTCACCTCCGTATGGGGCCTCAACCGCGCGACCCGCGAGCTCGCGCAGACGTTCGAGCAAGCCGACACGACGATGCAGATATTCCATGGCCGCGGTGGCGCGGTCGGCCGCGGCGGCGGCTCGTCGTTCGCGGCGATTCGCGCCCAAC
Source organism: Pseudomonadota bacterium (assembly GCA_023428645.1). Taxonomy (GTDB): domain Bacteria; phylum Pseudomonadota; class Gammaproteobacteria; order Steroidobacterales; family Steroidobacteraceae; genus Steroidobacter. Next base: position 18,015 of record JAEYXD010000030.1, read on the forward strand.
CTCACGGCACCGTGCAAGGCCGCATCCGCATCACCGAGCAAGGCGAAGTGATCGCCGCGAAATACGGCACGCGCGAAGCCGCGGCGCTGAACCTCGAGTCGATCGCGTCGGCGACGCTGCTGGCCTCGCTCGAAACGACCGCCGCATCCGCGGACGAGGCGGGTCGCTTCGCCCGTGCGATGGATGCGATCTCCACCGAAGCATTTCGCGCGTACCGCGGGCTCGTTTACGAAACCGACGGCTTCAAGACGTTCTTTCGCGAAATGACGCCGCTGCTCGAGATCGCGGAGCTGAAGATCGGCTCGCGACCGGCGTCGCGCACGAAGTCCGACCGCATCGAGGATCTGCGTGCGATTCCGTGGGTCTTCAGTTGGGCGCAGGCGCGCGTGATGCTGCCGGGCTGGTACGGCGTCGGACACGCGCTGCGCTCGTTCGGCGATCAAGGCTTGTTGCGCGAGATGCTCGACGCCTGGCCGTTCTTCAAGGCGACGCTCGACAACCTGGAGATGGTGCTCGCGAAGTCGGACATGGCGATCGCCGAGCGCTACACGACGCTGGTGCGCGACCCGGCGCTCGCGAAGCGCATCTTCGCTCGCATTCGCGAGGGTTGGGACGCGACGCAAGAATGCTTGCTGAACATCACGCAGCAAGCGCGCCTGCTCGAAAATAATCCCATCCTCGATTCGTCCATTCGCTTGCGCCTGCCGTACATCGAGCCGTTGAACCTGCTGCAGGTCGAGCTACTGAAACGCCATCGTGCCGGCGAAAAGGACGCGCGCGTCCGTGAAGGCATTCAGCTATCGATCAACGCGGTTGCCACCGCGCTGCGCAACAGCGGCTGATTGCATTCTGAGCGAATGCACACCCCGGCAAGAGGGTGAAGCAAGTCACATCGTGCGCCGCTTTGCGCGGCGCACTCCGCGCGCTCGCGCATGCGCCGACGACGCCGCGCGCTCGCCGGCCCGCTCCCGCAACTCACCGGTCAGCTAGAGATCCGCGCAACCGCTCTCCCTAAAGTCGCTTCCAACAACAACGCGCACATCAGCGCTCAGGAAGACCCAAGGAGACCGCCATGTTGAACCTCGCCCAGATCAGCCGCACGACCCAGCAATTCGTCTGCATGGCCCTGTCCGCGATCATCGTTGCCGCGAGCTTGTCGCTCGGCGCGTATGGCGCGCAGGCCGCCGCGCATCCCGACTACGTCGTGACGATCACGCAGCTGTCGTGATCGCGCTGCCCGACCCCTGCTTCCGGCGCCTTGATGGCGCCGGTTTTTTTTGCGCAGGCAAACAGGCGCGGGGCGTTCACCGGCTGCGCACCGCCACTCGCCGGTCACCGTCGACATCACGCAACCGTTACTCGCGAGGCTGCATCTAACAGCGCACTTACCCCGCTAGCCGCAGGTTGCGGCGCAAGGAACTGTCAAGGAGACCCCATGTACGCCGCCTCTCGCACCACCCGCACCGCACAGCAGTTCATTTGCATGACGCTCGCGACGCTGATCGTCGCCGCAAGCCTGGCCCTCGGCGCCTACGGCGCGCACACGCTCGCCGACCCTGGCTACACGATCACGATTACGCAGCTGTAGCAGCGCAAAGATTCTGATCCTGCGAACTTCGAACCCCCTTTACCGGCGCCCTGCCCGCAGCAACGGCGCCGGAATTTTTTCCCGGGGAGGCCTAGTCCGGGCGCTGCTCACTGCGCTTGCGCGCGAACGGATACGCAGTGCCGGGCGTGCCGCGCGGCGCGGTCACCTGCGACAGGATCATCGATGTCGCCAGAATCGCGGCGGTCGCCAGCAACGAGACCCAGACGGGGATCTTGTAGATATCGATCAAGAGCATCTTCGTGCCGATGAACAGCAGCACGACCGCCAGCCCGTACGACAGCAAGTGAAAGCGCTCGTGCATTCCGGCGAGCAGGAAGTACAGCGCACGCAGGCCGAGGATCGCGAACACGTTCGACGTGAGCACGATGAACGGATCGGTCGTGATCGCGAAGATCGCCGGAATCGAATCGACCGCGAAGACGACGTCGACGATGCCGATCAGCACCACGACGAGCGCGAGCGGTGTTGCGAGACGAACGCCGTCCACCCGCGTCACGAGCCGCTCGCCATCGAAGTCCGGCGCGATGCGCATGCGTCCGCGCAGCCATTTCAGCAGCGGATTGGATTCGAGGTCCGGCTCCTGGCCCGCCGCCCACCACATCTTGATGCCGGTAAAGACGAGGAACGCGCCGAACACGTACAACAGCCAGTGAAAGCGCGCGATCATCCACGCGCCGATCAGGATCATCACGGCGCGCAGCGCGAGCGCCCCGAGAATGCCGATCATCAACACGCGCTTCTGATACTCGGCGGGCACCGAGAAGTACGTGAACACCATCAGAAAGACGAACACGTTGTCGACGGCGAGCGCCTTCTCAACGAGATAGCCGGTCACGAACTCGAGGAGTTTCGTGTTCGCGAGCGCTTGTGTGGCAGCGTCCGGGCTGGAGCCCAAATACCACCACAGCCATGCCGCGAAGGCGGCGCTCACCGCCACCCAGATCAGCGACCAGATGAGCGCTTCGCGCAGCGAGACCTTGTGGGCGCCCTGCCTGCTGAGGGCGAAGAAATCGACGAGCAGAGCGACGACGACGAAGGCCGCGAACAGCGACCACATGAACGGCGTGCCGACAGAAGCCATGGGGGATCCTCTCGAAAGCGGCCGGCGCTGGACCGAATGAATGGGGAGCGACTCGGACGTCCGAATCGGCCTGTTTCGGTCTTGCCGCCCCACTGTTGCGTGGGCCGCAACGCCGGAAGCGTCCCGCCCGCGCCTGGGCGACACACTTCGTACTGACGACATTGCGCGAGCCCGCGGCGCGGACTCCGGCTACTCCCCTCGAGAGGCCTTCCGATTACACCTAACGCCACGCCCGCGGCGGCGGTTCATTGCAAAAACTTCAGGAATCATTCCGCCGGCAGCGGCGGCGGGCCGTCGGGCACATAGGCCTTGAACACGACATCACCGCGCTGCTTCTCGAACGCCGCCCTGACCTCCCGCAGCGCCGCCGGCTTCTCGTACAGATCGACCATCGTCGCGGCGAGCACCTTCGCGGCAACGAGCATGCCTTTGTGCCCGATCGACATCCCGCCGGTCGCGACGACCGGCCAGGCATGCCAAGGCGCGTCCTTCGGCGCGGTCGCCACCGTGAGATTCAATGTCGGGACGACCCAGCTCACATCACCGACATCGGTCGAGCCGCCCTCCGGTTCCTGACCCTCGAGCGGACGAATGGAACCGTCCATGCCGACGGCCGGTACGTTCGTCGCCTGCTGGATCCGCGTCGCGAACTCGTGCTCCTGCGCCGTGAACGCGGGCGCACCGATCCACCGCAGATTCGCATCGAGCAGCTTCGCCCCGGGCGGGTTCGTGAGCACTTCCCAACTGCCGTTCTGAATCGTGAACGTCGCGCTCGTCTCGGTCATGAGCGCCGCGCCATCCGCGATCTTGCGCAGCCGCGTGAGTAATTCCTCGACCTCCTTGCGCTGCCAATCGCGCGCCCAGATCCACACCTTCGCGTATTCGGGCACGACGTTCGGCACCTCGCCGCCGTTCGCGATCACGTAGTGCACGCGCGAGGACTGCTTCATGTGCTCGCGCATCATGTTGACGCCATAGGCGAACGCTTCTGCACCGTCCGCGGCGCTGCGTCCGTTCCAGGGATCCGCGGCCGCATGGGCGGAACGGCCTTTGAACTCGACGATCGCATCGACCATCGCCTGAGAGCTCGTCATGTCCGCTTGCGTGATGTCGCCAGGGTGCCAGGCGAACATCACATCGACGTCGTTGAACACGCCGTCGCGCGCCATGTAGGTCTTGCCGCCGACCGCCTCTTCCGCCGGCGTGCCGTAGAACCGCACGGTGCCTTGCAAGCGGCCCGCCTCGATCTGCTGCTTGACCGCGAGCGCGGCACCGAGGCTCGCCGCGCCGAACAGGTTGTGACCGCAGGCATGACCGGCGCGACCCTCCGCGAGCGGGCTCTGCTCGGGCACGGCCTGTTGCGAGACGCCGGGCAGCGCGTCGTACTCCCCCATGATCGCGATGATCGGCCGGCCGCTGCCGTAGCTCGCGATGAACGCGGTCGGCATGTGGGACACGCCCCGCTCCACCGCGAAGCCGTGCTGCTCGGCGAAGTCGGCCAGCACCTTCGCGGAGCGATGCTCGCGCAGCGCCGTTTCAGCGAATCCCCAGATCTGATCGGAGAGGCCGATCAGCGCCGTTGCATGGTCATCGACCGCGGCCACGGCGGCGCGCTTGGCACCGCTGTGGGTGGCCGCCGACGAGACCGTCGGTGCCGCCGCGTACGCAGCGGCGAGGATGGCGGCGGCAACGCAAGAGCACGACATCGGCCTGGGCATGGAAAATCCTCCTTGCAAGCTTGGGCAGATCATAGCGAGCGCCGCGATCGATGAGAGTTTTACCTGCAATGCCGCCGGCCGGGCGCTCCGCGCGGGTGTGAGGGCGCTCGCAGATACGCGCACTGCCGGCCCACCCCATATGCGTCTAGTCGAATGCCTGATGGCCGGCTCGAGCGAGCGCACTGCCTAATGCGCGGGATTGCCAATGGACGCGTGAACCGATGTCAGTTCCGGAACAGATCCTTCGTTTCTTCAACCCGAGGCCGAGCGGACCCGTCACCGACCGCCGCCTTACCGCGTCCGCCGCACGGCAGCCGCCGTCCGCAGCCGTGCTCGACACCGACGCTCGCGCGCAAACCGACCTTGCGACCGATTTGCTGCCCGCGATCCGGCTGGAGCAGTTCGTGCTGCACTATCAACCGCAGATCGACCTGCGGTCGGGCGACGTACTGAGTATCGAGTCCCTACTGCGCTGGAACCGCCCCGGCGTCGGTCTCGTGATGCCGAATGAATTCATGCCGCTCGCCGAGCAGCGCGATCTCGCACGCGCGATCACCGACTGGGAGATCGGCGCTGCGGCGGAGCAGGCGGCCGCGTGGGATCGCGCGGGTCTACCGCCGTTCGGCATCGCCATCAACGTGCCGGCGGCGCAGTTGCACGGCGAGGGCTTCATCGATCGTCTCACCCAGCAGTTGCGCCGCAAGCAGTTCGCGGCGAATCGCATCGAGCTCGAGCTCACCGAGGACGCGATCATGCGTGACAACGATGCAGCGATCGACGTACTCGATCGGCTGCACGCGCTCGGCGTTGCCCTGTCGATCGACGATTTCGGCAGCGGCTATTCGTCGTTGAGCGATCTGTGCCGCCTGCCGATCGACGAAATCAAGATCGCCCCCACCTTCGTCGCGACCATGGGGCGAGACGAGCGGGCGGCCGGGATGGTCCGCGGCATCATCGAGCTCGCGCACAGCCTCAAATTGCACGTGATCGCCGACGGCGTCGAGACGAGCGATCAACTGAAGCGCTTGATGGACCTGCGCTGCGACCGCGCGCAAGGCGCCTTGATCAGCCGCCCGTTGCCGGCGGCGCAGCTGCCGCGCTTCCTGGACGAGTGGCCGCGACGCTGGGCGACGGTGAACGGCTGATCCGTCAGCGCGCCGCGCCGCGGTTCAGTCGCTCCAGATAGCGATCGCGCAACTCCGTCTGGCGCGAGCGCATCGTGATGGCATTGCCGCCGATCCACACCTGCTGCGCCAACGTGGTCACTTCGAGCGGATCGCCGCTCCATAGCACGAGGTCCGCTGTCTGACCGACCTCGATGCGGCCGCGAGAATTCGCGACGCCGAAGATTTCCGCCGGCACCGAGGTCAATCCGGCGAGCGCGACCTCCCACGGCAGACCATGGGCGACGGCATTGCCCGCGACCTGGCGGATCTTGCGCGCGTTGTGGCTGACGTCCGAGAGCACCTGCGTGAACCCCACCCGGACGCCCGCGCGTGCCAGCAACGCGGCATTGTCGAGCCGCGCGCCGATGGTGTCGAACGAGGTCGGCAGGTTCGCGAGCGGATCGAGCAACACGGGGACGTTCGCGCGCGCGAGCTCGTCCGCGACGACCCACGCTTCCGCGCCGCTCGCGATCACGGGCCGAATGCCATATCGCTGCGACAGCGCGAGCACCTGGCGAATATCCGCCGCGCGATCGACGTCGAACACGACCCGGCCGCCCTGCAAATAGCGCGCGAGCACTTCGCGCCCCGCCGGTAACAGCAAGGATCGATCGCCGAGCGGCGCCGTCGAGCGCGCTTCGCGCACGGCTTGATCGAGCAGCATGTATTGGCCGGCGCGGCTGCTGCCGGACAGACGGAGCGCGTCACTGCCGATCGCGACGAACAGCGAGCGGCTGCCTTCGAGCACCGCATCGAAGCGGCCGTCGAGCGTGATCGCGGCGCCCTGGCCCGCGATGAGGCTGCCGCCATCACTGCTGCTGCCCGGCTCGATCACCGTCCACGTGAGGCCTTCGGTCTGCGCCACCGGCAGGAGCACGGAGCGCGGGTTGTAGGCGAGCGTCACGTCGAACTCCGGCCGCCACTGCATCGGATGCCCGGGCGCGTTGAGCTTCAGGTACTCGTCGACGGTGGACGCTTCGGCCGAGACCTCTTCGATGCCGATCGCGGTCAGGCCCGCGAACAATCCGGGCGTCAGCGGCTTGCCATTTGCCTCGACGACCGTCGCGCCCGCCGGCGCTTGCACGTTCGGGCCGACCGCCGCGATCTTGCCATTGCGAATCAGCACGCTCGCGTTCGCGAGCTTGCCCGCGCTCGACAGAGTATGGACTTCGGCGTTGCGGATGAGGATGTCGGCCGCGCTCGCAAACGAACAGACGCTTGCGAGGCACCCGAGCACGAGGATGGATACGGCACGCCGGCGGTTCATGGGGTCGCTCCTGGTTGACCGAGCATGAAGTCGGATCTCGGGGTTCGCGGTTGCGTGCGATCGAACATCAACACGCCGTCGATGAATACCTGCTCGGCCAGCGCATAGACGCTGAACGGATCGCGATTCCAGATCACGACATCGCCCATCTTGCCCGCCTCGAGCGAGCCCGTGCGATCGCCGACGCCGAGCGCGTTCGCCGCATTCGAGGTGAGCCACCGAATCGCGCGCTCCGGCGCGATCGACATGCCGACCGCGTTGCCGCGCGCCATGGCCTTCGCCGCCTCCTGGTTCAGGCGCTGAATGCCCTCATCCGAGTCGGAGTGCACGATCGAACAGCCGCCTTCGGGTCGATCGATCATCGCGAGGTTCTCCGGAATGCCGTCGAAGGATTCCATCTTGAAGCCCCACCAATCGGCCCACAGGGCGCCGCACACCTGCTTCTCCGCGAGGCGGTTCGCGATCTTGTAAGCCTCGACTCCGTGATGAAACGCGGCGATCTTGAAGCCGAACTCGTCCGCGAGATCCAGCATCACCTGCATTTCATCGGCGCGGTAACAGTGGATGTGCACGATGATCTTGCCGTCCATCGCCTCGCCCAGCGTCTCGAGCTTCAGGTCGCGCTTCGGCTCGCTCGGCGGCTCGGCGCTCGCGTCGGCTGACCGCTTCTTTTCGTACGCCGCGAGATCACGCCGGTACTTGTCCCAGCCCCGCTTGTATTCCTGCGCATCCGCGAACGCCTGCCGGTATCCCGCGACATTGCCCATGCGCGTCGACGGGGACTGGCCCTTGCCGCCGTACACGCGCTTCGGATTTTCGCCGCACGCCATCTTCAGGCCGTGCCGCGCATCGGGAAATTTCATCGCCTGATAGCTCGCGGCGGGCACGTTCTTCAGGGTGATGCCGCGTCCACCGACGAGGTTCGCCGAGCCCGGCAGGATCTGCAGCGTCGTGACGCCGCCTTCGAGCGCGGCTTGAAAGCCCGGATCCTGCGGCCACACGCCGTGCTCCGCCCAGACGTTCGCCGTGACGGGCGCCGTCATTTCGTTGCCGTCGTCATGGGCGTTCACACCCGGGCTCGGATACACGCCGAGATGCGAGTGCACGTCGATGAGCCCCGGCGTGACCCAGCGTCCGTTCGCGTCGATGACGCGCGCACCCACGGGCGCGCTCGCATTCGGGCCGACGGATTGGATACGACCGTCCGCGATCACGACATCCGCGCCGTTCAAACGCTCGCCCGTGCCCGTGAGAACCGTGGCGTTACGAATGACGATGGCCGCCGCGGCGGCCGGCTGGTACGTCGAAGGGTATGCAATCTTCTGCGGCGAGGCGGTCGGCTGCGCTGGCGGCGCCGTGCTCGCGGACTGCGCTGCGCAGCCTGCGAGCACGACCGCAAGGCAGGCCGCGACGGCGGACTTCGATGAACCCCGGGCGATGAAATCCATGAGCGGCTCGATCCTCTGCGAAACGGTCGTGCGTTTCTACGCCATCGTTCTTCTTCCGCGCAAGCCGCCTGCGCCGAAGCGCATGCGCGACGCGATCTGCCGAGCGATCAGCGCTCCGCGTGCCGCTGCAAGCGCAATTCGAGATGCCTGCGCACGTCCGGCCACTCGCTCGCGAGAATGCTGTAGATCACGGTATCGCGGATCGAGCCGTCGCGCCGCGCCTGATAGTGACGCAGGACGCCATCCTTCTTCGCGCCGAGCGCTTCGATCGCCCGCTGCGAGCGGAAATTGAAATTGTCGGTGCGCAGACCGACAACCTTGCAGCCGAGATCATCGAACGCATGCGCGAGCAGCAGCAGCTTGCAGGTCGTGTTGAGACGCGAGCGCTGCCGGCTCTGCGCATAAAAGGTGTAGCCGATCTCGACGCGATCGATCGCCTCGACGATGTCGTGATAGCGCGTCGAGCCGACGACTTCACCCGTCGCGAGGTCGCGCACGGCCCAGGGCAGCATGTGTCCTTGCGCTCGTCCCTCGAACGCCGCTTCGAGCCACCGCGCGGTCTGTTCCGGACGCGGCACCGTCGTGAACCACAAATTCCACAGCTCGCCGTCCGACGCGGCGCGAACGATCTCGTCGTGATGCGCGGGCGTGAGCGGCTCGAGGCGAATGCCATCGCGCTCCAGGGTGACGGGCTCGGGGCGAATCATGAAACGCTCTCCGGAAATTCTGCGGACGATGATTGTGCCGCGCTTCCGCCTCCGACTGGCCGGAATTTGCGTGCGCCGCAGCCAGGCGACTCCGATTCCATCGCGGGCCCTGCCGACTCACTCCGATCGCGATCTGGCGTAAGCTCGCCGCGCATGACAGCGCCGAGTTGATCCACATGCCGCCCGAATCGCAATTGCTGCGCGCTGCTCGCGACCGATTGGCGCGCGCCGAACAGAGCTTCGGTTCGAATGACGGTCTCGCGCAGCTCGAGGACGGCCTGGCGGTGCTCGATGAGCTCATCGAAGCGGGCGGACCCGATCGTCTGGTTGCCCGCAACCTCGCGGCGACCTATGCCGCTCGCATCTTCGGCCGCGTGAAAACGGCCGTCACGGCCGATCGCGCGGTTCCACAGCCGACGCTCGAGCACTACTTCAAGCTCATGCTCGCCTTCGACACCGGCGACTTCGACCTGCCGGATGAATCGCGCGCGCTCAAGATCGCGGTCGTGCGCAGGCTCATCGATCTCGCATACGAAGGCCATCCACCCGCGGCGAAACGCGCGGCCCTGGCGCGATTCGGCGAGATTACGCGCGAGCGCGAATGACGCACCTCCGCGCTGCGCAAAGGCAGGGAACCGGCGAGGCGGCTCGAGCCTTCCTACGTCGCTGCAACCCGCAGTCGGAAAATCAGCGACAGGCCGGCACCATGTGCCGCCTGAGTTTCATGCATGGCAATAGCGCCGACGTCCACCTTTGCTCTCGCCTGTGCCCCGTACACCTTCAAGGATCTCGAAGCGACGGTGTGCCGTATCGATCTGCGCACGCATGCGCTGCGGATGTTTCTCAATGACGAGAAAGGCCGGCCGCTCAAATATTTCAGCGGCGTGAACCGCCTGCTCCAGCCGCGCGGCGAGCGGCTCGCGTTCGCGATGAATGCCGGCATGTATCACAAGGATTTCTCGCCCGTCGGCCTGCTCGTCATCGACAGCGAGGAAGTGAACCCGATCAATCTGGACAACGCGGCGGGAAATTTCTTCCTGAAGCCGAACGGCGTGTTCTTCGTCTCCTCGGGCGGCGCGCAGATCGTGGAAAGCTCGCGTTACGCGGGGTTGCGCGAGAAGCCGCTTGTCGCGACACAATCGGGCCCGATGCTCGTGATCGACGGCGCCCTGCATCCCGCCTTCAGGGAGCACAGCACGTCGCGCTACGTCCGCAACGGTGTCGGGCTGCTCTCCGAGCACGAAGTCGTCTTCGCGATCAGCGAACGGCCGGTCACGTTTCATGAGTTCGCCGTGCTGTTTCGGAACGGGCTCGGCTGCAAGGATGCACTGTTCCTCGATGCGTCCGTCTCGAGCTTGTATTCGGAGACCCTGCAGCGACGGGACGTGCGTGCGTCGCTGGGACCGATCATCGGCGTCGTCGTGCCGGACACGCCGGCGGCCGAGGGCTGATTCGCTCACGCGGCCGAGCGGCACCGATCCCAGAACCGCTGCGCCTCGCCCTTGCGGCCGCGATCCAGCAAATAGCCATAGCCGAGTTGACCCGCGGCCGTCAGAAGCTCCTCATCCTGCTGCGCGGCCAGCGTGAGATTATGCAGGCCTGCTTCATCGCCCGATTCGAGGAGCAGGCGCCCGAGGAGAAAATGCGCCTGTGCGAAGCTCGGCTCGAGCAGCACCAGCGCGCGCAGCTCCTCGACGGCCGCGGGCTCGTGCCCGACATCGAGCAGCAGCAGCGACTTCTCCCATAGGTCCGCGGGTTTCAGCTCCTCCGCCGGCGTGTTCTCGTATTGCGCGATCTTCCAGCGCGCTTCGCGGATTGCTTCGTGACGCTTGCGCCACGCGGCCGCGTTTTCGGCGTGCCATTCGTCGTCGCACCACTGCAGGAGCGCGGGAGCCAGCGCACCGAGCAGATGCAGCGCGGTCGAGCCAGTCGCGCTCGCGGGCAGTTCGGCCGGCACGCTGAGGGCCGTCAATCGTTCGGCGAGACTTGGATGCGCATCGGCGTCGCTCGCGAAGCGCCGCAAGCTCGCCTGCAGCCAATCCTCTCGCAACCACTCGCGCCGCGCGATCGACAACGCGCGCGGCAGCATCGCATACGGCAGGTACGGCGGCTCCGGCGCCTTTTCGACCTGGGCATAAAAGCGCTCCCAAAAGAGCTCGGTGAGAAAGCGTGCGGCGAGATCGGCCTTCACGAGCGCGCGGCCGAACACGCGCGCCTCCGTCGCCCACGCCGCCACCTGATCCGCGTGATATTCGTGTTGGCGCGCGAGCACGAAGGTATGGGCGTGGAAGTACGGCGCGTAGCCGCGATAGAAAAGTGCGAGGGCCTTCTCGAACGCGCCCGCAGGCTCGGCGAACTTGCGCTGCAGCGCTTGCCACGGAACGCGCTGCCGATAGATCCATGCCGCGAATCTGCTGTCGCGACCGCCCAGATGACCCAGCTCGTGCGCGAGCATCGTCTTGAACTCCACGACGTCGAGCGTCGCGAGTAGCGGGATGCCGAGCTGCAGATGACAGGAATAGCGACCGAACACGCCCCAGCGCGGCTGCTGGTGCAGGCTCACGTGGAATGCTGCATCCAGCGTGACGCGTGCGAGCACCGTGCCGCCCGATCGGTGCCTGCCGCTTCGCAGTGACGCCGTGCGCTGCAGGACGTCATCGATCGCGGCGAACAAGGAGGGCGCCTCGTCGCGCGTGATCGTGCGCCCCAGGGGCGGGTCGATCGACACGAGCGCGCCGCGCACGATCGCGAACGTCATGGCGGCGCCTGCGATCGTGCCGATGACCGCGAGCTGCGACACGGCGCCGGAAACGGCTGAAGCGATGCACAGAGCGCCCGCGACGAGAGTGACCACTGCACCGAACGCGATCGGCGCATAACCGAGCGCCGCGATCAGAGCGACTCGCAGCGCATAGAGCCGCGGAGTTTCATCCGCTTGCCGCTCGAGCCGCCGGACCAGATCGGAAAACTCGCTGCCGTCCATAGGCTTCCCAGGACCACCGGAGGGCGGAGATTACGTCGCGTCGGTCGGCGAAAAATTTGAACTGCGTCTCACTTCGAAGCCACGCTGGCAGCGCTCGATCAGCGCGGGAAAATCCCGGCATGCCTTCCCGATTTTGCGGACTCAACGGTCATCGACGACCGTGTCGCGAACATAGCCGGCGGACGCGCGCCAGCGCAGGCCGAGGTCGGGATACGTCACATCATCGTGCTCGCTGCGTCCGCCCATCTCCAGCACGATCGCGTCGGCATTCGCTCGATTCCGCAGATGATGGCCGTTCGCGATGCCCGCTTTGAAACCAGCGCAGTCGCCGGCGCGGAGCACTTGCTCGCCTTCGTCGGTGACCAGCACGACTTCGCCCGCGACGATGAACACGAATTCATCTTCGGATGAATGCCAATGCCGCTGACTCGACCAGACGCCCGGCGGCAAGCGCAGCAGGTTCACGCCGAATTGCGTCAGGCCCGCGACATCGCCGAGGCGCTTGCGTTCGCGGCGCTCGCACGGCTCATCGTGAGGGGCTGGATAGTCGGAGCCGACGCTCGCGGCGAGTGCGTTCGGATCGATCTTGCGAATCATGTAAGCCTCCTCTGGCATGCATCAGGATTGCCCGCCCAGGCCCGCTGGAACTCGTTGAGGCAGGTCGCGTTGCGGTTCTGTCCGGAACTGGTGCGGAGCTGCCCATGATCGCTCGAAATCGTCGCTTCTGCGGGATCTTCCTGGCTTCGCTGCTGGCGCTGCTGACGGCTTGCGCGTCGACGAAAGGTCCGGATATTCGCGTACACAGCGCGCCCGACGTCGCGTTCTCGTCGTTCGGGACCTTCGGTTTTCCCGATCAGACCGGCACCGACCGCGGCGGTTATTCGACGCTCATCACGAACTACTTCAAGAACGCCGTGCGCAAACAGATGGAGTTGCGCGGCTATCGGTACGTCGACGCCAATCCCGACCTGCTCGTGAACTTCTATGCGAACGCTCGCGAGCGCACGGAAATACGCACGATGCCGTCGATGGGGTACGGCTACTACGGTTATCGCTACGGTCTGTACAACGCATGGCCGCTGTACGACAACGAGATCGATTCCGTGACCTACCCGGTCGGCACCGCAAACATCGACATCGTCGATGCGAAGCGCAAGCAGATGATCTGGGAAGGTGTCGCTCAGGGAAGGATCACCACGGAGGACATGAAGCAGCCGCAGGCGGCGATCGATCGGGTCGTGGCGCAACTGTTCCAGCGCTTCCCGGGCACTGCGAGCGGGGTGGAGAACGCGCCGGCCGGGGACTAGTCGCTCGGTGTCGCGGCGGCGTTATTGCCGTGTCAATTCGTCGGCCGTGAGCACTCCTGTGCGCGCGATGCGCTTGCCTGCCGCGTCGTATCGATAGGAGCGCGGCTTTTCGCCGCTCCAGGCCGGATCGATCGCATATCGCAACGCTTCAGGCGTGCCCGCGGCGAAGGCATAAGCGTCCGATACGACACCGAGCTGCGCCAATCGCTCCTTGATGGCTTCAGCCTGCTCGATGGGATCGGTCGTCACCGTGACGATCGTGAGCTCGGGATGCGCGCGCTGCGCGGCGGCAATCGTGCCCAGCGACTTCATGCAGTACGTGCATTCCAGATCCCACATCACGAGCCAGAACGGCCGGCCGCGGCGCTCGCGCTCGATGCGCTGCAAGGTGCCGCGGTCGAACGGCTGGATTTGCGTCGCGTGAGCGGACGGCGGTGGCTTCCTCGCCGCCTGCGTCGTCTTCGCGGCACGATCGCCGAGCAACGATTGCGTTGCGACACCTTCCGCGCGCCGCCACACGATGCGCAAGTCACCGTTCGCTTGCAGCACGCGCGGCTGATCGGAATCGCCGGCCGTTTCGAGTGTCGGGCCTGGCGCGAAAGTGCGGCCGCCGTCGGCCGAGAGCCACGACTCGACGCGCGTCGCTTCGCCGTCGAAGCGCTTCCAGACAACGGCCACGTCGTTGCCCGCCACCGCGACATCCGCATGGCTCGCGCCAGCAGGCAGCGGCTTCACGTGCGTCGGCTCGTTCGACGTGAGCTGACCATAGAACACGCGACCCGCGCCGGCCACTTCATTGAACCAGACCGCATGGCGCGTGCCGTCATGACCGAAGGCGAGGCTCGGTCCGTGGTGCGGGCAGGCCTCGACGTTCCAGCGATCGAACGTCGCGCGACTCACGACCGGCTGCGCGCGATCGCGCGTCAACACCGCGAATGCGTGATCGCGCTCGCTCGGTTGGAACACGTGACGCCACAAGGCCGCCGGCCGTCCTTCGTGATCGAGGCTCAAGCCGATGCGGCAGCATTCGCACGTGTGATCGGCCAGCTTGAAGTCGCCCTGCCAGGTCGCGCCCCGATCCCTCGAGTACGCGTAATAGACAGCGGCCCCCGCATAGTCGCGCTGCGCTGCTCGAGCGATCTCCAGATCGCGCTTGTCGATCCATGCCACCCAGATCGTGTCCTCGCGATCGACCAGCATCGACTCGAACCGGTGCGTGATGATCCGCCGATCACGATGCACGATCGCGGGCGGCAGCCAGCGTTTGCCTCCGTCGAGCGAGCGCGCGAAGCGAATGTTGCCAGTGAACGGCGCGGCCAGCGGCGACGTCCACGTCACATACATACCGCCTTGGCTGTCGAACGCGAGCTTCGGCCGGTTGTCGCCATCGGCGGCGACGGGCTCCGGTGTCGCGTTCACGGCGATCGGAGCTTCCCACGCGCCGGACGCCGTCGAGCGCGAGACATACACGGTTGCCGCGGACGCAGCACCCTCCGCGTAGACGATCCACACGTTGCCTTGCGGATCGACCGCGGCCGACGTGCCCAGCGCCGTGCGCGGCGATTGCATCGCGCCGGCGACATTCCAGCAAGACGTCAACACCGCGAGCACGAGCACCAGCTGGTGCCTGACGGTCGAACGAGCCAACCACGTCGCGTGCATGTCGAATCCTCATCACTCGCCTCATGCAAACGCGGGCGCGTTGCATGCGATCAACGGAAATGATCGTTCGCGCTGAGCGAACGGCCGCGGCGTCGACGAGCGTCGAGCACGGCGAACCACTAGCCGACTGCGAGTGAGGCGGGCGGACCGCGAATGCGGTCGACGCGAACCGGACGATTCGCGTGAGGGGAAACGGTGTCGGCGGCAAGCAGATTGGACGCGGGATAAAGGCGCGCATTCGCGAGGTGGAAGTCGTTGCTTGCGCATCCCGTGACGACAGCAAAGACACAGAGGTTCGTATCGGTCGCGCCGACGTGATCGGCATGCGGGGCGGCACTGGCCTCGGCTGCATGCGCATGAGCCGCGTGTGAATGCGCGTGAGCATCGTGCGTCGCAACGGCCTCGGCCGCAGCGGCCACTGGCGCGATGACGCTCGCGCTCGGACAGAACCTCAAGGACAGCTCGCCACCCGCGGCCGACACCATGAATCCCGCCGGCACGAACGCGCGCGCCACCAGGAACGGCAGCAGCCACAAAATCCAGCGACGCGCACGGGGTGTCATGACGGGCCGAGTATATGCGTGGGCCCCGCGGGCGGACCACGCGCGAAAGTCAGGAGGATCAAAAGAAAGATCAAACTCCGCGCGAACGCGCGGTGTGCGGCACCGGCTCAGATCGAGACGAATCTCCCCTGCTCGCGATCCTTGCGCACTTCCCCGGCGCGAAAGACCTGGCCGTTCATCGCGATGTAGACGCCCGCGCTTGCGGTCTGCGCGACGGCGAACGCCATGCCGAGATTGAATGCCGCGTCGCTCTCGGCGAAACGCGCCGGCGACAGCGCGCCAGTGAGGGCGATCGTCTTGCCCGCGATGGCTGTCAGCACCGCGGCGCTCTGCGTCATCGTGTCGGTGCCGTGCGTGACGACGACTCTCGTTTCGGGCGCGCCGCCGATGACATCCCGCAAGCCCTCGCGATCGGCGTCGGTGAGATCCAGGCTGTCCTTGCGCGAGAACTCGTGAACGCGGTAGGGCTGCGTCACGCGCGCGATCTGCAGCAGTCGCGCGACGATGCTGTCGCCGACCTGATATTCGCTGAGCGCATCGAAATAGGCCTTGTCGAGCGTCCCGCCCGTCGTGACGACCAGGATTCGATCCTTTGTCATTGCTTGCTCAACCCCTTGGAAAAATGGCCTGGCCTCGCACCGACACGTAGAAGCAAGCACCAGGCCGGCCATCCCGGTTTGCATTCGAGGTCACTTGAACGCCTGCAAGGCACCGCGTATTTTCGCGCGAAATCACGATCTTTGCCGCAGGCGAAACATGAACACCCTCCGCTCCGCGTCTTGGGCCCTCGCACTTCTCTCGGCATCGTTCACGACGCAGGCACAACATGCGGGACACGATCATCCCGCAGCAGCGCTGGGAACCAGCGCGATCGGCACGACCGAATTTCAAACGTCGTGCAAACCGGCGGTCAAGGATGCCTTCAATCGGGGCGTCTCGCTGCTGCACTCGTTCTGGTTCGGCGAATCGCGCGGCGTGTTCGAGGACGTGCTGAAGACGGACCCGGACTGTGCGATCGCGTATTGGGGCATCGCGCTGACGCACTGGGGCAATCCGTTCTCCGGCTTGCGTTCGCAACAGACGATTGCGATCGGCAAGGCCGCGACCGACAAGGCGCAGTCCACCGGCAAGCCGACGCCTCGCGAGCGCGGCTACATCGACGCGGTCGCCATCCTGTTCTCGAACGATGATCCCGGCACGCAACGCTCACGCATCGTGAACTATGAAAGCGCGATGGAGAAGGTCGCCGCCGAGAACACGAACGACGTCGAGGCGAAGATCTTCTACGCGCTGGCGATCGCACAAGCCGCGCCGCCCGAGGACAAGAGTTACGCGCGGCAGCTGAAGGCTGGCGCGATCCTCGACCCACTGTTTGCGAAGATGCCGAATCATCCGGGGCTCGCCCACTACATCATCCATGCGTACGACGCGCCGCCGCTCGCGCCCAAGGCGTTGGCGGCCGCACGCGCGTACGCTGACATCGCGCCCGCCGTGCCGCACGCGCTGCACATGCCCTCGCACACCTTCACTCGCGTCGGCCTGTGGCAGGAGTCGGTCGCGACGAATACGAAATCCGCCGACACCGCCGAGCGCCATGGTGAGCCCGGCGCGGTGCTGCACGCGCTCGACTACATGACGTACGCGTACCTGCAAATGGGCATGGACGCGCAGGCGAAGGCGGTCGTGGAGCGGACGCTGCAGCTCGCGCGGCCGACCGAGAAGGCCGCCGCGGGCGCCGTGAATCCCTTCGCATCCGCCGCGATCCCGGCGCGCTATGCCCTGGAACGTCAGCAATGGGCGGCCGCCGCGCAGCTCGCCGTCATCGATTCGCCGAGCGCGCCGTATGTCGAGGCGATGAGCCGCTTCGCCCGCGCGATCGGCGCGGCGCGTTCCGGCAATCCCGCCGCGGCCGCTCCCGAGATCGAGCGCCTCGCCGCCCTCCATGCCCGCAGCCTCGAGCTGAAGGACGCGTACTGGGCCGGAATCATCGACATTCAGCGTCGCGGCGCGAGCGCCTGGATGCAGTTCGCCGCGGGCAAGAAGGCCGAGGCGATCGCCGCGATGCGCGCCGCCGCCGATGCCGAAGATGCGACGGACAAGGCCGCCGTGACGCCCGGCCCGCTCGCGCCGGCGCGCGAGATGCTCGGTTTCATGCTGTTGGAGGCCGGCAAGACCGATGAGGCGCTCGCCGCCTTCGACGCCGTGATCGCGAAAGAGCCGAACCGGTTCCTCGCCCTGTACGGCGCCGGACAAGCCGCCGAGAAGGCTCGCCAAACGAGCCGGGCGAAGCGCTACTACGGCCAGATCGCCGCGATCTGCAAGGATGCGACCGGCGAGCGTCCAGAGCTCGCTTATGTGCGGAAAATGGCTTCGTGAGCCAGCGCGAACCCGCGACGTGACAGCTCGATCTCGAAAATTCTTTGTTGCCAGGGGCCGCGCCGGCGTGTTACGAAGTGCACCCATGAATTTCGGTCGTTCCTATCGATTCTGGTTTTACGCGAGTCCGAAGCCGCTGGCGGAAGGATTGGGTACGGCCTGAAATCGACGAAACGCTCGAACCCGACACGAACAACCGCCAGCCCTCTGGCGGTTTTTTTTTGCCCCGTTTTTTTTGCCGACCGCTTGCTCATTCGAGGAGATTTGCCGTGAACGTTCGTACCGATGACTTGCGCATTCGCGACATTCGCGAGCTCACCACGCCTGCGACGCTGATGCGCGAGTTCGCGATCACGGAGCCCGCCTCCATCACGGTCGCGGCCGGCCGCCGTGCGCTTCAGCGCATCCTGCACGGTCACGATGATCGTCTCGCCGTCGTGATCGGCCCTTGCTCGATTCACGACCCGGTGGCGGCCATGGAGTACGCGCACCGTCTCAAGGAACTGCGCGAGCGCCACAGCGACACGCTCGAAATCATCATGCGCGTGTATTTCGAGAAGCCGCGCACGACCGTCGGCTGGAAAGGCCTCATCAACGATCCCGATCTCGACGGCAGCTTCAACATCAACGAAGGCTTGCGCCGGGCGCGCGGCCTGCTGCTCGACATCAACCAGCTGGGACTGCCCGCCGGCTGCGAATTCCTCGACATCATCACACCGCAATACCTCGCCGACCTCGTCGCCTGGGGCGCCATCGGCGCACGCACGACGGAAAGCCAGATCCATCGTGAAATGGCCTCGGGCCTGTCGTGCCCGATCGGCTTCAAGAACGGCACCGACGGTAACGTGAAGATCGCGATCGACGCCGTGCAAGCGGCGTCGCATCCGCATCATTTTCTGGCGGTGACGAAGCAGGGTCACAGCGCGATCGCCGCGACCGCGGGCAACTCGGACTGCCACGTCATCTTGCGCGGCGGAAAGACGCCGAACTACGCCGCCGAGCACGTGGACGAAGTGTGCCGCCAGCTCGCGGCCGCCCGCCTGGAAACGCGCGTCATGATCGATGTGAGCCATGGCAACAGCAGCAAGCGGCCGGAGAATCAGCCGCTCGTCGCGGAAAACATCGCCGCGCAGATCGAAGGCGGCGAGCGCCGCATCCTCGGCGTCATGATCGAAAGTCACTTGCAGGCAGGCCGGCAGGATCTCGTCGCCGGACAACCGCTCGTCTATGGCCAGAGCGTGACGGACGGCTGCATCGGCTGGGACTCTTCGGTCGCCGTGCTCGAGCGGCTCGCGAGAGCGGTGAAGCAACGGCGGGCACGCGAGACGCTCGCCGCGGCGCCGGCGCTCGCGTGAGCGCACATTCTCAATCGGTGACGAGCTTGCCGATCACCGCGCGCTGAGGGCGCTCGGGCAAATATCGAATCGCCACGATCGCGCCCTGAGCAGGCAGGGGCCGTGGCGATTCACTCTCGGCCGCGGCGCGCGCGACGTGACACGCGCGAATCGGTTCCTGCGCCCCGCTCGGCGTGAAGTCGAAATACAGACGCGTGCAGTCGTCCAGCATGAACGGACGTTGAATCGCGACGACGCGACCGAAGCACGACTCTCCGGCATGCGCGATGCGCCTCTGGCTCTCTTCCAGACGCGCCACGATCACGTGCTTGATCGCGAGCCATACGGTGATGACGAACAGTGAACCGATTGCGAGCAGAACTTCGTTGGGCATGGCACAGAACTCCGGGCTCGACCGCAATGTGCATCCATGCCCGCCGGGGCTCCATGAGACGTTCCCCTGGTGTGGGCTCAGCCGCTCGCCATAAATTCCGGGGTCCGGCGGGCGGCCTTGCTCGTGGGCCGTTTCACATGTGCTGCGAGCGGTCGCCCGACATCGGCGCGCAAGTGACCTTGCCGCGGACAACGGCTCGCGCGACGCGGCGCGCGCATGCTTGCTCCGCGGAGATTTGGCACCATCTTCCAAGCACTTATCGGTGAACGAAGCGAGGCAAGACCATGGCGACGGGCTGGGCCGGCGATGGCGCCGTTCAAGATCAGATCGATGCAACCGTCAAGGATGGCGTGAATCGCGCGCAGAGCCGCTTGTCGAGCGGCCCGAGCCTGACGCATTGCGCCGAATGCGGCGCGAGCATTCCGGAGGCGCGCCAGAAGGCAGTACCTGGCGTGCGTCTTTGTATTGTTTGTCAGGAAGCAGCTGACCGCGAGGCCGCGGCTTTCAGTGGCTACAACCGGCGCGGCAGCAAGGACAGTCAGCTGCGTTGATCACGCTCGCCGGGGTCGGGCCCGCCCGCGCGGCACACCCGAAGCGCTCGCATCGAGGCGCCGGCCCATACCCAGCCTATTTCCGCGACTTCGGCCCCGCGAAAAACCAGATGATGAAGCCGAGCACCGGCAGCACGATCACGAGCAGGATCCACACCACCTTCTTACCCGTGGTCGTCCCGCTCTGAACAATATTCACGATCGCCCAGATGTCCGCGACGAGGACGATCAGACCCCAAAGGCCATTCACTTCTCGGAACACGGTTGCCTCCATCGGTGCCGGCGCGGGGAACATACGATCGCTTGATTCTGGCCGAATTTCCACGTGGGTTCCCACGTTCGCATCCACGTCGCGTGACTAACGTGAGCGCGTGTTTCGAGATCCGAGCCTGGAGTCAGCGATGAACACGCGTTTCCCTCGATACCTATTTGCATCCTCGTTCGTGCGGCGGTTGCCAAGAGCTCTTCGTCGAGCTCGCCTTGCGGAGCGGCGTCATGTGCTCGAATCGTGAGCGTGCGATCTTCATTCGCCGCTGCCAGACGAATGAGCATGCGCAGATCGGCCAGATGCTCGTCGATGCCTACGCGAAGCTGCCCGGCATGCCGCAACCGTGCGACCAGCCCGAGTACTACGACATGCTCGCGAATGTCGGCAAACGCGACGGCAATCCCGCGATACGCGTGTTCGTCGCCGCGAACGAGCGCGACGTGCCGGTCGGCAGCATCGATTTCATCACCGACATGCGGCACTACGGCACGCACAGTCTCGCGACGAGCGTGCCGGACGCCGCGGGCGTTCGCCTGCTCGTCGTGCAGCCGGACTGGCGCGGGTTCGGCATCGGCAATGCGCTGACGCGCTATTGCATCGAGCACGCACGCACGCTGCACAAGTCGTGCGTGATCCTGCACTCGACACGGGTCATGCGAACCGCCTGGTCGATGTACGAACGCATGGGCTTCGAGCGCTTTCCGCACATCGATTTTCAGCAAGGCACGCTCGACGTGTACGGCTTCAAGCTGCGGCTCGCTGGCCGATGACCTCGTGTTGCACGAGAATTGCGCGCTGGCTCGGGATCCGCCGCGGCAGGGTCATTACCATGCCGAGCCGAACGCGGCCCTCTTGCCGTCAGGAGATCGATCATGCGCAAGTCATTCGTCTGGAGCCTGGTGGCGGCACTCCTGTTCGTGCAGGCCGCCAGCGCGGACGAAGTGGTTCGTGAGCCGCTCATCGTGTTCGGCGCGGCGTCGCTGACGGATGCGCTGCAGGAGATCTCCGCGGAGTACACGAAATCTTCCGGGACCGAGGTGAAGCTGTCGTTCGCGGCGAGCTCCGCGCTCGCGAAACAGATCGAGTCGGGAGCGAAGGCGGATGTGTTCTTCTCCGCCGACGAGGAATGGATGGCATACCTCGATCAGCGCCGCCTCATCGACAGCTCCTCGCGGCGCGCGCTGCTCGGCAATCAGCTCGTGCTCATCGCGCCGAGCGACAGCAGGATCGCCGTGAAGCTGGGGCGCGATGCACCGCTCGCGCAAGCGCTCGGTAAGCGCGGCCGGCTCGCGACGGGCGATCCGGACTCCGTGCCGGTCGGCAAGTACGCGAAGGCTGCGCTGACCTCGCTCGATCTGTGGACGTCGCTGGAGTCGCGCCTGGCGCGCGCGGACAACGTGCGCGTCGCGCTGATGTACGTCGCGCGCGGCGAGGCGCCGCTCGGCATCGTGTACGCGACCGACGCCGCGGCCGAGCCGAAGGTGCGCGTCGTGGCCACGTTCCCGGCGCACTCGCACGCGCCCATCACGTACCCGGTCGCCGTGACCTCTGTCGCGAAGCCCGGCGCGCAGGCGTACGTCGACTTTCTGCGCGGGCCCGCGGCCCGCGCGATCTTCGAAAAGGCAGGCTTTACGGTTCTCGCTCGCTAAGGCTCCGAGCGGGGCTTCGGTACTGCGAGTGGGCGGGCGACCCCTGTCGTCATTCCGCGTCGGACCCGGACGCGGCGCGCCAGAACGTCGGGAGGTGACATTTTCTGTCCAATGCGGCCGCCCGCGGCGTAATCACAAGTGATTGATATAGCTGAATATCCTGAAGTGGCATAGGCATTGCACTGATTCTGCCAACGCAAAAGCCTGTGAAGGACACGAACATGAAGTGCCAGGTCGTCGGTTGGTTGTTCATCGATTCCGAGAAGCCGCAGCTGCTCGTGCGCGAGCAGGACGGAGCGGCGGCGCAGCGCGTCAATCTCGATACCAGCTTCGCGCATCAGGCGGTCCAGACGGGCTCCTTCCGGCGCGGCAATCCGATCGTCGATCCGGTGACGCAGCAGACGGTCGGCTATGAAATGGAAGCCCTGATAGAGCCGTTCTGAGCTTCCCCCCATGGGAGCGGCGGTCATCTGCCAAACACCGCCGCGATCGCGCTGCTGCCGCGGCCGAGCGGATCCTGGCGGATCAGCTTTTCTTCCTCGCCCACCTGCTTGAACAACGCATCGAGACTCGCCGTGAGCACATGCTGCTCCAGATCCAGGTCCGGCTTGTTCGCGAGCGGCAGCTGCTGGTACGTCGTCAAGAGCTGCTGATACTGGCGATAGAACCCCAGTTGCTCGAGATTGCGCTGAATGATCGGCTGATATCGCTGACGTAGCGCCACCTCGGTCTGCCGCCGGAAATATTCCGTGGCCGCCATATCACCGCCGCGCACGATCCCCAGCGCATCCTGGATCGTCATCGCGCGCACGGCGCCCACGAAAATGGCCTTGGCCTCGACGGCCGCCTGCTCGGCGCCCTGATTCATGAGCGCTTCCACGCGATCGAGCTGACCGCCCAAGCCGAACTGACGCAGACGCGCGGCGATGGGCTGCACCTGCTGCGGCAATTCGATGCGATACACGGGATGCTGGCTGTAACCGCCGCTTTTCGATAGCAGGTCCGCGGCCCGCGTGCTGCCCAGCTCCAACGACGCCTTGACCGCGTTCCCGACCAGCGACGAATTCGTCGCGGACGTGCCCGAGCCGCCGCTCGGCGTCGCCAGGATCTGCGACATCTCGGCACACCCGGCGCAGCTCACGGCCAGGACAACGATCAGCAGGGCTCGCTTCATTGATTCACATCCAAAGTGTTGGGGACGCGAGCTATGGGCCGGGCGCCCGCTTCCGTTAGGCTGTCGCGATGACCTTTCGATCCATCGCGCATCTCATCCTGCATTTCGCGGTTCCGCTCGGCCTCGCGCTCGTATTCTTTCGCGCGCATTGGCGGCGCGCATTTTCGCTCATGATCCTGACGATGATCGTCGATCTGGATCACCTGTTGGCGAATCCGATCTACGACGCCGACCGCTGCAGCATCGGCTTTCACCCGCTACATACGTGGCCGGCGATCATGGTGTATGCCGCATTGTTTGCCTATCCGCGAACCCGCCCGATCGGGCTTGGGCTACTCACTCACATGGCGCTCGACGGTGGCGATTGCGCCTGGATGAAGCACTGACCGCGACTTCACGCGTTTGCGCCCAGATACTCGTGAATCGCATGCACGACGACCGACCCCTCCCCGACTGCCGAAGCGACGCGCTTCACCGAGCCGGCGCGAGCATCGCCAACGGCAAAGATGCCGTTGGCGGAGGCGGCATACGGCGAAGCACCCGACGCGCCCGTGAGCACGAAGCCCTTGGCGTCGAGCGCGACGCATCCCTTGAGCCAATCGGTGTTCGGTTGCGCGCCGAGCATGGCGAACACGTTCGTGATCGGCTTGCGCATCTGCAGACCCGTCTTGCGATCCGTCCATACGACGTGCTCGAGCGAGCGCTCGCCTTCGAGCCCGACGATCTCGGTATGCGTCAACAGGCGGATGCGCGGCGCCGCCTGGATGCGCTGGACGAGATAATCGGACATCGTCGCCGCCAGGCTCGGCCCGCGCACGAGCATGTACACGCACCGGACGCTGCGCGACAGGAACATCGCCGCCTGTCCCGCCGAGTTGCCGCCGCCGACGACGGCGACCTCCTGATCCACGCACAGGTTCGCCTCCATCGCGGTCGCGGCATAGTGAATGCCCTGCCCTTCGAAGCGCGCGAAGTTTTCGACATCGAGGGTTCGATAGCGCGCGCCGCTCGCGATGACGATGCTGCGCGCCAGTACGTGAGTGCCGTCATCGAGCTTGATCTCAAACGGGCGCTCGTCGCAGTTCAGCCCGACGACGGCGCGCGAGATCGCCAGCCGCGCACCGAACTTCTGTGCCTGCACCTGTGCGCGGCCCGCGAGCGCCTGGCCGGATATGCCCGTCGGAAAGCCGAGATAGTTTTCGATCTTCGAGCTCGTGCCGGCCTGACCGCCGGGCGCGAGCCCCTCGAGCACGATCGTCCGCAACCCTTCGGACGCGCCATACACCGCCGCCGCGAGCCCGCCCGGTCCCGCGCCGATGCACGCGAGGTCGTACACGACACTTGGATCGAGCTCTTCGGTCAGTCCGAGGGCGTCCGCGAGCTGCGCGTTCGTCGGATTGCGCAAGACGACATCGCTGTCGAGCACGACGACGGGCAATTGCTCGACCGACAGCTCGAAGCACGTGAGGAAGCCATTCGCGTCGGGATCGGTCGCGGTATCGAGCAGCTGCAGCGGATAGCCGTTGCGCGTGAGAAAGCGCCGGATGCGCAGCGTGTCACCGCCGCGCGCCGGGCCGGCGAGCGTCACCGCGCCTTGCGCGTGCCGGATCAGCCCGACTCGCCGCAGGATGAAGGCGCGCATGATCGTTTCGGCGAGGTCCGCTTCGACCGCTGCCATGCGGCCGAAATCGCTGCGATTGACGCGGACGACCGCGACGTCGGCGAGCGCACGCGCGCTGACGAGCACGCGCCGGTTGTTGAACAGATCGAGCTCGCCGGTAAATTCGCGCGGCTCGTGCACATGCACGACGCGCGGCGCGCCGTGCTCGTCCAAGTCGAAGATCTCCACTCGACCCTCGAGGATGACGAAGAAGTCCACGCCGCGGTCGCCGCGCGAATACAGCATCGAGCCCGCCGCCAATCGTTCGCGCGTGCCGAACGCGGCGATGCGCTCGATCATGTCGTCGGTGAGCGCCGGAAACGTTTGTGCGCGGCGCTGGTAGGGATCGGTGGGGTCGATCGACGCCGTCGAGTTGTCGTCACTCATGCGATGCGCCTCGCCTGGGAACCGCGGTAGCGTACCATCGCCGTCCCCGGTCGTTGACAAGCGAGAGCCATCATGCGCGAGCAATGCACCCATCTGCATGAGTTTCGAGACGTCACGCCGTCGGCCGACGGCTGCCAGGAATGCCTGGCAAGCCATGGCCGCTGGGTTCACCTGCGAATCTGCCGCGTCTGCGGCCACGTCGGCTGCTGCGACGATTCGCCGAACAGGCACGCAACGAAGCATTTCCAGGCGACGCAGCATCCGGTCATGGAAACCTACGATCCGCCGGACGGCTGGGGCTGGTGCTACGTCGATCGCGTGATGATCGATCTGGAAGG
>JAEYXD010000042.1 GCA_023428645.1 Pseudomonadota bacterium
GTTCCGGTCATGAGGCAAAGTCCCTCAAACGAACAGGATCGTCAATCGCGCCTTCTCATGAGCTCGACAGCCCACCAAAACTCCGGGCTCCCTTCGCAGTTGCTGCACGTCCTGCAGCCCGTGTGCCCGTTCGTGCCGACGCCGGCAGCCGCGGACGCCAGGTGATCCACACCGCGCGGCATGTCTGCTGGCGAACGTCCTCCACCAGGCTCAATGCGTCGATCGCGTGGTGCCGCGCCGAAGGCCGACAACTGTTCCTTGAGTCGGGCCGGCCAGTTCCGGCGCATGAACGGTTTTCTCGAAGAGCACAAATAGCACCGCGAGCCCACCAATCACCGGAACCCCGATGATCGCGTTGACCGCGAACGCCTCGGCATCCGAGGCAATTTGACGCCGGCTTCCCAGTGCACCGCCAGGGAACAGCCGCCCGACTCCTCCGTTCTTCTCGCATCCAGTGGCCCATCCCTTACGCATCGGGAGGCTTGATGGCGAGAGTCTCGAAATCAGCGGCGAGCAAGGTGCCGTGGTGGCTCGGCGAGGGCGACGAGGAATGCCCTCACTGCAGCGCCTACTACGTGCTGCAAGTGGAAGTCCGCTGCGCGATCTGTGACGGCCCCATGTGTTCGCACTGCAAGGTCAAGCACGCCGAAGGGCTCGTGGTCTGCCCGAACTGCGTCGAGGAGTCGCTCGATGGCTAGAGCGATGTGGAAGGGGACGCTCGAGCTGGGAAAGCATGAGCTGGACGTGAAGCTGTACTCCGCGATCGAAGATCGCACCGTGCACTTTCACCTGCTGCACAAGAAGGACCGTGCGCCCGTCGAGCAGCACATCGTCCGCAAGGACACCGGCGAGGATGTGCCCAAGGAAGAGATGCGCAAGGCCTTCGCGCTGGACAAGGGCACCGCCGTGATTCTCGAGCCCGAGGATCTGCAACAGTTGGAGCCGGAAGAATCCCGCGCGATCAACGTGTGTCGCTTCGTGCCGCGCGCTGCGGTGAGCGATCAGTGGTACGACCGCCCGTACTATCTCGGACCCGATGCCGACGCCGCCGATTACTTCGCGTTGGCCGCCGCCCTCGAGCGCCAGGACGTCATCGGCATCGTTCGATGGGTCATGCGCAAGAATCGCTATCTCGGCGCGCTCTATGCGTTCGACGGGTATTTGATGGTGTCGACATTGCGACGGGCCGATCAGGTCCTGAGCTTCGCCGGCATCGAGCCGGCCAAGACGGTCGCGCCGCAACCCAACGAGCTGAAGCTCGCCGAGCAATTCGTCACGTCGATCGAGGCAAGCTTCGACCCTGCGCTGTGGCAGAACGAGTATCGAGAGCGACTGTGCAAGATGATCGAAGCGAAGGCGAAGGGAGAGAAGCTGGCGCCGGTGCGAAAGAAGAAGCCCGCCGCGCCGGCGAGCCTCGCGGCTGCCTTGAAGGCCAGCATCGCCGCCACCAAGGAGAAGAAAGTTGCCTAAGCGGTCCCGCGCGAAAGAATCGGCGGCGTCGGAGTCATCGCCCGCGCCGGTACGACCGCTGTGGTCGGGAACGATCACGTTCGGCCTCGTCAGCATTCCTGTCGAATTGCTCTCGGCCGTCCGGCCGCGGCAGACGGGAATGAAGCTCGTCGACACGTCGGGCCACGCGCTCGGCCGGCAGTATCACTGTTCCAAGGAAGGCAAGAAGCTCGACAACGACGATCTCGTGCGGGGCTATGAGACGGATTCGGGCGAGATCGTCGAGATCACGGATCAGGAGTTCGAATCGGTCGCGCCGGAGATGTCGGGCGACATCGAGCTCAAGAATTTCGTGCCGATCGCCGAGATCCCGCCGATGTACTACCAGAAACCTTATTTCCTATCGCCCGCGGGCAAGTCCGCGAAGGCGTATCACCTGCTCGCGCAAACGATGCAGCGTACGGGGCGCGTCGGCATCGGCAGTTTCGTAATGCGCGGGCATGAGTATCTGGTCGCGATCGTCTCGGACAACGGCGTGCTGCGCGCGGACACGTTGCGGTATGCAAACGAGATCCGCTCGCCGGAGACGATCGGATTGCCGCAGCGGTCCAAGCCGACGGCCGCGAAGGTGACTCAGTTCGCCAAGGCCATCGATAGCTTGACCGAGGACGAGCTGGATGCGAGTGAACTTGCGGACCAGCAAGCCGCGCAGTTGCACGCGCTGGCGGCGGCGAAAGAAAAGGACAGCGATCGTGTGATTCACACGGCCGGTCTGGAGTCGGACGAGGCCGAGCCGGCGGAGAGCGGCAGCAACGTCGTCGACCTGATGGCCATTTTGCGCAAGAGCCTGTCGAAGAACGCCGTCGTCACGAACGCGCAGGGCGGACCGCCGATCTCTTTGGACGAGCATCGCGCGAAGCGGGCGAAGACAGCAAAAGGAGCGAAGACAGCGAAGGCGACGAAAAAGCCCGCCGCGAAGCGCAAGACGCGCAGCACCGCGACACGCAAGAAAGCAGGTTCGACACGGAAGAAGGCCGCGCGGCGCTAACGAGCGCCCACGCACGGAGCGGCGCTGACGTGCACGGGTGCTATTGGCAGCGCCCAGCGCGGCCTACATCTGCATGCCCTCCATCGGCATGAGATTGTGCTCCAGGTGATTCATGATCCAGATCGAGCCAACCACGATCAGAAAGACGACCAGCACGCCGAAGGCGAGCGCGAGTACGTTGTTCGTGTTGTCGGGCCCCGTCGTGATGTGCAGGAAGAACACGAGGTGCACGCCCATCTGCGCAATCGCGAGCACGATCAGTGCGACCGGAATCGCCGGCGCATAGACGATATCGGACCCCGCCAGATAGAACGCGGCGGCGGTGAGCACGATGGAAAAGCCCAGGCCGAGATTTGCATTGCGCACCCAATGGCCGCTTTCCTCCTCGGGGAGCTCATCGCCCGGCGCATGGTCATCCTTGTCGTGCGACGGATCGGTGTAGGCGGGCAGATCGGATTCGCGCTGGCTCATGCGATGCTCTCCATCAGATAGACGATCGTGAAGATGCCGATCCACACGATGTCGAGTGCGTGCCAGAACAGGTTGAAGCACAGCAGGCGGTGCACGATCTCGTGGCGGAAGCCTTTGACTTGAATCTGCGCCATCATCGTCGCGAGCCACAGTCCACCGGCGGTGACATGCACGCCGTGCAGGCCCACGAGGCCGAAAAATGCGGTGAGCATGCCGCTTCGCTGCGGCGTGTAGCCGTGCTCGGCCATTTCGATGAACTCCCCGACCTCGAGCAGCACGAAGAACAAGCCAAGGAGGCCGGTGAGCAGCAGGTAGATCTGGGTCCACAGCCGGTTGCGGGCGTTGAATGCCGCAAAGGCGAGCATGCACGTGTAGCTCGATAGCAGCAGCGCCGCCGTTTGCAGCGCCACGCGACCGAGCTCCACGATCTCCGCCATCGTCGGGCCGCCGGCCGTCGCCTCGCGTTGCACGGCGAACGCGGCGAAAAAGCAGGCGAACATGACGATGTCACTGAGCAGGAAAATCCAGAAGCCGTAGCCGACGATGATCCGCTTGTTCGCCGGGCCCGTTGCTCCGTGTCCGGCGCCTTCGATGGGCTCGCCGGGGCCATGGGCCCGATGGCCGAGCCGGTGAGGATCTTCGCGAACCCGGCGCAGCGCTTCGATGGTTGCGGGCAGTCCCCGATAGCTCACGGCAGTGCCCCCTGCTCGGCGAGGCGCTGCAGGAACGCTTCGCGCGCCGCTCGACGCGCGCGATCCACGCGTGCCACTTCCTCGGCCGGCACTTCGAATTCGTGAACGTCACGCCAGGCGAACACGACGAAGCCGATGAATGCCGCTACCAGCGCACAGATCGCGAGCCACCAGATGTGCCAGACCATCGCGAAGCCGAACACCGACGTGAAGAACGCTGTGAAAAAGCCGACCGAACTGTTCACGGGCATTTCGATCGGCTGGTACTTCGGCTCGGGCGTCAGCTGCTGCGTCTCCACCGCGCGCAATTTGATCCCCCAGTACGCTTCCTCGCCCTCGACGTTCGGCAACACCGCGAAATTGAAGAAGGGCGGGGGCGAGGGCGTGGCCCATTCGAGCGAGCGGCCGTCCCATGGATCGCCGGTCACGTCCCGCAGCTTGTGTCGGTCGCGAATGCTCACCACGAGTTGCAGGACTTGCGCGATGACGCCGACCGCCAGGATCCCGACGCCCACGGCGGAGATGTGCAGCCAGGGCGCCCATTCAGGAACGTTGATGTGCTGCAACCGTCGCGTCATGCCGGCCAAGCCGAGCACGTAGAACGGCGTGAACGTGACCCAAAAGCCGATGAACGCACACCAGAACGCGACCTTGCCCCAGCCCCGATGCAGGCCGAACCCGAACACTTTCGGAAACCAGAACTCCAGGCCCGCGAAGACGGCGAACACCACGCCGCCGATGATGACGTTGTGGAAGTGCGCGACCAGGAACATCGAGTTGTGCGTGACGAAATCGGCGGGCGGGATCGCGAGCAGCACGCCGGTCAGACCGCCGATGATGAACGTGACGATGAACCCGAGCGACCACAACATCGGCACCTCGAAGCGCACGCGCCCGCCGTACATCGTGAAGATCCAGTTGTAGATCTTCACGCCGGTGCCGACCGCGATGATGCTCGAGGTGATGCCGAAGAACGTGTTCACCGCCGGTCCCGTGCCCATCGTGAAGAAGTGATGCAGCCACACGACCATCGACATGATGCAAATGAAAAGCGTCGCCGCGACCATCGAGCGATAGCCGAACAGGGGCTTGCCGGAGAACGTCGGGAAGATCTCCGAGAAGATGCCGAAGGCCGGCAGGATGAGGATGTACACCTCGGGATGGCCCCAGGCCCACACCAGGTTCACGAACATCATGGGATTGCCGCCCGCGGTGTTCGTGAAGTAGTGCCAGTCGGCGTAGCGATCGAGCGTCAGCATCGCAAGCGTCGCGGTGAAGATCGGGAACGCCGCGACGATCAGCAGGCAGGACGCGAGCGCGGTCCAGCAGAACACGGGCATGCGCAGGTAACTCATGCCGCGACAGCGCATCTTCAATATCGTCGTGACGATATTGATGCCCGTGATGAGTGTCCCGATGCCGGAGATCTGCACGGCCCAGAGGTAATAGTCGACGCCGACGCCCGGCGTGTACGTCGCCTCGCTGAGCGGCGGATAGGGCAGCCAGCCCGTGCGCGCGAATTCGCCGATGAAGAGCGAGATGTTGACGAGCAGCGCGCCGCTCGCGGTCAGCCAGAAGCCGACGGAATTGAACGTGGGAAACGCAACGTCGCGAACCCCGAGCTGCAGCGGCACGAGGTAGTTCATGAAACCGAGCACGATGGGCATGGCGCCGAACAGAATCATGATCGTGCCGTGCGCGGTGAAGATCTGATCGTAGTGCTCGGGGGTGAGATACCCCGCTGCATTGATAGCGACCGCCTGTTGAGTGCGCATCATGATGGCGTCGGCGAAGCCGCGGATCAGCATCAGCACGCCGAGCAGGCAGTACATGACGCCGATGCGTTTGTGATCGACGCTCGTGATCCATTCGTTCCAGACGTACGGCCACCAGCCCTTCACGGTGACGAGGATGAGCACGCCCAGCACGACCAGGATCAAGATGATCGAAGTGATCAGCGGCAGAGGCTCGTGCCATGGAATCGCCGAGAGATTGAGTTTGCCCCACATCTTCAATTCCTCCCGGCAGGCATCTCGCGCCCTGCGTGCCGTTCGTTGTCGAGCGTAGGTCCCGGGCCCGGCGGAATCTTTTGTGTGACGACGCGTTGGAAGAGTTCGGGATCGACCGCGCGATACGTCATGGGCGGAACGTCCAGCGTTTGCTGCATCAGTTGAACGTACGTGGGCTCATCGAGCGCCGGGCCGCTGCTGCGCACGCTCGCGGTCCAGGCCTCGAACTCGTCCGTCGGCATGCTCTGCACGCCGAACTGCATGTCGGTGAAGCCGTCGCCGGAGAATTGCGCCGAGATGCCCCAGATCTCTGCCGCTTCATCGGCTTGTAGATGCAGCTGCGAGACCATGGCTGGCATGGCGTAGATCATCGAGCCCAGGCGCGGCACGAAGAACGCGTTGAACACGCTGGCCGAAGTGATCGAGAAGCGCACCGGCGTTTCCGCCGGCAGGACGAGTCGATTGATCGTGGCGATGCGTTGCTCGGGGTAGATGAACAACCACTTCCAGTCGAGCGAGATGACTTGAACTTCGAGCGGCGGGACGTCCGCGGACAGCGGCCTGAAGGGATCGAGGCGGTGAGTGCCGATCCAGATCAGGCCGGAGATGAACAAGATGGTCAGCGTCGGAATCGACCAGACGACTGCTTCGATGCGGCCGGAGTACGACCAGTACGGCAGATACTCCGCCTTCGGGTTCGATGCGCGGAAGTGCCATGCGACCCAGAGCGCCAGGATGATCGTGGGCACGACGATCGCCAGCATGATGACGGTCGAGTTGACGAGGATCGTCGCATTGCCGGCACCGACCGGACCGAGCGGATCGAGAATGCCGCCCGAGCAAGCAGCAAGCCCGCTGCTCGACAGGCCGAGAATCGAGCCGCGGTAGATGCGGGCTCTAGCGCTCTGCTGCAAGTGCTCGCCAGCCATCGGGGGCTCCCGGTCGGGAGCGCATTCAATCCCTCAAGCAGATTGGATGTTCCGGGCGGCGCGGAACGTTGCCGCGTGTGTTCCCGATGTACTTACATGCCGAGCTCAGCTCGCGCTGGACGCCAGCGGCTTGCGCGCGTTCGCCAACACGATGACGTTGCTCGTGTCGGGTGCACCGGCGCCGACGCTGCCGTGAACCCATTCGACGATCGGCATGAAGTCCTCACGTTCACGCGCGCCGATCGTCTCCGGCATCTCGAAAATGCCCACGCCGGATTCGGCGGCCTCGAGGAACGCATCGGCATCTCGCAACCGCGTCAGGAACGGCATGCTCAACGAGTTGAGGAAACGCTCGAGCGGCGCGTGCACCGAGCTCGACTCGCGCACGCGATTCGCGACCACGCCGACCTTGATGCCCTGCGAGCGGACGCGGCCGGCGATCAGCAGCTCCTTGATGAAGTTCGCGGTGGCGTGGATGTCGATCGCGGAAGGGCCGACAGGAATGAGGATCTGATTCGCGTTCCGCAGCATGTCTTGCTGCAGCAATCGTGACGAGCCCGCCGGCGCGTCGATGATGAGATGCTCCGTCGTTGCGGGAACGTGCATCCGGAAGCTGCGCAGACCGACCGCTGGCTGCGCTGCGTTCGCACCGTGAATCTTCGCCGCCGTTGGCGGTCGCTGCTGCAGCCAGTGGAGACTCGACCCTTGCGGGTCGTAGTCCATGATCGTCGTGCCGATATTGTTCGCGGCGAAGTAGCTGGCGAGATTGGTCGTGACAGTGGTCTTGCCGACGCCGCCTTTGGTGTTGATCACCACTGTCGTTTTCATCGTGCCGTTCCCTCCAGACATAACGCCGAGCAGCGTCGAGCGCAGGCGCCCGCATCTTCCTTGGCGCAGTCGACTCGAGGTGTGATGCGCGTCAAACTGTCGGCGCGCGGTCGGGTGCGCGCTCAGTTCGGCAAGCAACCACATGCAGCTCTTTAGCGATCTGTCCGGCAAAGTCGCACTCGTCACGGGCGCTTCCAGCGGTCTGGGGCGGCACTTCGCCTCGGTTCTCGCGAGTCATGGGGTCAAGGTGGGGTTGTGTGCGAGGCGCCTCGATGCACTGCGCGAGGCCGCCGCGGACATTCGCGCGGCCGGCGGCACCGTCGCGGTGTGCGAGCTCGATGTCACGAGCGCCGCTTCGATTGCGCACGCGCTTGACAGTATCGAAGCCGAGCTCGGCGCGATCGACATCCTCGTCAACAACTCCGGCGCGTCGATCGCGAAGCCCTTGCTCGAGCAAAGCGAAGCCGATTGGGATGCCGTCGTCGATGTGAATCTCAAAGGCGCGTTTCTCGTCGCGACCGCGGTCGCGCGGCGGATGCGCGACCGTCAGCGCGCCGGCAGCATCATCAACATCGAATCGATCCTGAGTTTTCGCCAGGCCGGAGCGATCGCCCCGTATGCCGCGTCGAAGGCGGGGCTCACGCAGCTGACCCGCAGCATGGCGCTCGAGCTGGCGCGCTATGGGATTCGCGTGAACGGCATCGCGCCCGGTTACTTCGCGACCGATCTCAACCGCAGTTTCTTCGACACCGAGCCAGGTCGAGCGTTGCTGAAGCGCATTCCGCAGCGGCGCCTCGGCGAGCTCGCCGATCTCGACGGACCCTTGCTCCTGCTCGCGTCCGCGGCCTCTCGCTACATGACGGGCGCAACGCTCGTCGTCGATGGCGGCCACGTGTGCAGCTCGCTCTGACGAGCGCTGCCACCTTTCGTCACGATCGCTAAGCGCGCTGCCACTTCGCGCGCGCGATCGCGTCGCGATCCCGGCCTTGAATGTCTCCCACGGGTAGATCGTCACCCCACTCGCAACGGCGAGTAACGACGACAGCCAACTCGAGGAGAGAACCATGTTGAACAAGGCATTGATCGGTGCAGTGGCCCTCGCATTGACGGCGAATGTCGCGAATGCAGGCGAAAACAAACTCACGAAAGAAGAGGGCGCCGGCATGCTCACGGGTGCGGCCACGGGCGCGATCGTCGGCGGCCCGATCGGCGCGTTCGTGGGTCTCGTCATCGGCGGTGTCATCGGCGACAGCGTCGGCACGGCGAATCGCGCGGAACAGCAGGCCGAGATCGCCGCGCGGCAAGCGCGGTCCGCGGAGCGCCAGGCGCAGGTGCTCGAAGGCGAGCTGATCGAAACACGCCTCGCGCTCGCGCGTGCGAGCGAACGCGCCGGCGATGACGCGATGCTCAATGCACTCGCCGAGCGGCTGCATGCGGACGTGATGTTCCGCACGGGCAGCGCGGAGATGGACCAGGACGTCGTCGCGAAGCTCGGCGAGATCGGCAAGCTGCTTGCGGCCCATCAGCAGCTCGAGGTGCAGTTGCACGGGTTCGCGGACCCGCGCGGCAACAGCGAGGCGAACCTGAAGCTTTCGGCGTTGCGGGCGGAGGCCGTACGTGCGGCGTTGATCGGCGGCGGTGCGGACCCGGCGCGGATCGCGATTTCCGCCCACGGGGAGGACCTCGCAACCGCGCAGAAGGATGACGTCGAAGCCTATGCCTGGGAGCGCCGCGTGAGTCTCGCGATCCGGCCGATCGGCGCCACGTCGGTCGCACGCACCGAATGACTCGAGCCCCCGTTGCGAGCCGACGATCGTCGGCTCGCCTTTTTCAGGATCACTCTTCTACAGTCGAGGTCCCTCCGTGTGCCTGGCGAGCATTGTCATGACCGACGCTTCACCCACCCCGCAGCTCGTGACCTTTGGCCGAAGCCCGGCCGAGACGACCGTGTCGCGTCCGCCCGCCGAGCGTGTGCTGGCCGGCGACCCGCGGCACACGGCCCGCAACTACTTCAGCGATCGCACCGGCCAGATGTGCGCGGGCGTCTGGGAAAGCACGCCGGGACGATGGCGCGTCGCGTACATGGAGAACGAGTTCTGCCATATCACGGAGGGCGAGGTCCTCGTCGAATCCGTGGATGGACAACACTGGCGCTTCGCAGCCGGAGATTCGTTCGTGATTCCCGCCGGCTTCAGCGGTGTGTGGCACGTGCTCAAGCCGCTGCGCAAGCTGTATGTGATCTTCGAGCCCGCCTCGGCATAGCGCGGCTGCACCGGAAAACGTCCGAGCTGCCTTGCGTTGCCGGGCCGCGTGTTGTCGTCATGCGATCGCCAGCAGCACCTCGCGCAGCGTCGACACCAGCTGATCGATTTGCCTCGGCTCGACGATGAGCGGCGGCGATAACGCGATGATATCGCCCGTCACGCGAATCAGAATTCCCATCTCGAACGCCTTCACGAAGGCGTCATACCCGCGCGCACCTGGCGTGCCCGCACGCGGGCTGAGCTCGATGCCGGCCATCAGGCCGATATTGCGGATATCGATGACGTGCGGCGACTCGCGCAAGGAATGCACGGCGTCTTCCCATTGCTGCGCGAGTTGTGCGCCGCGCGTCAGCAGGCCATCGCGCTCGTAGATGTCTTGAGTCGCAATGCCGGCGGCGCAAGCGACCGGATGCGCCGAATACGTGTAGCCGTGGAACAGCTCGATCGCGTTCTCCGGGCCGTGCATGAAGGCGTCGTAGATGTTGTTGCGCACGAACACGGCGCCCATCGGAATCGCGCCGTTCGTGAGCCCTTTCGCCGCGGTGATGATGTCGGGCACGACGCCGAAATAGTGCGAGCCGAACGGCGTCCCCAGGCGGCCGAAGCCGGTGATGACTTCATCGAAGATCAACAGAATGCCGTACTTGTCGCAGATCGCCCGCAAGCGCTGCAAATAGCCTTGCGGCGGCAGCACGACGCCGGCCGACCCTTGCACGGGTTCGACGATCACGGCGGCGATCGTCGAGGCGTCGTGCAAGGCGACGAGCCGTTCCAGATCGTCCGCCAGATGCGCGCCCCATTGCGGCACGCCGCGCGAGAACGCGTTGTGCTCCAGATCGAACGTATGCCGCAGGTGATCGACTCCGGGCAGCATGCTGCCGAAGAACTTGCGGTTGTTGACCATGCCGCCGACGGAAATGCCGCCGAAGCCGACGCCGTGGTAGCCCTTCTCGCGCCCGATCAGGCGCTGTCGCGACGCCTCGCCGCGCACGCGGTGATAGGCGAGCGCGATCTTGAGCGCCGTATCCACGGCCTCCGATCCAGAGTTCACGAAGAAGACGTGATCGAGCCCCTCGGGCGTGATCTTCACGAGCCGGTTCGCGAGCTCGAACGAGCGCGGATGACCCATCTGAAACAGCGGCGCGAACTCCATCGTCGCGACTTGCTGGCTCACGGCCTCGGCGATCTCTTTGCGGCCATGGCCCGCATTGACACACCACAGGCCGGCGGCGCCATCCAGAATCTGTCGGCCCTCGGGCGTCCAGTAATGCATGCCTTCCGCGCGCGCCAGCAAGCGCGGCCGCGATTTGAACTGTCGATTGGCGGTGAACGGCATCCACAGCGCCTCGAGATCGGCGCGCGAAGGGGAATTGTTCATGGTCGCGGCTCCAGCGGCAGGGCAACGATAAGGAAATTCGACAATCGTCCGACGTGAGAGGCTTTTATCGCACGATGGCAGGGCGGCTGTCTGTCGATTATCCTAAACAGCGGTCGAGGCGGAGGGCGCGATGATCGATGTCGGCGGACATCTGAAACGGGTGCGAACGATGTACGGTCTGTCGCAGCGCGAGCTCGCGAAGCGCGCGGGCGTGACGAACGGCACGATCTCGCTGATCGAGCAGAATCGCGTGAGTCCCTCGATCAGTTCGTTGAAAAAGGTGCTCGATGGCATTCCGATGTCATTGGCCGAGTTCTTCTCGCTCGATGCGCAGGCGACGCCGCAGGTCTTCTACAGCCGCGATGAGCTGACGGAGGTCGGCAACGGCGAGGTCGCGCTCAGGCTCGTCGCCGCGAAACATCCGAACCGCGCGATGTCGATCATGCACGAGCGCTTTCGCGCCGGTGCCGACACGGGCTCGGACATGCTGGCGCAGCGAGGCGAAGAGGGCGGCGTCGTCGTGCGAGGTAGGATCGAGCTCACAGTCGGCGGACAGACGCGCGTGCTCGAGGCGGGCGATGCGTACTATTTTCCAAGCTCGGTGCCGCATCGGTTTCGCAATCCCGGTCCCGAGGTCTGCGAGATCGTCAGCGCGAGCACGCCGCCGGCGTTTTGAGGCGAGG
This sequence comes from Pseudomonadota bacterium, assembly GCA_023428645.1. GTDB lineage: Bacteria > Pseudomonadota > Gammaproteobacteria > Steroidobacterales > Steroidobacteraceae > Steroidobacter. Next base: position 11,752 of record JAEYXD010000042.1, read on the forward strand.
CGGCGCAGCGATCTCGGCTAGACTTTCCGTCGCCTGGCCTCATCTAGCCATTCGCTTTCCCAGATTAACGGATCGACCATCATGCTCGTCACCGTCGCCGCCACCCAATTCGCTTGCACGAACGATCGTGAGGAGAACCTCGCGACGGCCGAGCGCATGATTCGCAGCGCGGCCGCGCAGGGCGCGAACATCATCCTGATCCAGGAGCTGTTCGAGACGCCTTATTTCTGCAAGGACCATTCGACGGCGAACTTCGCGCTCGCGCGCACGATCGAGGACAGTCCTGCCGTGCGGCGTTTCCAAGCGCTCGCCCGCGAGCTGAACGTCGTGCTGCCGGCGAGCGTGTACGAGAAGGCGGGTAACGCGTTCTATAACTCCGTCGCGATCGTCGATGCCGACGGCGCGCTACTCGGCACGTATCGCAAGGCGCACATTCCGGAAAGCCCGGGCTATCACGAGAAGTTCTATTTCTCGCCGGGCGATACGGGCTTCAAGGTGTGGGACACGCGCTTCGGCAAGATCGGCGTCGCGATCTGCTGGGACCAGTGGTTTCCCGAATCCGCGCGGGCGATGGCGCTCTTGGGCGCGGAGCTGCTGTTCTATCCGACCGCGATTGGCGCGGAGCCGCAGGATCTGTCGATCGACTCGCGCGATCATTGGCAGCGCGCGATGCAGGGCCACGCGGCGTCGAACGTCATGCCGCTGATCGCGTCGAACCGCATCGGCACCGAGCGCGGCGAACGCTGGACCGTCACGTACTACGGCTCGTCCTTCATCGCCGATCACACGGGCGCGCTCGTGAAGCAGGCGGATCGCACGAGCGAAACCGTGCTCACGGCGACGTTCGATCTCGACAAGCTGCGCGAGTATCGCAACGCCTGGGGCGTGTTTCGCGATCGCCGGCCCGAGCTTTACTGGCCGATTCTCACGCTGGACGGACGGCATGGGGTGGGTGAGCGGTGAGCTGAGTTCAGGCGGCCCCCTCTCTGTCTCTCCCCCGCTCGCGCGGGGGAGAGGACGCACGCAGACGGTTCGCGCCCACATTCACACTCACAGCCACGCCAAGATCACAGCCACGCCAACGCTTACACCCACAGTCATCCCACACTCACAACTCACACACACACACACTCACTCACTCACTCACACTCACTCACTCACACTCACTCACTCACTCACAACTCACAACTCACACTCGCACTCGCACTCGCACTCACGTTCACGTTCACGCCCACACCTAGACACGATCCCGCGTACGCACGCTCATTCGACACAGAGATTCAATGCAGTTTTTTGCTTCCTGCCCCCTGGGCGTCGCCGACCTGACCGCCGCCGAATTGCGCGCCGCGGGAGCCACCCAGACGAGCGAGTTCAAGCTCGGCGTGCAATTCGAAGGCTCGCTCGAGGCCGCGTATCGCGCGTGCCTGTGGTCGCGCACCGCGAGCCGCATCCTGATGCCGCTCGCGACGTTTCCCGTCACGAGCGCTGAATCGCTGTACGAAGGGGTCAAGCAGATCGACTGGGCGAGCCACATCGGCCCGCGCGCGACGCTCGCCGTCGAACTCGCGGGCTCGGCCACGGGCGTCACGCACACGCATTTCGGCGCGTTGAAGACGAAGGATGCGATCGTCGATCGCTTGCGTGAGCACAGCGGGGAGCGGCCGTCGATCGATCTCGAGCGGCCGAGTGTGCGGGTCGACGTACGCCTCGACCGCGAGCGTGCGACGGTCAGTCTCGATCTTTCCGGTGAAAGCCTGCATCGGCGTGCGTATCGCGCACGCGGCGTCGCTGCCCCGCTCAAGGAAAATCTCGCGGCCGCGATTCTGTTGCGCAGCGGCTGGCCGGCAATCGCGGCGTCGGGCGGCGCGCTGCTCGATCCGTTGTGCGGCTCGGGCACGCTCGTCATCGAAGCTGCGCTGATGGCATTCGATGTCGCGCCCGGATCGTTGCGCAGCTACTTCGGATTCATCGGGTGGGCCGGTCACGATCGTGCGCTGTGGGCTCGATTGCTCGACGAAGCGCGCGAGCGGCGCGCCGCGAAGGCCGCGCTCCAGTTGCAGCTGCGCGGCTTCGATCGCGACGCGCATGCGGTCCGTGCGGCGCTCGAGAACATCGAGCGCGCGCACCTGCGCGGCAGCGTGCACGTCGAGCGGCGTGAGCTCGAGCAGCTCACCAACGACCTCGGTCCGACAGGCTTGGTCGTCACGAACCCACCGTACGGCGAACGCATCGGCGACCAGGAGCAGCTGCAGGGCCTGTACGCAACGCTCGGCGCCAAGCTGCGTGAACACTTCGAGGGCTGGAAGGCGGCCGTGTTCACGGGCAATCCGCCGCTCGCGAAAGCGCTCGGCATCAATGCACGCCGCACGCACACGCTGTTCAACGGCAAGATCGAATGCCGGCTGCTGCGCTTCGATGTCGAGCCGTCGCAATACAGGGGCGAGCGCACACCGGAGCAGGCGGCGGAACAAGACGCGGAGATTCGCGCGCGGCCGGGCGCGCAGATGTTCGCGAATCGCCTGCGCAAGAATCTCAAAGCCGCACAGGATTGGGCGCGCAAGGAAACGGTGGATTGCTATCGCATCTACGACGCGGACATGCCCGAGTATTCGTTTGCGATCGATGCGTACGGCGATGGCGGGGAAGAGCGCTGGGCCGTCGTCCAGGAATACGCGCCGCCGCGCACCGTCGATGTCAATGCCGCGCGCATGCGTCGGCGCGAAGTCCTTGCGTCGGTGCCCGAGGTGCTCGGGTTGCCGCGCGAGCGCATCTTCCTGCGCGAACGTCGCCAGCAAAAAGGTGTCGCGCAGTACGAAAAGGTCGCGGCCGAGCGCGAATATCACGTCGTGCGCGAGAACGGGTACAAGTTCCAGGTGAATTTTCAGGACTACCTGGACACCGGACTCTTTCTCGATCACCGCATCACGCGGCGGCTCGTCGGAGAGCTCGCGCGCGGCAAGCGCTTCTTGAATCTGTTCGCCTACACCGGCACGGCCACGGTGTACGCCGCGGGCGCGGGCGCGAGCGGCTCGACGACCGTCGATATGTCGCGGACGTACACGGAGTGGGCAAAGCGCAATCTCGCGCTGAACGGATTCGCGGATGCTCGTCACGGTTTTGTGCAGGCGGACGTGCTCACGTGGCTCGCCGAGCAGGCGAGCACGGCGCGGCGTTATGACGTCATGTTCATCGATCCGCCGACGCATTCGCGCTCGAAGCGGCTGGAGGATGACTTCGATGTCCAACGCGATCATCAAAGGCTGCTTTCGCTGGCGGCGAAGGTGCTTGCGCCACAAGGCGTCATCGTCTTTTCCAACAATTACACGCGGTTCAAGCTGGATGCCGAAATTGCCGACAGGTTCGAAGTAGAAGATTGGAGCGAGCGCACGCTGCCGTGGGATTTCCGTCGTAATCCGCGCATCCATCGCTGCTACAAGCTCACGGCCAAGCCTGCCGCGCTCTGAGGGGTCGCTCGGTCGGGCTCCTAACCCGTAGGGCGCGGGCGTCCGAGCGAGTCCATGCGACGCAACCAGGACCTCGCTTCGCCATCGGGCGTTACAACCCTGTCGACCTTTCTGCAGTTTCGTTAAATCGCAACGCAGCTAAGTTTCGCCCCGATTGATATGACTCTTGCGTTGCAGCAGAATTGCTTCCGCTTTACAGCGCCAAAATCCCCAGACTCGAGCGATACAGTCATGAGCAGCGATGCTTTCCAGGTGTGCTTTCACCCGAAATTAGGTGTGGTCATCAACGACCCGGTTGCTCAGATGGGCTTGGCACGCGAACAGATGCGCCTGTTCAAGCTCGCACCGATGGGGGCGAGCACCTTCATGCGTTCGATCGTGAGCACGGATCTGACGCCGTGCACGGACGCTCAGCTGCAGCAGAACGCTGAAGCCGTCGACACGTATCGCGCCGCGCGCGGCAATCGCCGCAAGCCCTACTGCGAGCTTTGTCGGCGTCACTTCGGCTCTGTCGATTTCACCGTCTGCTCCGATTGCAGTTCCATCCGCTGCACCTGCGGCAAGTGCAGCTGCGCGTCGAGCTCGCGCCGTCGCAAGGCCGCGTGATCTCGATCTTTCGCGCTTTCACGATCGAGGCCGCGCACCGCCTGCCGAACGTGCCGGCAGGGCACAAGTGCGCGCGCTTGCACGGACATTCGTTTCGCGTCGAGCTGCATCTCACCGGTGAAGTCGATCCGCATACGGGATGGGTCATGGACTTCGCCGATGTACGTGTGGCGTTCCAGCCGACCTACGACCGCCTTGACCATCATTTCCTGAACGAGATTCCCGGGCTCGAAAATCCGACGAGCGAAAATCTCGCGCGATGGCTCTGGAACGAGATGAAGCCGAAGCTGCCACTGCTGGCGAAAGTCGTCGTGCACGAGACGTGCACCAGCGGCTGCGTGTACGAAGGCCCCTAGAGCCAATCGCGCAGTCGATACCACAGCATCGCGAGGACGAGCGAAGGCGTTCGCAGCAGTCGTCCACCCGGGAAATCCCGATGCTCCAGCTTCGCGAACAGATCGAAGCGCTCCGCGTGGCCGGCAATCGCTTCCGCGACGAGCTGACCGGCAATCCCGGTGAGCGCGATGCCGTGACCTGAAAATCCCTGCAAATAATAGAGGTTCGGCGCCAGCCGCCCGAAGTCGGGCGCGCGGTTCATCGTGATGTCGACGAACCCGCCCCACGCATAGTCGATGTTCACGTCGGCGAGCTGTGGAAAGACTTTGATCATGCGCTTGCGGGTCGCCCTCGCAGTGTCGAAGGCGTCGACGCCGGAGTAGCTGACGCGTCCGCCGAACAGCAGGCGGTGATCGGCCGAGCGCCGGAAATAATCGAGCACGAAGTTCACGTCGCTCACGGCGACGTTCTCGCGGATCAGTTGCGTGATGCGTGCTTCGCCCAACGGCTCCGTCGCGACGATGTACGTGCCGACCGGCATGATCCGGGCGCGCAAGCGCGGGCTCAGCCCGCCGATATACGCGTTGCAGCACAGTGCGACGAAGCGGGCGCGCACTTCGCCCTCCGACGTCCTGACGACGACGCGCTCGCCGGGCGTGATACTCGTGACCCGCGAGCGCTCGAACAAACGTGCGCCGGCATCCGCGGCGGCCCGCGCGAGCCCGAGCGTGTAGTTGAGCGGATGCAGATGCCCGCTGCCGCCGTCGAACAGACCGGCGCAATAACGTCGCGTGTCGAGCAGCGACTCGACCTCGGCGCGCTCGAGGAAGCGCAGACGCGTGTAGCCGTATTCCGTTTCGGCTTCGCGTTGCTCGGCCAGCAGGTCCGCGCGCTGCCGAGCCTTGATCGCGACGTGCAGGGCGCCCCAGTGCAGATCGCAGTCGATCGCGTGCCTTGCGACCCGCTCGCGCAACAGGTCGAGCGCGGCGACGGAAAGATCCCAGAGTTTGCGCGCATCGTCGCGGCCGAGCGCCGCGACGAGCTTCCCCTGGCCGCTCGCGTAGCCAGCGAGCGCCTGGCCGCCGCTGCGGCCCGACGCGCCCCAGCCGATGTGCTCGCCTTCGAGCAATACGACGCGGTAGCCGCGCTCGGCGAGATGCAGCGCGGTCGAGCAGCCGGCGATGCCGCCGCCGACGACACAGACGTCGGCCTCGACGCTCTCTCGCAGCGGCGGGTGTGCCGGCGCGGGGTGCGCCGTCGCGAGGTAATAGGAGGAGGTCTTCATTCCGGGCGAGGCGCACCGCTGTTTAACATTCTGTAACGTCGTTCAATGAAAAGGCGGGCGCGAGAATAGCGATCGCCAAAGCACAGCCGCAAGGCATTCATGCGACCACCGCCGCTACAACGCCTTGTTTGGCCTGAAATTCCGCACCCTAGGTAAGTCCCCACGGGGCGGTGGCGCGGGATTTGTGCTTAAATGCCGCGTCTTTCGGGCATCGGCATCTCTGTCGATCGTCAAAGATTTTAAACATGATGCAACGCAAGCCGCTCATCGGAATCCCAGCGGATCGCCGTCTGCTCGGGCAACACTACTTCCACTGCGTCGGTGAGAAGTATGTGGATGCCGCCGCGCTCGGCGCGGATGCGCATGTCGTTCTCATTCCTTCCTCCGGCGAGGCGCTGAACCTCGATGAGCTACTGACCTATTTCGACGGCATCCTGCTGACGGGCAGTGCCTCGAATGTGGAGCCGCACCACTACCAGGGGCCGCCGAGCCTGCCGGGCACGCTCCACGATCCGTACCGAGACGCCACGACGCTGCCGCTGATTCCGCGCGTCGTCCGCGCGGGCATGCCGTTGCTGGCGATCTGCCGCGGCTTCCAGGAGATGAACGTCGCCTACGGCGGAACGCTGTGGCAGCGGCTGCAAGAGGTCGAGGGCTACCGCGATCATCGCGAGAACCCGCAAGCGCCGCTCGACGAGCAATACGGCTCCGCCCACGAAGTCGAGCTTGCGCCCGGCGGATTGTTCGAGCGGCTCGCGGGCGGCGCGCATCGAATCGAGGTGAATTCATTGCACTCGCAGGGCGTGCGGACGCTCGCACCGGACCTGGAGGTCGAGGCGCGCTCGCCCGATGGCGTGATCGAGGCGTTCCGGGTGCGCAACGCACCGTCGTTCGCCGTCGCCGTGCAGTGGCATCCCGAATGGAAGTTCGAGTCCCATCCGTTTTCGCGCGCGCTGTTCGCCGCTTTTGGCGCAGCAGTTCATGAGCGCGCGTCGAGGCATCGCACATGAGCGTGATTCAACAGTTCTTCAAAGAGCACGGCATTTCCGAGGTCGAGGCGATCATTCCGGACATGGCGGGCGTGCCGCGTGGCAAGATCATGCCGGCCGAGAAGTTCGCGGAAGAAGAGGGCATGCGGCTGCCGGAGAGCATCTTCCTGCAGACGGTGACGGGTGAATATCCGGACGACGAGCGCGCGATCAGCCCGTCCGAGATCGACATCGTCTTGAAGGCCGACCCGAACTCGATTCGTGTCGTGCCCTGGGCGGCCGAGCCCACCGCGCAAGTGATTCACGACAGCTTCTATTCCGACGGGCGGCCCGTGACCATGGCGCCGCGCTACGTGCTCCAGCATGTGCTCGAGCTGTACGCGCAGCACGGCTGGGAGCCGGTCGTCGCGCCGGAGCTCGAATTTTTTCTGGTCGAGCCGAACGTGGATGCCGACTATCCGCTGAAGCCGCCGGTCGGCCGTTCGGGCCGGCCGGAGATCGGCCGCCAGTCGTATTCCATCGCGGCGGTCAACGAATTCGATCCGCTGTTCGACGACGTGTACGCGTTCTGCGAAGCACAGGACATCGAGATCGATACGCTGATCCACGAAGACGGCGCGGCGCAGATGGAGATCAATCTCCTGCACGGCAACGCGCTGTCGCTGGCCGATCAGGTGTTTCTCTTCAAGCGCACCGCGCGCGAGGCGGCGCTTCGCCACAAGATGTACGCGACGTTCATGGCCAAGCCGATGGCGCGCGAGCCCGGCAGTGCGATGCACATCCATCAAAGCATTGTCGACCGGCGCACCGGCAGCAATGTGTTCAGCGATGCCGAAGGCAGGCCCTCGCCGCTGTTCTTCTCGTTCATCGCGGGGCTGCAGAAGTACCTGCCCGCCGCGATGGCGCTGTTCGCGCCGAACGTGAACTCCTATCGACGCATCACGCGGCACTTGTCCGCGCCGATCAACAGCCAATGGGGTTATGACAACCGTACGGCGGGCCTGCGCGTGCCAGTGTCGAACCCCGCGTCGCGACGGGTCGAGAACCGCATCGCCGGCGCCGACGCGAATCCATACATCGCGATCGCGGCTTCGCTCACCTGCGGCTACTTGGGAATGGTCGAGGGTCTGAAGCCGAGCGAGCCGATCACCGGCAGCGCGTACGACCTGCCGTTCGGACTCCCGCGCAACATCGAAGAGTCGTTGCGATTGCTACGCGACTGCCGGCCGCTGATCGAAGTCCTGGGCGAGCGCTTCGTGCTCGCGTACTCCGCCGTCAAAGAGAACGAATACGAGACCTTTCTGCAGGTCATCAGCTCGTGGGAGCGAGAGCACTTGCTGCTCAACGTTTGAGCCTGCGTTTTACGCCCGAGACCGCGGCTCGGGCGCTCGCATGGCACGTCTCGTCGGTGCCGCAGAAGTGCATCTCCCGGCGGCTACCCAAGCCCTGCGGCCTGCGCTACCCTCCGTCCCGCTTGCGCGTAGGGGTGTCCACCGCAGGCGCAATCTTCATTCGTGGAGCATGGTCGATCATGAGTCATCAATTGCGCCTCGTCCTCGGCGGCCTCGCCGTCATGTTGGGTTTGGGCGCGTGCGGTCAGAAGGAAGCGACGCCAGCGACCGCGAACCAGCCGGCGGCCGAAGAGAAGGTCCTGAACCTTTATATATGGAATGACTACCTGGCCCCGGACACGATCGCGAACTTCGAAAAGGAGACGGGCATCGAGGTCGCGGTCAGCAACTACGGCAGCAACGAGGAGCTCGATGCAAAGCTCGCGGCCGGCAATTCGGGCTACGACGTCGTCGTGCCGTCCGCCTCGGCGTACGAGCGGCAGATCAAGTCCGGTTACTACCAGCTGCTCGATAAGTCGAAGCTGCCGAACCTCGCAAACATGGATCCCGAGATCCAACAGCGTCTCGCGATCCAGGACCCGGACAACGAGCACGCGGTACTGCACACGTGGGGCACGACGGGCATCGGCTACAACCCGGCGAAGGTCAAGGCCGCGAATCCGAACGCACCGCTCGACAGCTGGAGCCTCGTGTTCGATCCAAGCGTCGCGCAGAGCTTGCAGAAGTGCGGTATCGCCGTGCTCGATTCGGCGACCGAGATGTTCAGCATGGTGCTGACGTACCTCGGCAAGGACCCGAACAGCCAGAACCCGGACGACTTGAACGCGGCCGGCGAGGCGATGATGAAGTTTCGCCCATACCTCAAGTACGTCGACACGCAGCGCATGATCACCGACCTCGCGGCCGGCGAGATCTGTGTCGCCGTCGGCTACAACGGCGATATCCTGCAGGCGCGCGATCGCGCGGCCGAGAACAAGACGGGCCAAGAGATCGAGTACGTGATCCCGAAGGAAGGCTCGATCATCTGGTTCGACAGCTACCTGATCCCGAAAGACGCGCCGCATCCCGACAATGCGCACAGGTTCATCAACTACATGCTGCGCCCCGAGGTCATCGCCGCCGTCACGAACTCCACGAAGTACGCGAACGGCAACCTCCAGGCGACAGAGCTGGTGGACGCGAGCGTGAGCAACGACCCGGGCGTGTATCCGCCGCCCGAAGTGCGCGCGAAGCTCGCCCCCGATCTCACGGATTCCGAAGAGACCACTCAGATCATGACGCGCCTCTGGCAGCGGTTCATGACCGGAAGGTAAGCGACGTCATGGCCGCTCGCGAAGAGCGCAAAGCGCCGTGGTTGGATCCCACCGCGGCGCCGTATATCCGCATCGACGATGTGTCCAAGAAATTTGGCGAGTTCGTCGCGGTCGACGCCGTCTCGCTGAACATCTATCAGGGCGAGATCTTCTGTCTGCTCGGCGGCTCGGGGTCCGGCAAGACGACGCTGCTGCGCATGCTGGCGGGCTTCGAAACGCCGACCGAAGGCCGTGTCTTCATCGACGGCGTCGACATGTCCGGCGTGCCGCCGTACGAGCGCCCCTGCAACATGATGTTCCAGTCGTATGCGCTGTTCCCGCATATGACGGTCGAGCAGAACGTCGCGTTCGGCTTGAAGCAAGAAGGGCTGCCGCGCGCCGAGATCGCCACGCGCGTCGCCGACATGCTCGCGATCGTGAAGCTCGAGCAATTCGCGAAACGCAAGCCGCATCAGCTCTCCGGCGGACAGCGCCAACGCGTCGCACTGGCGCGCTCGCTCGTGAAGCGGCCGAAAGTGTTGCTGCTCGACGAACCGCTCGGCGCGCTCGACAAGAAATTGCGCGAGCACACGCAATTCGAGCTCGTGAACATTCAAGAACGCCTCGGCGTCACGTTCATCGTGGTGACGCACGATCAGGAGGAGGCGATGACGCTCGCCTCGCGCATCGGTGTCATGAATCACGGCCGCATCGTGCAGGTCGGCACGCCGCGCGACATCTACGAGTTCCCGAACACCCGTTTCGTCGCCGAGTTCATCGGCAACGTGAACATGTTCGAGGGCGTCATCCTCGAGGACGAACCCGGTCACGTGCTGATCGATTCGCGCGAGCTCGGCGGTCGGATCTACGTCGGCCACGGCGTGAGCACCGCGCCCGCAGCGATCGTCTGGACGGCCGTCCGTCCGGAAAAGCTCGTGCTGACGCGCGAGCGGCCCGCAGGCGAGCACAATCGCGCGACCGGCATCATCAAGGAGATCGCGTACATGGGCGACATGTCGATCTACCTGGTGCAGCTCGACTCCGGCAAGGTCGTGCGCATCACGCAGCCGAACATCGTGCGCCACGCCGAAGATCGTCTCACCTGGGACGAGCGCGTGTGGGTCAGCTGGCACGAGTCCGCCGGCATCGTCGTGACCGAATAGCGGCATCATGACCAAGCAGAGCAATGTGTCGCTGGGTGAACGGCTCATCCTCGGCATCGATCAGCTGCTCGCGAGCGTGCTGCGCTCCTCACCCTATCGCCGGTTGCAGCGCCGTTTCGGCCTGCGCGGCCGCACGCTCGTCATTGCGGTGCCGTGGATCTGGCTGCTCTGCTTCTTCCTCGTCCCGTTCATCATCGTGCTCGGCATCAGCTTCGCCGAGACGCGCTTCGTCGGTATGCCGCCCTATGCGCCGCTGTTCGAATGGGTGGACGACAAGTTCGTGCAGGTGCGCCTCAATCTCGACAACTTCATGTTCCTGGCTCGCGACTCGCTGTACGTCGCGGCCTTCCTGAGCTCGGTGAAAGTCGCGGCGGTGTCGACGATCTGCTGCCTCCTGCTCGGCTACCCGATGGCGTACGCGATCGCGCGCGCGGACCAGAAGTGGCGCAACATCCTCCTGCTGATGGTCATCCTGCCGTTCTGGACGTCGTTTCTCCTGCGCGTCTACGCCTGGATGGGCTTGCTGGGCAACAACGGGCCGATCAATCAGTTGCTGATGGCGCTCGGCATCGTGCCCGAGGGCGAGCCGCTCGTGATGCTGAACACCGACTTCGCAATGTACGTTGGCATCGTCTATTCCTATCTGCCGTTCATGATCCTGCCGCTGTATTCGAATCTCGAGAAGCATGACGCCACGTTGCTCGAGGCGGCGGTCGACCTCGGCTGCAAGCCGTTCAAGGCGTTCCTGAGCATCACGCTGCCCTTGTCGTTGTCGGGCGTGATCGCGGGTTCGATGCTCGTGTTCATCCCCGCCGTCGGTGAATTCGTCATTCCACGGCTGCTCGGCGGCACGGATTCGTTGATGATCGGACGCGTGCTCTGGGACGAGTACTTCCTGAACCGCAATTGGCCGCGCGCGAGCGCGGTCGCGATCGTGCTGCTCGTCGTGCTGGTGATCCCCATCATGATTCTGCAGCGCTTTCTGATGAAGGAGGCGGGCGCGCCGGCGCGAGGATGAACAATCGCTCCCTCTTCCTGCTCACGCTGCTCGTCTTCGGATTCGCGTTCCTGTACATCCCGATCCTGTCGATGATCGTGTACTCGTTCAACGAATCGCGGCTCGTCACGGTGTGGGGCGGGTTCTCCACGAAGTGGTACAGCGAGCTGTTGAGCAATCGTCAAATGCTGCAAGCCGCCTGGCTGAGCTTGCGTATCGCGGCGGTGACCGCGACGTGCGCGGTCGCCCTCGGCACGCTCGCCGGTCTGGTGCTGGCGCGCTTCGGCAAGTTCCGCACACGCACGATGTTCGTGGGCATGGTGACGGCCCCGCTCGTGATGCCGGAAGTCATCACGGGACTGTCGCTGCTGCTGTTGTTCGTTGCGCTGGCTCCCTTGCCGTTCATGCCCGATATGCGCGGCTTCAGCACGATCACGATCGCCCACATCACGCTGACGCTGTCGTATGTCACGGTCGTCGTGCAATCGCGCTTGTCCTCGATGGATGAATCGCTCGAGGAAGCGGCCATGGACCTCGGGGCCCGGCCGATCAAGGTGTTCATGCTGATCACGCTGCCGATCATCGCGCCGGCGATGATTTCCGGGTGGTTGCTCGCGTTCACGCTGTCGCTCGACGATCTCGTGATCGCGAGCTTCACGTCCGGGCCGTCGACGAACACGCTGCCGATGATGATCTTCTCGACGGTACGGCGCGGCATCACGCCGCAGATCAATGCGCTCGCGACGATCATGGTCCTGATCGTGAGCGTGTTCGTCATCGCCGCCGGTGTCTTGATGGCGCGGGGGGAGCGGCGCCGGCAGCAGGACATGAGACTCGCGGCGGCCGCCGCGGGACCGCGAGGGTGATGCGTGCGTATCGACTCCAAGCTCCCGCACGTCGGCACGACGATCTTCACCGTCATGACGAGCCTCGCGCGCGAGCTCGGCGCGATCAATCTGGCGCAGGGCTTTCCTGACTACGATCCGCCGGAGCGGCTGAAACAGCTCGTCGAGGTGCACGTGCGCGGCGGGCACAATCAGTACGCGCACATGGCCGGCGTGCTCGAGCTCCGTCAGGCGATCGCGAGCAAGCTCGAGGCGAGCTATGGCCGCAAGCTCGACCCCGATACCGAGGTGACGATCACGCTCGGCGCGACGGAGGCGATCTTCTCCGCGATCAGCGGGCTCGTGCATCCGGGTGACGACGTGATCATGCTCGATCCGTCGTACGACTCGTATGCGCCCGCGGTCATCCTCGCCGGCGGCCGGCCCGTACGCATCCCGATGCTGCCGCCGCAGTTCAAGGTGGATTGGCAGCGAGTGCGCGATGCCGTCACGCCGCGGCTGCGCATGATCATGATCAATACGCCGCACAATCCCACGGGCTCGATCATCGCGCCGCACGAGCTGGACATACTCGCGGACATTCTCGAACCAACGGCGGCATTCGTGCTCGCGGACGAGGTGTACGAACACATGGTGTACGACGGCGCGACGCACGCGAGCATCGTCGCGCACGAGCGCCTGTTCGAGCGCGGGATCGCAGTGTTCTCGTTCGGGAAGTCGATGCACGCGACGGGGTGGCGCGTGGGCTACGCGGCCGCGCGAGCCGACATCACGCGCGAGATTCGCCGCGTGCATCAGTTCAATACGTTCAGTATCGCGGCGCCGCTGCAGCATGCGATCGCGGATTTCCTGCAGGAGGCGCCGGCGCACAACGCCGAGCTCGCCGCGTTCTATGAGCGCAAGCGCAATCTGTTCCTTGACGCGCTGCGCGGCTCGCGCTTCACCTGGACGCCGTCGGCGGGCACTTACTTTCAGCTGCTCGATTACAGCGCGATCTCGGCCGTGTCCGATGTCGAGTTCGCGGATCGTCTCGTGCGCGAGTTCGGCGTCGCGTCGATCCCGGTGTCGCCGTTCTACGAGCATGCACCGCCGTTGTCGGTCGTGCGTTTCTGTTTCGCGAAGAACGATGCCACCTTGGAACAAGCCGCCGAACGCCTGCGGAAGATCCAGACATGAAGCGAGCGACGCGACTCAATCATCCACCCGCGGTTACGGTGCCGAGCGACAATCGGCCGCTCGTCGCGCCGATCTACGAGTCGGTGAAGTTCACGTTCGACGATGTCGAGGAATCGCAGCGCCTGTCGCGCGGTGATCGCGACGGTTTCGTGTATTCGCGCGTCGCGAATCCGACGCTGCGGCAGCTGGAGCTGACGCTCGCGGAGTTGCAGCAGCGCGAGGCCTGCCTGGTGACCGCGTCGGGCGTCGCGGCCGTCCATCTCGCCTTGACGGCGCTCTCGAAGCAGGGCGATCACGTGATCTGCTTCGCCGAGATGTACCAACCAACCCGTTATACGGTGCGGCGCTTGCTCGCACGCTTCGGCGTGCGTCACACGATGTTGTCGATCACGGATACGGACGCGATCGAGCGAACGCTCGCAGCGACGCCGACGCGGCTGGTCGTGTTCGAGACCCCGTCGAATCCCATGCTGAAGATTGCCGACATCGAGCGCATCACGGCCGCGGCTCGTCGTCACGGCGCGCTGACGGTGCTCGACAACACCTTCGCCGGCTTCCACAACCACGGGCAGTTCGACATCGACGTGTTCGTGCACAGTCTGACCAAGTATGCGTCAGGGCACGGGGATGTCATGGGCGGCGCGGTGATCGCGAATCAGTCGATCATCGATGCGATGCGGGGCGATTACGTCGTCACGGGGGCGACGCTCGATCCGCATGCGGCGTTTCTGATTCAGCGCGGGCTGAAGACGTATGCGTTGCGGTATGAGCGGCAGTGCGCGAATGCGCTGCGCATCGCGCAGTGGCTTGCGAGCCGCGCGGAAGTGAAGGCCGTGTCGTTCCCAGGGCTCGATTCGCATCCGCAGCGCGCGCTGGCGGTACGGCAGATGCACGATCCGGGGACGATGGTCACCGTGGAGCTCGCGGCCGACAAGGCGGGCACACGGCGGTTTGCCAACGCGCTGCGGTTGTTCGCGATCTCGGCGAGCCTCGGCTCCACGGAATCGCTCGTGCAGCCGGGTGAGCTCATGCGGCCGCGCGATCTCGACGATGTCGAGCGCGGGTGGGCGGGCGTGACGGAGTCGACGGTGCGATTGTCGATCGGGATCGAGGACGCCGACGATTTGATCGCCGATCTCGAACAGGCGCTCCACGCGTCCGTCGGGACTCAGCATCCATAATCTGCGTGGGAAGTTCTCCGTGCTCGTGGCGCGGGGGTCGAATGCGCGTGAATCAGTTCACACGGCGACGCGCGTCAGCGTCTGAAGAGCCACAGCAGCAGCGACAAGACGACGCTCAAGATGATCATCGTCGTGAGGGGAAAGAAGAACTTCAGTCCAGGCCGGTCCACGACGATGTCGCCGGGCAGGCGGCCGAGCGGGAGCTTTGAAAGCCACGGCCACGCGAGGCCGATCAGTACGCAGAGGACGCCAATGGCGATGAAGATACGTTGCATGGTTGGAGGCTCAGGCGCTGCTCAACACTCTTACGCGGTGCCGATGATAGGGCAGTACCTCGAGCACATCGCCTTCGAGCAACCGCTGCTGAATGCCGCGCCACCAATCGGCCGACAGAATTTCCCGATGCACCCGCAAAAAGATCTCCTTCAGGTGCGCGTCGAATCCGAGGAACTGAATGAACGTTTCCGGAAACACATCGTTCTCGTTCACATGGAACCAGGCCTCCGCGCGCATCTCGTCTTCCTCGTGCGCGGCGCTCGGCACATCCCGAAACCGGCAGTCCGTCACCGCGCACAGCTCATCGTAGTCGTAGAAGATCACCCGTCCGTGCCGCGTGACGCCGAAATTCTTGAGCAATAGATCGCCGGCGAAGATGTTCGTCACCGCGAGATCACGAATGCATTGCCCGTAGTCGAGCACCGCGCTCTCCGCCGCCTCGCGCGATGCATTGCGGATGTACAGATTCAGCGGCGTCAGGCGCCGCTCGATGTAGCAATGATCGATGACGATATCGTCGTTCTCGAAATGCACGGTGCCCGTCGCTTCCTGACGCAGCTCGTCCAATACGGCCGGCGCGAACCGCTCCCGCGGGAACTTCAACCGCTTGAACTCCTGCGCATCCACGAGACGTCCCGCGCGGTCGTGCTTGAACACGAGCTCGTACTTCTTCAGCACCTCCTCGCGAATCACGTTCTTCGGATACGCGAAGCGGTCGCGAATGACTTTGAAGACGACGTCGAAGGAGGGGAGCGTGAAACAAATCATCACGAGCCCGCGATCACCGGGCGCATGCACGAACTGATCGGTGCTCTGGTGCAGATGCCGGAACAGCTCGCGGTAGCGCTCCGTCTTGCCCTGCTTCGCGCGCCCGAGCACCGTGAACAGCTCGCTCACCGGCTTGCGCGGCAAGATGCCCTTCAAGAACACGACCGCCTGACCGACGTGCGGCAGATCCGCCTGGAAATACGAGCGCGTGAAGCTGAACAGAATGCTCACGGAGCTTTCGTCCATCATCACCGCATCGACGAGCACGCCGCTCTCGGAGTTCTTCAGCGCGATCACGAATGGCAGCGTCCAGCCCTTGCCGGAAATCCGCCCGACGAGATACGCGCGCGTCGTCTGGAAAAATACGGTGCGGATGAACTCGATCTGCTCCACCGCAAGCGGCGGGTTCGACGCATCCGCATCGGCCTCGCAGCGGGCCCGCACTTCGCTCGCGATGATCTGCACGCTGCGATCGAAGTACAGATACGGCGTGCGAAAGCGGAAGTCGGCGAGCACTTCCTCGAACAGCAGCTCGAGCGAGCCACGGTTCGTATAGACGTTCGTCTCGATCGGGGTCTTGAGCGAGCCGATCGGATCCAGATCGAGCGCAATGAACTCGACCGCGGCATCGACTCCGACGGTACCAAACGTCCGCCGCGTCACGGAATTGAAGAAGGTCTTGTCGAATTCCTGGTCGGGCAGGGGCTCGATCAGCTCGGTGAAGCGGCGTTTGATGCTGCTCCACACCGCGCGCTCCGCGATGTCGTCGCCAAGCTTGTCGCGCATCTGCGCGACGGCGCGATTCACGCAGTGCTCGTACAGCTCGATGCGCTCGACCGCGTCGCGCAGGCTGCCGCGCCAATCGCGCGATTCGAAACGGCGGGGCGCGCGCCGCGTGATCGCGCGGAATTCGGCGTTGTAGTGGGCGAACGCGCCCACGAGGGCGATCGCGCATTGCTCGACGAGCATGTCGCGCGAGTTCGCGCTGTGCACGCCCGAGCTCGCGCTCACCGCGGCTCGGGCGGGATCTGGCTGAGACATGTCCGTCACGTCGGTCGACATTTCCAGCAGCCCTCATCACGAAACGAAACGGGGCGCTTGCGCGCCCCGTTTTGGACCTGGGACCGGGCCCCAGTTCTTATGGCTCGATCATTCGGGCGATCACAGATTCTTGATCAGCGCGTCGCCGAATTCACTGCACTTCACTTCCTTCGCGCCTTCCATCAGACGGGCGAAATCGTACGTGACGGTCTTCTGCGCGATCGTCTTGTCCATCGCGCTGATGATGGCGTCCGCCGCTTCGACCCAGCCCATGTAACGCAGCATCATCTCGCCAGAGAGAATCACGGAGCCCGGATTCACCTTGTCGAGATTCGCGTACTTCGGCGCCGTGCCGTGCGTTGCTTCGAACACCGCATGGCCCGTGACGTAGTTGACGTTGCCGCCCGGCGCGATGCCGATGCCGCCCACCTGCGCCGCGAGCGCGTCCGAAAGGTAGTCGCCGTTCAAGTTCATCGTCGCGATGACGTCGAACTCGTCCGGACGCGTGAGCACCTGCTGCAGCGTGATGTCGGCAATCGCATCCTTGATGATGATCTTGCCGGCCTTCTTCGCCGCATCCTGCTCTTCGTTCGCGGCCTTCTCGCCCTTCGCGGCCTTCGTGCGCTCCCACTGTTCCCACGTGTACACGCTGTCGCCGAACTCTTTCTCGGCCAGGGCATACGACCAGTTGCGGAAGGCGCCTTCCGTGTACTTCATGATGTTGCCCTTGTGCACGATCGTCACGCTCTTGCGCTGGTTCGCAACGGCGTACTCGATGGCGGAGCGGAACAGGCGCTCGGTGCCTTCCTGCGACACTGGCTTGATGCCGATGCCCGACGTGCCCGGGAAGCGGATCTTCGCGTACTGCTTCGGGAACGCCTGCTTGAACAGCTCGAGGAACTTCTTGTTGTCCTCGGTGCCCGCTTCGAATTCGATGCCGGCGTAGATGTCCTCGGTGTTCTCACGGAAGATCACCATGTCGACCTTGTCGGGCGTCTTCACGGGCGAGGGCACGCCCTTGAACCAGCGCACCGGACGCAGGCACACGTACAGATCGAGGAGCTGGCGCAGCGCGACGTTCAACGAGCGAATGCCGCCGCCGATCGGCGTCGTGAGGGGGCCCTTGATCGAGACCAGGTACTCGCGGCAGGCCGCGACCGTCTCGTCAGGAAGCCAGGTGTTGAACAGATCGTTCGACTTCTGGCCCGCGTAGACCTCCATCCATTGAATCTTGCGCTTGCCGCCGTAGGCCTTCTCTACGGCCGCGTCCAGGACGCGCACGGACGCACGCCAGATGTCCGGACCGGTGCCGTCGCCTTCGATGAAGGGAATGATCGGTTGATCGGGAACGACGAGCTTGCCGTTCTGAATCGTGATTTTTTGCCCTTGCGGGGGCACATTGAGCTTGACCGCTGTCGACATCGACGACTCCGTAGTGATTCTCTTGAATTTACCGCGATTTACGGGGGGCGAATGCTATCAGAAAGCGTTGCCGATGGGCGGTCGGCAGCAGGCTGAACCGGTCCGGTCCACGGCGGTGCAGTCTCTGTGGGACCGCTCTCACACTCAAAAACCGACGGTTACGAGCACGCCCCCGCGCGTATTTTCCAGCCGCACCGCCCATCGATAGCGCTCGCAGATCCGCCGCACGAGGTACAGGCCCATGCCGTGACCCCGCGGATGCGTCGTGAAGCGGCGCGGCGCGGTCTCGGTCAGTTTTTCGCTCGGCAGGGCGCCGGCGTTCGAGACCGTCAACTCGCGCCCCTGCAGCCGGCACAGGACTTCGTCGCCCGTGCCGTGCTGAAGCGCGTTGCGGATCAGGTTGCCGATGACCATCGCGATCATGCTTTCGGGTGCCGCGACTCGCAGTGAGTCTTCATCCGCGATTTCGAGGCCGATGCGCTTCGTGGGCTGCACGTTGTGCTGATCCTCGACCGCCCTCACGAGCACCGAGGCGACGTCGCATTCGGTCGCGGACGCGCCCGCCGGCTGGTCTTCGCGCGACAACGTGAGCAGCGCATCCGTGAACTCGGACATCTCGCGCACGGCGCGCTGGATACGCGCCAACGCTTTCGAGGCGCCCGCGTGCTGCGCGGCCTGCGCTTCCAGCAACTCCACCGCACCGCGAATGACGGCCAGGGGCGTGCGCAGCTCGTGGCTCGCGGTCGCCGTGAACGATTGCTCGCGCTCGACGAAACCGTCGAGCCGTTCCATGAAGGCGTCGATCGAGCGGGCGATCGGCTCGAGCTCGTTGCCCGCGAATTGCGCCCCGACCCGCACGTGACGCTCGCCCGGATCGATCTCCGTGAGCCGATCGGCGAGCGCCGTCACGGGCTCGACGAGGCGCCGCGAGATGCCGAACGCGGCGAAGCCGGCGATGCCGACGATCATGATGACGCCGATCGCGAGCACCGCGATGGCGATCCGCTCCTGGCGCACGTACGTCGACACGTCGTACGTGATGTACAGACGGCCGAAGTCGCCGTCGCGCACGAGCACGTCGAGCAAATGCCCTTGCGAGCGCACGCGATGCATCGTGCCGGGCCGCAGGGTCGCGATGTGTCGCGGCAGTTCGGCAATATCGCTCGAGCGATAGATGCTCAAGCGCGCCGACCGCAGCGGCTCCGCGCCGCGATCGATGCGCATGCGCTGCTCGAAATGCGTGAGCTCCTCCGACAAGAGGTCGTAGGTGATGTTGCGCTTCAGGCGTTCGTCGGCCTGATAGGCCCACGCGGCGAGCACGATGCCCGCGAACGCGACGAGCGCGAGCATCGTGCCCGCGATGCGCGCGCGCAGGCTGAGCCGCGCGAAGCGCTCCGTGAGCCCGCGGCTCAACTCACGAACGAGCCGGGTCCGCTGCGATGCGATAACCGATGCCATGCACGGTATGGAGTAGTTTGTCCGGAAAGTTCTTGTCGATTGCCGCGCGCAGCGCATGCATGTGCGCGCGCAGGAAATCGCCTTCGGGCGGCGCCTCGCCCCACAGCTCCTTCTCCAGCTCCGCGCGCGTCACGACGCGGTTTGCGTTCTGCATCAGCACGATGAGAATGCGGCGCGTCGTCGGATTGAGCTTGACCGGAGCACCGGCGCGCTCGGCTTCCAGCGTGTCGAGATCGAACTTCAGGTCGCCGACGGTCAGGCTACGGCGCGTCTCGGGCGGACGCGCGCGCCGGATCAACGCCTTCAAACGCACGTCCAGCTCCGCGAGCGAGAACGGTTTGACCAGGTAGTCGTCGGCGCCCGCTTCGAAGCCTTCGACTTTGTCGGCGATCAAGTCCTTCGCCGTCAGCATGAGGATCGGAATGTGCTCGCCGCCGCGTTCGCGCAGCTCGCGGCACACCGCGATGCCGTCGATGCCGGGCAGCATCAAGTCGAGCACGATCGCATCGTAAGCCCCCTCGTGCGCCATCGACAGGCCGCTCTCGCCGTCGACGGCATGCGCGACCGCATCGCCGCGGGCCTCGAAGTACTCGGCGATGTTCGCGGCAATATCGTGATGGTCCTCGATCAGGAGCAGCTTCATGGCGACATTGTATGCGGCCCCGCGGGAAGCTGCTGCGGGCTGTTACGCGGGCGGGCGTCTTCGCCCCTGCCGCCCACCGGGAACGCCCGCCGCGATTCTCGTATGCTTGCCGCGTCATCGGCGGTGACACTGACCCACAGGGTGCGGCTGGCTCGACGAGCGATGCGCATGCGGAAGCAACCATTGATGGAGACCGAAAGGCTGCGGTTGCGTCGGCTCGATCTCGACGACGCCGCCTTCATTCTCGAATTGGTGAACGAGCCGGGCTGGCTGCGGTTCATCGGCGACAAGGGCGTGCGCTCGGTCGCCGCCGCGCGGAGCTATCTCGAGACGGGGCCGCTCGCCATGTACGCGCGACTCGGCTTCGGTCTGTACGGGGTGGAGCACAAGGCAGACGGCGCGCTGCTCGGTATGTGCGGCCTCATCAAGCGCGAGACCTTGCCGCACGTCGATATCGGCTTTGCCTTGTTCGCGCGCCACACCGGGCGCGGCTTCGCGCTCGAAGCGGCGAGCGCAGTGCTGGCGCATGCGCGCGAGCTCGGTCTGAAACGGCTGCTCGCGATCACGACGCCGGACAACGCGGCTTCGCAAAAGCTGCTGAGGAAGCTCGGCATGACCTTCGATCGCGAGATCACCCTGCCGCCCGGCGCCGAGCCGTTGCACTTGTTCTTCCTGGATCTGCCGCGAGGTGGCGAGCGTCACGGCGACGCACAGGGCTCACCTGTTAACATCGCGCGATGACCAAGCTCCTCGACACGACACCTGCCGCCGATGGCTTTCGCATGCCCGGCGAATTCGAACCTCACGACGGCTGCTGGATGCTCTGGCCCGAGCGCACGAGCAATTGGCGGCTCGGCGCGAAGCCCGCGCAGGATGCGTTCGCGGCCGTCGCGACCGCGATCGCCACGAGCGAGCCGGTGACGGTCGGCGTGTCTTCCGGCCAATTCGTGCACGCGCGGGCCATGCTTCCCGATGCGATTCGCGTCGTCGAGCTGTCCAGCGACGATGCGTGGATGCGCGATGTGGGCCCGACGTTCGTCGTGAACAAGCGGCGCGAGCTGCGGGGCGTGGATTGGATCTTCAACGCCTGGGGCGGATTGAACGGCGGTCTGTATTTTCCCTGGGATCAGGACGACCTGGTCGCGCGCAAGGTGCTCGAGATCGAGGGCGCCGACCGCTACCAGGCGCCGTTCATTCTCGAAGGCGGCGCCATCCACGTGGACGGCGAAGGCACGTTGCTGACGACCGAGGAGTGCCTGCTCAATCCGAATCGCAATCTGCACCTCGACAAAGGGCAGCTCGAGATTCTGTTGCACGAATATCTCGGCGTGACGAGCGTCGTGTGGCTCGGCAAGGGCGTCGTGGACGACGAGACGAACGGGCATGTCGACAATCTGTGCTGTTTCGCGCGTCCGGGCGAGGTCGTGCTGACGTGGACCGACAACAAGCGCGACCCGCAATACAAGGTCTCGCTCGACGCCTACGAGCGCTTGATGGAAGCGCGCGATGCGCAGGGCCGGCGCTTCAAGATCCACAAGCTCCAGCAGCCCGGGCCGCTGCACCGCACGTCGCAGGAGTCGCTGTACATTGACGCTCAGGACGGCGTGCAACCACGCAAGGCGCGTGAGCGGCTCGCGGCGTCGTACGTCAATTTCTATATCGGCAATTCGGCGGTGGTCATGCCGTTGCTCGACCCGAAACGCGACAAGCTCGCGATGCGCCAGGTGCAGAAGATCTTTCCGGAGCGCCGCGTCATCGGCGTGCAAGCCCGCGAGATCTTGCTCGGCGGCGGCAACATTCATTGCATCACGCAGCAGGTGCCGCAGCGGCGGCCGTCGCGCCGCCGCGCTTGAGCGCCGTGCCGAAGGTCACCGACAAACAGCTCGATTCATTACGCAGCCGCCTGCTGACCGCGCAAACACGGCTCACGGACGAAAAGCACTGCGCCTTGGCCGTCATCGTGACGGGCATGCCCTCGGCCGGACGCAGCGAGGTCGTGAACAAATTCCTCCAGTGGCTCGACCCCAAGCGCATCAAGGTGTACGCGCTGAACCACCTGCGTCGCGGCCGCATGAGCGCGCCGCCGCTGCAGCGGTACTGGCCCACGCTGCCGGCGCGCGGCGAGATCGCGATCTACTTCCTCGGGTGGTACGAGGACTATCTCGCGCCCGCGTTGCACAGCCCACGGCGGGCGCAGCGCGAGGCCGCGCGAGTGACGGCCCGGATCAGACAGCTCGAGACGATGCTCAGCCACGATCGCCTGCGCGTGCTGAAGCTGCATCTGCGCGTCGACCGGGCTACCCAGAAGCATCGCATCGCAGCGCTGCGAGCGGACAAGGCGACGCGCTGGCGCGTGACCCCGGAAGAGCGCTGGCTCGCGAAGCATCATGGCCGCGTGCGCAAGACGATGGACCGGCTCATCGAAGCGACGAACCTGCCCGTCGCGCCCTGGCACGTCATCGACGGCACGGACGAGGACGGGCGTCTCTACGAGGCGGGCTCGCTCTTGTTGAGCGCGCTGCACGCCGACGCGCATATCGAGCACAAGGCCGTCGCGATGCGGCGATCGGCTACGCGCAAGGCGCCGCTCTCCGAGTTGCTCGTGACGCAAGGGGCGACGCTCGATGACGATGAGTACGGTCGCGAGCTGCTCGAGCTCCAGGGGCGGCTCGCGCGGCTGAGCCGCAAGAAGTCCTTCGCCAAGCGCAGCGTCGTGCTCGCGTTCGAGGGGATGGATGCTGCGGGGAAGGGCGGCGCGATTCGGCGGCTCACGGTGGCGCTCGATGCGCGGCAGTACACGGTCGTTCCCGTGTCCGCACCGACTCCGGAAGAGCTCGCGCATCCGTATCTGTGGCGCTTCTGGCGCCATGTGCCCGAGCGCGGCGAGTTCGCGATTTTCGATCGATCGTGGTACGGACGCGTGCTCGTCGAGCGCGTGCGCGGCCTTACGCCGGCGGCCGATTGGCGCCGTGCGTACGGGGAGATCAATGAGTTCGAGCTGCAGCTCGTCGAGGCAGGCGCGATCGTGCACAAGTTCTGGCTTGCCGTCGGCAAGGACGAGCAGCTGCAGCGGCTCGAAGCGCGCAAGAATGATTCGCTCAAGCGCTTCAAGGTCGACGCGGAGGATTGGGCGAACCGCCGTTGTTTCGATCAATACCAGATTGCCGCGAGCGACATGATCGCTCGCACCAGCACCGAGCACGCGCCCTGGACGATCGTCGCGGCCGACAACAAACGCCACGCAAGACTCAAGGTGTTGCGGACCGCGTGCGAGGCGATCCAGAACGCGCTCGACGCGTGAGATCGCCGTCAGGGACTCGAGCGCTGCAAGCGCAAGACGAACACCACGTCGGGTGAAGTGTCGACCGCGATATCTTCCGTCACGGCGAACGCGAGCTCCCAATCGGTGAAGCGATAGCTGCCGCCGAGCGACAGCATTACCGCATCGCCGAGGAAATTCTGGCTGCTCGAGAAAATCGCGGTGTGCGCATCGAGCTGCACGGTGAGCGTGAGGCATTGGAAGGCGCGCGCGCTCAATCCCGCGCTGCCTGACCAGGCGAAATCGTTCTGCAGCGAGCGCATGCGATCACCTTCGCCGAGCCACGTGCCCGCCGCCTGTGCGAAGACGGCATAGCGATCGGCGAAAGCGCGCTCGAATGCGACAGCGGCGGTGACGTCGACGGCGCCGCTGCCCGTGAAGTCGTCGGCATCGCCGGTGGGCAGCTTCACGGCGACCCAGCTCGTCACCGGCGCGGCGCCCAGTCGTCTGCCGAGCCGCAGCGAAATGTCACCGATACCCGAGCGCGCGGAGCGTGCGTCCAGCAGCGTGCGGCCATCGCGGGCGTACGCGATGTGCAGGTCGTCTTGCGGCAAGCGGGGACGCGCGCCTTCGGGCATGCCGAAAAAGTCGTGCCAGCTGTCGATGAAGCCGTCGAGCGAGCCGCCGGTCGTCTGTCGATAGGGCAGCTCCAATCGCCAGGCAAAGCCGTCGCCGAGGGAGCGGCCCACGGCGAAGCGCAGCTCGCGCGTCTCCGCGTCGACGATCAGCTGCTCGGCGGCGTTCGATTGCACGGCCGCGCTGTTGCCCCACGCGAAAACCGCATCGAACTGCCAGCGGTTGGACTCAGGGAGCCGTGCAGGCAGTGCGGCGGGTATGTCGAAGCCGGCGAGCAGGGGATTTTGGTCGCGGACCGGAAGCGGCGAGGCGAGCGAGTGCGTGCTGACCGCCGCCAGCGCGAGCACGCCCGCGCTGCTCAGCGCCGTGCGCGCACTCACCTAACCGGCTCCCCGCCGCAGAGCGTGTTGCGGTGCGGCGTCCATCCGGGCACCACGGGAGCAGAACACTCGCCGCGACCTCAGAACCAGGCGGAGAAGAACACTTGGAAGACGTTCGCGCCGAAGGTGTAGAACGGCTCGGACCCCGCGGGCCGGAAATTCGGGTCACTGCTCGGCAGCATCGAGAAGCGCGCGTCGCGGAAATCCTCGTAGTCGAACTCCATGCGATCGTAATAAACGTTCGCCGACGCCTTCCTGATGAACCCCCAGCCGTTGCGCGCGAGCTCGTAGCTCGCGCCGATGCGTAGCGTCTGGCTCGTGAACGTCGACAGCTCCTTGTCGCGCGCCATGAAATTCTGTTGATTCGGACGCTCGAACAGATCGTCGTAGAAGTCCGCCGCGCCCTGGTCGTAGAAGCGGTAGCTGATCTCGAAGATGAACGGCGTCCCCCCGAGCGGATGCGTATAGCCGACGCTGAACGTGTTCGCCTTGATGCCCCACGT
>JAEYXD010000146.1 GCA_023428645.1 Pseudomonadota bacterium
CGACCGAGTGCAGTTCGAATACTGCATGCTGGACGATCGCACGCGTACTGACCTGATCGAATTCATGAACACGAGCGAACGTGCGAGCGATCTGATCTCGGAGTTCTTCGGCGTCCTCGGCATGCCCTGGATGCAGCAGACCATGCAGTTCTACTGGGCACATGCCTACGACATCGAAGGCTTCCCGCTGCGCTCGACGCACTTCGAAGACGGCGACCTCGTATCCGAGTTCCGTCTGCGTTCAGTGCGTCAGGAGTTGGTCGCAGCGGATGCATTCGCGATCCCGAAGAACCTCCGACGTCGTGCGCTGCTGGATTTCAGCGCGCCTCCGGGTGCTGGGTTGTAGGCACACGGAAGAAGACATTCTCCACGGGGATCACGGGGTGCACGGGGTCGAGATCAATGTACGGAGGGTCACCTCACAGTGCGAGCACGCGCTGCTTGTAGACGACAGGCGATCCGACACTGCGAAACGACAGTGAAGTGGCAGTGGATAGATGCGTTGTCTTTACCCCGTGACCCCCGTGGAGATCTTCTCTTCCCTACTCAGTTTGAACTTCGGCGATCAACGCTTTGATCTCGGAGAGGCACGAGCCGCAGTTCGTGCCGGCGCGGAGTTTCTGGCCGACGTCCTTCGGTGTGCGCAAGTGGTGTTGCTCGATGGCTTGGCAGAGGGTTGTTCTGCCGACGCCGAAGCATGAGCACACCACCGGGCCTGTGTCGGTGCGGGTGTCGCTGGATTGTCCCATCAGCAAGCCGGCACGGTCGCGATCGCCGATGCGTGATTTCGCGAAGAGGCTGCCGAGCCAGGTGCGTTCGGGCAAGTCCGGTCGTGGGGACAGGAACAGGCACGCGGCAATACGATCGTCGATGAGCAACACGGCGCGATAGACGCCGGCGTTGGGATCCGAGTACTCGAGCCAGTCACTCTGCGGATTCGCGTTGAAAAGACGTCGCGCCCATTGCGACCAGTCGCGATACACGCGACGACCCGCGATCTCGTAACGATGGAATTGCGCACCTCGTGTGCTCGTCCACCAGGTGACATCGAGGTCGTGCAGCTTCTCGCGCGACAGAATGAAGCCTTGCCAGCTCACGACGAACGGAGAGACGCGCGCCGGTGTGTGTTTGAGCTCGGGCTCGCCGGAGATTGGATCGACCACGGGGTTCACCAATGCACCGACGCGTGCATCGGACGCGAACATGCCGTTCCAGTGAATTGGCACGAAGATCATGCCGCGCGGCAGCTCGCCGCTTACCTTGAGACGCGCGATCAGTGAACCCCATTTCGTGCTGACGCGCACGAGCTCGCCTTCGCGTGCGCCGGTGAGCAATGCGTCGTGCGCATGCATGTCGACGAACGGTTCCGGCATGTGCGAGGTGAGTCGGGGCGAGGTGCCGGTGCGCGTCATCGCGTGCCATTGATCGCGGATGCGACCGGTATTGAGTACGAGCGGAAACTCTTCATCCGTTCGATGCTGCGGCGGCCGCGGTGTCGTGGCGACGAAGCGCGCTTTGCCGTCTGCATGAAAGAAGCGACCGTCCTCCAGCATGCGTGGCGTGCCCGGATGGCTCAATGTGGGCACGGGCCATTGCACTGGCGCGAGCGCGTCGTAGGCAGCTCCATCCAGCGTCGCAAGACCTGCAATCGTGAATGCTCGCTCACCGTGATTCTCGTAAGCGGAGAGCTGCGCATGTTCGACAAAGATCTCGCGCGGCGACTGGTACTCGAAACCGCTGAAGCCCATGCGCTGTGCCACCTGACTCACGATCCACCAGTCTGGTCGCGCGTCACCCGCGGCTGACAGAAACGCACGTTGTCGAGAGATGTGGCGGTCGGAGTTCGTGACGGTGCCATCTTTCTCACCCCAACCGGTCGCCGGCAGAAGAACATGCGCATACTCGCTCGTATCCGTGCGTGCGACGCAATCGCAAACCACGACCAGTTCGCATCTCTGCAGCGCTGCTTTCGCCTTGTCTGCGCCCGGCAGGCTGACGAGCGGATTGGTCGCCATGATCCACACGGCTTTGATTCGCCCGTCGTGTATGGCGTCGAACAGGTCGACGGCTTTCAGTCCCTGATGCTGCGCGATGTTTGGACTGTTCCAGAATCGCTGCACGATGCGGCGATGGGTTTCGTCGGCGATGTCCATATGTGCAGCGAGCATGTTGGCAAGACCGCCGACTTCGCGTCCGCCCATCGCATTCGGCTGGCCGGTGACCGAGAACGGCCCCATGCCAGGTTTGCCGATACGACCGGTCAGCAGATGGCAGTTGATGATGCTGTTGACCTTATCGGTTCCCGACGAGGATTGATTCACGCCTTGCGAAAAGATCGTGACGACGCGTTCGGTGCGCGCGAACAGGCGATAGACCTCAGTGAGTGCATGCTCATCGACGCGACACGTCTTGGCCACCGATCGTAGATCGCCGGCCGTGTTCTCGGCGACGAGCAGTGCGCGCTTCGCATCCAGGGTGTGCTGTTCCACGAACGCGATGTCGACGACGCCATGTTGTTCGAGGTAGGCGAGCAATCCATTGAACAGCCACACATCGGTGCCGGGACGAATGGGAAGATGCAGATCGGCGAACTCGCAAGTGGCCGTACGTCGCGGATCGATCACGACGATCTTCATCTCCGGACGCCGCTGCTTCGCCGCCGTGATGCGTTGAAAGATGATGGGGTGACACCAGGCCGTGTTCGAGCCGACCAGCACGATCAGATCGGCCAGCTCGAGATCGTCGTAGCAGATCGGCACGATGTCTTCGCCGAAGGCACGTTTGTGTCCTGCCACCGCCGATGACATGCACAGGCGCGAGTTGCTATCGATGTTCGCCGTGCCGATGTAGCCCTTCATGAATTTGTTGGCGACGTAGTAGTCCTCGGTGAGCAATTGCCCCGAGACGTACAGCGCCACCGATTCCGGACCATGCAGCGCAATGATCCGGCTGAGGCTCGTCGCCACATGATCGAGTGCACGATCCCAGCTAGTGCTTTCGCCGCGTATCTGAGGATTCAGCAGCCGGCCCTCGAGTGAGAGCGTGTCGGCCAGCGCCGATCCTTTCGAGCACAGTCGACCCCGGTTGGCGGGATGCTCGGGGTCGCCGGAGATCAGAGTCTCACCGCGCTCGTTGCGCTCAGCGATGACGCCGCAGCCCACGCCGCAGTAAGGGCACGTCGTGCGAACCGCGTTCGCCTTCATGGGGCAACTGTCCGGCTAAAGCCGGACCCACAAAGGAAAGCTGTCCAGCTGAAGCCAGGCCCACAAGGAGGGTGCAGGTGCATACGACTCACGCTTTCAACCTTGCAATCTTCTCGCCGAAGAGCAGCTTGTCGCGAAGCGGTCCGATGTCCTTGCCCTCGCGCATGAGCTCGAAATACCACGGGCCATCTTTCACATCGCCGTACAGCACCGCGCCACGCACCTTGTTGTTCTCGATGACGATGCGTTTGTAGACGCCGCGTCGCGCATCTTTCATGACGAGCGACTCGCTGTTCGCGCTGCCGACGAAGTCGCCGGCAGAAAACAGATCGACGCCCGTCACCTTGAGTTGTGTCGAGACCATCGAGCCGCGATAGCGACCGATGCCGAACTCGGCGAGGTGGGTTGCGCAGACTTTCGCCTGATCGAACAGAGGTGCGACGAGTCCGTAAGTGCTGTTGCGATGCTGCACGCATTCGCCAACGGCATAGATGCTCGGATCGAAGGTCTGCATCGTGTCGTTGACCAGCACGCCGCGTTCGCAGCGCAGTCCTGCCGACAAAGCGAGCTCGATGTTCGGACGAATACCGACCGCAATGACGATGAGATCAGCCTCCAGCTCCGTGCCGTCGTCGAAGCGCAGGCCGCAGACGCGCGATCGAGCAAGGGTGTGCGCGCTTTCAAGCCGGCTCGTGCTGCTGGCTTGCGATCCCGACGCGCCATGCAATATCGCCACTGTCTTCGCGGGCATCTTGAACTTGAGTCCGCGCTTTTCGAGCGATTCTTTGAGCAGGGCCGCGGCGGCTCCGTCGAGCTGACGCTCCATGAGGGAATCGCAGAGATGGACCACGGTAACATCCATGCCTTGCTTGAGCAGCCCATTCGCAGCTTCGAGGCCCAGCAGTCCGCCGCCGATCACGACCGCTTTACGATGCGTACGCGCAGCTTCGAGCATGCGCTGCACATCCTGCAGATCGCGGAACGTCACGACGCCGTCGAGATCGTTGCCGGGCACCGGCAGCACGATCGGATTCGATCCCGTGGCGACGAGCGCGCGGTCGTACGGCACTTCGACACCGCTCTTCGAACGAACGACGCGGCGCACGCGATCGATGGCAACGACCGGATCGTCGCTATGCAGCGTGATGCTCTTCTCGCGATACCACTCCATCGAGTTGAGAATGATCTCCTCCGGTGTCTTCTCACCGGCCAGCACGGGAGAAAGCAGGATGCGGTTGTAGTTGGGATGGGGTTCGGCGCCGAACACCGTGATCCGATATGCGTTCGGTGCGACCTCGAGCAACTCCTCGACCACACGCATCGCGGCCATGCCGTTGCCGATCACGACGAGCTTGCGAGTACGCGCTGCGGGACGTACCGGCTCGCTCCTGAGCCAGACGCGACCATCCGTGACTCGCACCGGATATGCGCGCACCGATCGATCTGGATCTTCGAGACAACGACCCGTGACCAGGCTGAAGTGATGCTTGTACACGGGCGAGGCGACCACCAGCTCGCCTTGCAGATCGCCGATAATTCCGCGCGCAAGGACGTTGGCTCCGCTGTGCGGATCGTAGTTATCGATCGCATAGACGCTCTCGTGCACGCGAAAGATTGCGATCTGACGGCCGTCGATGAAGGCGGCGACACCAGCGCCAGGAATGATGTCGTCCAGCTCGCAAACGAACTTCCAGGAGCTCGTGCGATTCATACAGCCTCCTTCTGGCGCTGCTCGCGCTCATCGCGGCTCGCGGGCCGGATCTGTCCGCGCTCTTCGACGAACAAGACGTTGTCGTCCTCGCGATCGCTGTTCACGAAATGGCGGAAGCGTTTCAACGTCTGCGGATCGTTGATGGCTTTCTTCCATTCGCATTCGTACGTGGAGATCACGCGCGCCATGTCGGCTTCGAGCTCGGCATTAATGCAGAGCTTGTCGTCGAGGATCACCTGTTTCAGGTAGTCGAGTCCTCCTTCGAGATTGTCCAGCCATACCGAGGTGCGCTGCAGTCGGTCCGCGGTGCGCACGTAGAACATCAGGAAGCGGTCGACGTAGCGGATGAGCGTTGCGCTATCCAGATCGGCGGCCAGCAGATCTGCATGACGCGGCTTCATGCCGCCATTGCCGCAGACGTATAGATTCCAGCCTTTCTCGGTGGCGATCACGCCGACATCCTTGCTCTGCGCTTCTGCACATTCGCGCGTGCAGCCGGAGACCGCGAACTTGATCTTGTGCGGCGCGCGCAACCCCTTGTAGCGATTCTCGAGGGCGATGGCGAAGCCGACGCTATCCTGGACGCCATAGCGGCACCAGGTCGAACCCACGCACGATTTGACGGTCCGCAAGGCCTTGCCGTACGCGTGACCGGATTCGAAACCCGCATCGATCAGCTCTTTCCAGATAAGCGGCAACTGATGCACCTGTGCACCAAACAGATCGATGCGCTGGCCGCCGGTAATTTTCGTGTAGAGACCGAACTTCTTCGCGACGGAGCCGATGGTGATGAGCTTGTCCGGCGTGATCTCGCCGCCGGGCACGCGCGGCACGATCGAGTACGTGCCGTCTTTCTGCATATTGGCCAGGAAGTAGTCGTTCGTGTCCTGCAGGACTGCCTTGTCGCGCTTCAATACGAACTCGTTCCAGACCGATGCGAGGATGGATGCGATCGTGGGTTTGCAGATGTCGCACCCGAGCCCCTTGCCGTGTCGCCCGATGATTTCATCGAAGGTCTTGAGCGAGCCGACTTTGACGAGATGAAACAGTTGCTGACGCGAGTACGGGAAGTGTTCGCACAAATGGTTGTTTACGGCGACGCCGCGACTCGCGAGCTCCGCTTTCAGCACCATGGTCAGCAGTGAGGTGCAGCCGCCGCAGGAAGTGGCCGCCTTCGTCGATGACTTGAGCGCTCCGAGCGTTGTGCAGCCGGCGTCGATGGCGGAGCAGATCGTGGCCTTGGTGACGTTGTTGCACGAGCAGATCTGTGCCGTTGCAGGCAGCGCGGTGACACCGGTGCCGACCGACTTCTTCGTGCCTTCAAGCGTCGGAACGATCATCGCTTCGGGATGCTCGGGCAGCTTCGTGCCGTCGAGCATCATCTGCAGCCAGATGCCGTAGTCGTCCGCGTCGCCGATGAGAATGCCGCCGAGCAGACGGGTGCCGTCCTCGTTCACGACGAGCTTCTTGTAGATCTGCTTGCGTTCGTCGACGAACGTGTAGGCGCGCGAGTTGGCGTACGTGCAATGCGCATCGCCGAGCGAGG
The DNA here is from genome assembly GCA_023428645.1 of Pseudomonadota bacterium. Taxonomy (GTDB): domain Bacteria; phylum Pseudomonadota; class Gammaproteobacteria; order Steroidobacterales; family Steroidobacteraceae; genus Steroidobacter. The sequence continues at coordinate 6,461 of JAEYXD010000146.1, forward strand.
CGACATCCACGCCCATGAGCTTGAGTTTCGTGCTCATGTCCGCGCCGGTGAAGGAAGGTGTGTCTTTCTCCAGCAGCCGTGCCGCGCACGCGTTCGCCATCTGATAGCCGGGTGCGACGAGCCCGAAAAGCTTGCCGTTCCAGAGCGCGCATTCGCCGATCGCGAAAATGTCGGGATCGGAGGTGAGGCAGCGATCGTCGATGACGATCCCGCCGCGCGCACCGAGTGAAAGTCCCGCTGCGCGCGCAAGCTCATCGCGCGGACGAATGCCGGCGGAGAACACGATCAGATCCGTATCCAGATGCGTGTCATCGTCGAATCGCATGCGATGACGCGTCGACTCGCCATCGACGATGTCGGTCGTGTTCTTGCCGGTGTGAATGCCGACGCCGAGCTCCGCAATCTTCTGTCGCAGCACACGGCCGCCGCCATCGTCGACCTGCACGGCCATCAGTCGAGATGCGAACTCGACCACATGCGTCTGCAGTCCAAGGTCTTTGAGTGCTTTTGCAGCTTCGAGGCCGAGCAAGCCGCCACCGATGACCGTTCCAATCCTGCAGCTCTTCGCGGCTTCGCGAATCGCTTCGAGATCCTCGATGGTGCGATAGACGAAGCAGTTCGCGCGATCGCGTCCCGGCACCGGAGGAACGAACGGATAGGAGCCGGTCGCCAACACGAGTTTGTCGTACGGGACGAGTGTCCCTTTCGTGGTAGCCACCGTGCGAGAGGCGCGATCGATGCTCGCTGCTTTCTCCCCAAGAAGGATTTCGATGCCGTGATCCTCGAAGAATCCAGGCGCGACGAGAGAGAGATCGTCCGCCGATTTGCCGGAGAAGAATGCCGTGAGCTGCACGCGGTCGTAGGCAGCGCGCGGCTCTTCGCACAGGACCGTAATGTCGAAGTCGCAGGATTCTGCGACCAGTCGCTCCAGCAACCGCTGACCGACCATGCCATTGCCGATGACCACCAATCTGCGTCGAGTGGACATAGAAAGACCTCAGATGCAAAGCATCCAGATGAGCCCGCGGCGGTGCGTGCCCGAACCAACGATTGATTGAGCAGCTTCGATGCAGTCGCTACGTTGCGAATGCGATCGGGGACGCGAGGCGTCCCGTGAGCTGTTGCTGCACCCAGCGTTGGAGCAGCGGAATGAAACGATCAGGAGCCGGCAGTGCTCTGCAGCGGCTGAGCCTGAGCTTCCGTTTGCGAACGTGCGGCGAGGGCCTCTTCGAACTGGCTGCGCTCCTCGGCTTTCTGTTCCCGCGTGAAACGAACGGCCAGCGCGCACAGCGCGCTCACCGTCACGATGATTCCGAGCAATAGCAGCGCGCGATGAGTGCTCGGGGCTTCACGAACGAGAAAGCCCGCGAGTACCGCGCCGACATTGCCGCCGGCACCGACGATGCCGGCCACGCCGCCGAGCGCTTTGCGATTGATGAATGGGACGAGACTGTATGTGGCGCCGCAGGCCATATGCGTGAACAGGCCGAAGATGAGCATTGTCACGAGTGCGGGCACGGCGTGATTCATCTGGGCAAAGCCGATCAGCCCGAGCCCTTCGGCGAGAATCAGCACGAACAGCAGCGATACGCGTGCATCCAGGCCGCGCGAAGCCGCGAGCGAATCTGAAGCAAGTCCGCCGAGCGCACGCGCGAACAGCGCGAGCAGTCCGAAGGCACCGACGTACATGCCAGCCGTGGCGAGCGATAGACCGAAGCGATCGACGTAGTACAGCGCGGCGAGATTGTGAATCGTGAGCTCGACGCCGAAGCATGCGCCGTAAGTCACGAAGAGCAGCCACACGCGATAGTCGCGCGCCGCGATCTTGAACGTGTCCCAGCCCTTCTTGCGTTGAACCTCGCCGGACTTCATCCGCACGCCCGCATCTTTGAGATTGCCGAACGGCGTGTCCTTGGCGAAGCGGTAGTAGAGGACGGCCATGATCAACATCAGCACGCCGGGCACGAAGAGCGCAATGCGCCAGCCGAAACGTTGCTCGACACCGATGGCGACGATCGCAGTGACCAGCAACGGCATGAAGGCCTGAGTTGCGCCACCGCCCGCGTTGCCCCAACCGGCCGCTGTCGCGTTTGCCGTACCGACGACGTTCGGAGCAAACATCGTCGAGGTGTGAACCTGAGTGATCACGAACGATGCGCCGATTGCGCCGATGCACAGGCGACAGAACAGGAAAGCTTCGTAGGTTTGCGCGAATGCAATCGCGAAGACGGGCAGCGCGCCGATCGCGAGAAGCCACGTGTAAGCAAGTCGTGCACCGTAGCGGTCGCACAGCGGGCCGATCAGCAGTCGCACGAAGATCGTGACGCAGACAGCGGCGATGTTGATGTTCGCAATCTGTTCGCGGGTCAGTCCCAGATCGTCGCGAATCAGCGGCATCAATGGCGCGACCGCGAACCAGGCAAAGAAACAAACGAAGAACGCCATCCATGCGAGATGGAACGTCCTCATCGGAATCGTTCGCAGGCTCAGCAGTTGCAGGCGGGTCGCCCGTGCGTCCATTCATCGCTCCATCGAAGTGCGGGCGATGTCTGCAAGCGAAGTGCCAGACGGAAAATCAGTTACTTATCGGGCTAATGGGTCGAGATTGCCCGTGCTTGGTGCGAGTGGGAGGTGGCGGGGGACGGAGGTGGTGCAGAAGAAGGCGCTAGGCCCTAGGCGCTAGGGACTAGCCAGAGAGGAAGAGGGGAGGCGCGAGTCGCGAGGGACTAGCCACCTAGTCACTAGTCGCTAGCCAGAGATGGGAGGAGGGTAGCGGCAACTAGCAGAGTTCGGAGTGAGAGGAAAACCTGTGGGTCCGGCTAGGCCGGACAACTTGTCCCTGTAGGTTCGGCTTTAGCCGAACAGAAGATGCACGACTAAAGTCGTGCCCACAAAGAAGAGGAGGCGGCAGCTATCCCCTGTAGGTTCGGCTAGGCCGGACAACTGTCCCTGTGGGTTCGGCTTTAGCCGGACAGAAGATGCACGACTGAAGTCGTGCCCACAAAGATAAGGAGGCGGCGGCAGCAATCCCCTGTAGGTTCGGCTTTAGCCGAACAACTGACCCTGTGGGTTCGGCTTTAGCCGAACAAATAGCCTTCCTTGTCTAGCCAGCAGACCAGCAGACCAGTGGCCAGCTGCCTCTTTGTGGGTTCGGCTTTAGCGACTAAAGTCGGACCCACAGTTCATC
>JAEYXD010000149.1 GCA_023428645.1 Pseudomonadota bacterium
ACTCCGTCGCGATGCGCGTGTATCAGGTCGTCACCGAGATGTTCACTTCGGTGATCGACTCCGTCGCGGTGCCGGTGCTCGCGCGCGCAAAGCATGAGACGGACGAGCTCGGACGCAATTTTCTGCGCCTCGTGAAGGGCAGCTCGTTGCTCTCGATGACGGCTTATGCAGGACTCGTCGCGCTCGGACCGCTCGTCGTCGAGGTCGCGTTCGGGCCGAACTGGAGCAGCGCCGGCCCGATCTTGCGCTGGCTCGGCGTCGCGGGGTTCATCGTCGGCCCGCTGTGGTTCAACGGCGGCGTGATGCTCGCGACCGGACGCGCGTTCGCTTGGATGCTCGTCATCGGCGCGTACTGCGTCGTGGGTGCCGTGTTGTTTCCGCTCGCCGCGCTGTATGCCGGTGCCACCGGCGTTGCGATCGCGATCGTCGTTCGCGGCTTGCTGCTGGCCCCGCTGTCCGCGGGCTGCGCGCTGCGAGTCGCGCAGGTGTCGGTCGGGCGGTATATCGCGGCGTGGACGCCGAACGCCGCGGTTGCGATCGCGGTGGCTCTCGGGGCGTGGCTCGGCGCCTCGGGCGCGAGCTTTGCGGATCTGCCGCTGTATCTCGATCTCGTCGCCGGGGCTGCGTTGGGACTCATCTGCTTCCTGATCGTCGTCCCGCGGCTTGCGAATGGCATGTGGGTGAAGCTGCTGGAACTCGGCGGATTGCAGCGCCCGTCATCCCTGCCGTAGCTCGCACGGAACGCAGCGCGCGAGGCGTTTCGAGGCGGCAGGTTGGTGCCGTTCCACGCGCGTGCTTCACGGCAGGGTCACGCAAACGCACGCTGAATGCGATTGATGATCCGCCGCCGCAGGCTCGCATAGCTCACTGCGACGTGCGCGGCGTTCCAGACCGGCTCTGCCAATCGCTGGCTGGTGTAATCGAGCACGGGCTTGCCGGACAACCGCGCGATCTCGAGCGCCTGCCGCGGCTCGCTCTCGATGAACAGCGTCGCTTCCTCGATCGAGCGATACACGCGCGCCTTGAACTCCGCGTGGCATCCGAGCCGTCGTCGCTCCTGCGCGGATGGCAGATCCAGCATGTGCAGGTGATCGAACTTCACGCCATGCGCGTTCAGCCAGCGCTGTGTCGGCTCGCGATACTTCTCCAACCGGCTCGTCACGAGATGACCGATGCGGTACGTCGGCCGCGCGAGCGGGGTGGCGCTCTCGAGAAAGCGCAGATACTTCACGCCATCGTCATTCTCGTCCTGCGTCGGATCGTGACAGAGCACGCCGTCGATATCGACACAGCAGTGCGCCAGTTCGTTGCGATGGAACAGATTCCACGCGAATACTCGGGGCATCTCCACCTGCTCGAAATGGATGTCGACGGCGTGCACGCCCGTGCGGCTCGCATAGATCGCAGCGCTGATGAACTTCCTGTCGCCGCGCACGGCTTCCAGCTCCGCGAGCACGCTGCGCATCGACGCGCCGCTGTCGACGCTGTCGTCGAGGATCAGCACCGTGCGCGCCTGCTGCGGAAAGGCGAGATCGCCGTTGCTCGGGACCCGCGTGCGCCCGTGCTGCAGCGAGCGATTGTCGAGAAACGCCGCGACATCGCAGAACTTCTTGTTGAGCGTCAGCGCCAGCATCGAAGCGGCCATCAGGCCGCTGCGGGGAATGCCGACGATGAGATCGACTTCGAGCGGAACGCGGGCCGCGTTGTTCGAGATGTCCCGGGCCAGGTCGCCGAACGATTTCCACTGCATCAGGCTTTCCTCAACAATGCTCGCAAAACGTCTCGCTCGAGCGCGCCCGCGGCGAAATGCGCGAGCGCGAGATACAGGGCGCCGCCGGCGCCGATCAGAATCGTGAGTCGTGCGAGCAGCGGGACGTCGAGCGCCGACACCTCCGCGCGCGCAGCGAACAAGGCAAGCCCCATCGCGATGCTCAAGAGGATCGGGCGCCGCACGGCGGCGAACAGAGCGCCGACGTTGGAGTTCAGGCAGCGCGACACGAGCATCAGCGTCGGCGCCGCCATGATGAGATTGGTCGCGAAATAGCACGCCGCGACTCCCGTGACGCCCCAGCGCAGCCCGATCAGGAAGCCGACGATGTGCAGGAGCGAGGAGATCGCTGCAATGCGCAGCATCGTCGTCGTGCGGCCGAGCGACATGAACACCGCGCCGGACGCGCTTACGATCGACTGGATGAAGCCGACCGGCGCGAGCCAGGCGATCACGTCGGCGACCGCGTGCCACGCCGGGCCGAACACCGCGTCGACGAACGGCTCGCGCAGCACGAACAGTCCCGCCATGAGCGGCGCCGTGAAGAACGAGATCACGGACACGCTGCGCAAGTACATCGACGCGACGGCCGCCACCTCCGTCTGTTTGCGGCTCATGACCGGAAACAGCGCGCGCGTCGCGACGAACGTCAGGTTGTGGAGCGGGAACAGCATAGTGCGATACGCGAGCGCGTACACACCGAGGCTCGGTGCGCCGAGAAACTTGCCGATGATCAATGAGTCCGCGTTGCGCGCGAAATAGTTCACGATGTTGAAGGCGAGCATGTCGCGGCTGAAGCGCCACAGCCCCTGCATGCGCTCGAGCGACCGCGTGCGCGACGGCCGCCAGCCGGACGAGATGCACAGCTGCGTCGTCGTGAGCATGACGATCGTCACCGTCTGGAACACGAGGCTGTATGCGCCCGCGCCGGCGAGTGCCGAGGTCACCGCGACCGCGAAGCCAATCACCAGCGAGACGATTTCGATGCGCGCGATCACCGCGAAGCGGCTGTCGCGCTCGAGTACCGCCTGATGCACGACCGCCGCGCTCGCGATCGGAAACGTACCGGCGAGAACGGCGAGCAAGCCGGTGAGCCCGGGCGCTTCCATGGCGAATGCAATGAGCGGTGCTGCCACCAACAGCGCGACGCCGAGCCCGACACCGAGCGCCGTATTCATCCAGAACGCCGCGGACTTCGTGCCCTCGTCGAGTTCGTGCTTCTGAATGAGCGCGGGGCCGGTACCGAGATCGCGAAACAGCAGCACGAATCCGGAAACCGCCGAGGCCAGCGCGACGAGGCCGAAGTCCGCCGGGCTCAGCAGCCGCGACAGCACGACGATGCTCAGCAATTGGACGCCGACCTTGGCGAATTGTATGGCCCCGATCCAGCGGGCATTCGTGGCTGCGGACATTGCGGTACTCGCTACCAAGGCGATCTCGTGCTCGACCGAGGATATGCCACGGTCAAGACTCCAGGCCGTCGCGGGCCGAGAGCTGCGGATACTGGGTGGTCGAAAGCTCGAGAGTATGCATCGTCAGTCCATCGGCGTGGCGTCGTCCGCCCGGCATCAACCGCCACGGAATTGCGCGAAAGGGTTGCCGCAGGCGGGTAGGGGCGGTCCGCCGAAAACCGTCTCGGTGCGAGGGTCGGCAACGCGGAAGAAGTTGCTGCCGAGCAGGAAGCTCGACAGCACGCGCCGTTCGAGCTGCTCTATCTTGCGGCTCACCTCCGGGGCGAAGCGCACGAGCGCGGGCGCGAGCGCGTCGAGGTCCAGCGCGAGCGCGACCTTCCGCGAGCGGAACTCCATCTCGCCCGCGAGCCGGAGCGCGAACTCGCGCAGCGACGCGGCATCGAGACGCACGTTCGGCAGCCCTTTGCGCACGACGGCCTCGATCCATTCGTGCGTGTCATGCGAGCGCATCGCCAGCCACAACGCACCGGCCGAGCCCGCCAGCACGAGCGCGGCGCCGCCGACGAGCAGCTGACGGCGATTGAGCCGCGCGCTCACGCTCATGCGCACAGCTCCGCCGCACGCAGCGACAAGGCCGCAACCGTGAGGCTCGGGTTCGCGGGCGGACACGACGGGAACACGGCCGAGCCGACGACGACCAGATTGCGAACATCGTGGTGGACTTGCCCCGCGTCGATGACGGAGTCGTCGCGTGCCGTTCCCATGCGCAGCGTGCCTTGGATGTGCGATTCGGTGGGCCGCATTTCCAGGAACTCCAGACGCTCCACGTGCAGCGGCTCGAGCATGGCCGCAAGTCCCGCGAGCGAGCGCTCCACGCCGCGTTGCGCGTAGGCGGACACGGCCGCGTGCGTCACGCGCGGCATGTCGTCGGCATCGAGCGTCACGCGATTCTCGTCCTGAGGCAGGTCCTCGACCGCGACGGTGAGCGGTACGAGCTGGCGCCAGCGGCCGTAGTCCGCACGCAAACCGTTCGGCCAGCGATTCTCGAAGTACACGAGCGCGGCACCCGAGGTCTCGCGGAAGTCGCCGTCGTACAGCATGTAATTGAGCCCGGTCGTGATCGTGCTGCCGTCGAAGTTGTCGATCCCGCCGATGAACGCTTCGGCGGTATAGCCCACTTGCTCGTTGATCCCCGCGCCTGTCAGCGGATGCTCGACGCCCGACCGCAGCAGAATCGCAGCACTGTGAATCGCGTTCGCGCCGAGCACGACGAGATCGCCGCGAGCGCTGAATTCGCGCTCGCCGCTGCGATAACGCACGCCCTGCGCGCGGCCGTTCGCGACGTCGAGGTGCGTGACCTCGGCGGCCGTGCGGAACTCGACGGTCGGGTGTGCCGCGAGATTCTTGAAGCCGTTTTCGAACGTGAACTTCGCATCGACGGGGCACTGCGAGCAGCGCGCGGTCGCGCAGCAGCGGGAGCGTTCGCCAGTCGCGACGCTCGCGCGCGCGGTCGCGATGGGGAAGTGAAATTGCGGCTGTGCCCGGCGCAGCGCGCGATCGACCGAGGTCATCACGTGGGCCGGGAGCGGGAAGGGCGCCGAGCGCGGCAGGACCGCGGCCATCTCGTCGCTGCCCGACACGGACATCTTGCGCTCCGCCTCGACATAGAAGCGTTCGAGCTCGTCGTAGGTCAGCGGCCAATCTTGCGACACGCCGTAGCGCGTGCGCAGGTGGAAGTCGCTGGGATGGAAGCGCGGCGATTGCCCGAACCAGCAGTTCGTGCCGCCGCCGAGCCCGATCGTGAAATTCCAGATCTTGTGCGACGGATCGCGCCGATAGGTGCTTTCGGGCGCGATGTCCGAGCTCCTGGCGTTCGTGATCTGCCAGGCATGCGAATTCGCGCGGCCGCGTTCGAGCACGAGGATGCGTGCCTGCGGGCGCTTGCGCAAAAAACCTTCGATGAAAAATAGCGAGCCGAAGCCGGACCCCACGACGATGACGTCGTAGGTCCCTTCGCTCGCGACCAGGGTTTCACCCATTTATTCGGTCGATCCCCATCTTCCTGAATGTTCCCGCTCGTAGGGCAGTCGGGCCTAACGCGCGCAGACCGGTAAAAGTTGCCTGCTAGTTCACGCTGACGCGCGCGCCATCACGTCAGAATCTTCCGCCGTCGTCTCGGGGCGACACGTGGCGGCGCGTCCCCCAAAGGGGCTCTTTTAGAGACGCCCCTTTTTGGGCATTCCGGCCGATGACGCCGATCCCTAGCATTCGCCGCCTCGGAACGTCGTGGGGAATTCGAACATGAAACTGGCGGGAGACATGGCGGATGCGGAGCCCGTGGGCGCCCTTCCCGAGCTCTATGACAATTTTCGTGAGGCGCTTCAGCAGGCCTTGAGCCAGACGCTCGCGCAGTTCGCGTCCCGCGAGGCGGTGGAACAGCTGCTCGCGCAGCTTGCCGCGCAGGGCACTGGCGCCCAGCGTGCGGCGCGCACGCCAGCGCCGAGCACCCGATGCGAGGTGTTGACCGCGCGCGAGCTCGAAATCCTGAAGTGCATCGCGAGCGGCGACAGCAACAAGAAGATCGCGCGCACCTTCGATCTCAGCGTGCATACGGTCAAGCGGCACGTGGCGAACATCCTTGGCAAGCTGGGCGCGACCTCGCGCGTCCAGGCGGCGACATGGCTGAGCGCGCGTCACTGACGAGACCGCGATGCTCTCGCCCGATCGTATCCACGATATCGCCGCTGGCTTTCACGCCTCGGAGGCCCTGTTCGCGGCGCTCGAGCTCGGCTTGTTCACCGAGCTCGGCAAAGGCCCGCGTTCCTACGAGCAGTTGCGCCGCGCGCTGCGCTTGAGCGAGCGCGCGGCCCCGCAATTCCTGGAGGCCCTCGTGGCGCTCGACCTGCTGCGTCGGGAAGGGGCAGGCGGCGAGGCCATCTTTCTCAACACGCGCGAGAGCGCCCATTTCCTCGACAGCAGAAGCCCGGCGTATATCGGCTTGGAGCTGCGCTCGGCGCACGTGCGACTCGCGCCGTTGTGGCGGGTATTGACCGAGTCGGTGCGCGGTGGCGAGCCCATGATTGCGGGATGATGCGCGGAACGAACCCTCCGTCGATCAGCTAGAATCCAGTGCGATCGTCGCCGGCGGCGCCCAAGAAGCAACGCCCGGTGGCAGTTCCGCATGCGTCCACGAGCTGATCCTTCGGTGCCAATGCCGAGCACGCCAACAACAACGAGTTCACGCCCTCCGCGCCTGCGATATCGCCCCCTCATGCGG
>JAEYXD010000122.1 GCA_023428645.1 Pseudomonadota bacterium
GCTCGAAGTTCTCATAGTCCGTCAACGGTCCCCATGCCGGCTCCGGAAATGCATCGCCGGCATAGGGGAACGGCGGCAGCGGGTACGGGTACGGATCCAGCGCCGGCGCGGGCCGCATGCCCATCCAGCGCTCGCTCGTGCCGTAGCTGACACCGGCGATCGTTTCGTGGGCGCGCCCGAACAGCTGAAACGTGCCAGTGACGCTGGCATCGACGAGATGCGCCTCGTCATCGGTGAGATAGCTGCCCGGCCACGCGAACAAGCCGAGGTTCGTGCCGGGTTCGAGCCCCGTCTGGGAGAGCGCGAAGAACAGCTTGCTGTCGTCTTCGAACTTTCGATAGTTGTAGGCGACCTTGAGATTCCAGTCGCTCGCCAGCGCGTACGTGTACTCGGCGAACGCGGTTTGATTCTTCGTGTCCCAGTACGTCCAATCCTGCGTCGTCGATGCGCTGCGTCCGAACTCCGCCTGCGTGCCGTCGCTGTACGCGAGCACGAGCGCGCCCCACATGTTGTCGTCCGTGTTGGCTTCCTGATACGAGAATCCGAGCGTCAGCGTGGACTTCTCGCCGATCTGGCCATCGACGACGCCATAGACGAACGCGCGATCGTTCGTCAGGCCGCGCAGCCACGAGTCCTCTTCTTCCGCCGCCACGACGAGGCGGCCAGCCCACGAACCGCTCTCCGTGAATGGCGTCGAATAGTCCGCCTCGATGCGGCGGTGATCGAACGATCCCGCCGTCGCCGCGATCCGCCCTTGCGCGGTGTTCGTCGGCCGCTTGCGCACGTAATTGATCGTGCCCGCGGAGTTGCCGACGCCGGTCAACAGGCCGTTCGCGCCGCGAATGACTTCGATCTTCTCGTAGCCGAACGCGTCCATCTGGCCGGTCACGATGCCCCAGTCGTTCGGCAGTCCGATGCCGTCGATCTGCGTGTTCTTGATCTCGAACCCGCGTGCCGTGAAGTTCGTGCGGTTCGTCTCCCACTGCTCGACGTTGATGCCGGTCGCGAGCCGCAGCGCCGAGTTGATGTCGCTGGCGCCGAAGTTGTCCATCTGCTCGTTCGTGACGATGCTGATCGACTGCGGCGTGTCCTTGAGCTCGAGATCGAGCCCCGTCGCGCCTCTGCTCACACGATCCGCGCGCTGCGCGGTGATCAGCACCGTTTCGAGAACCTCGCCGCTGCTCGCCGTCTGCGCGTGGGCCGCACCGCTCGCGCAAGCAATGGCCAGTGCCACTGCGTTCTTGAGGCTGGATCGCATGTATCGCTCCGAAGTCGGTTGTCAGCCAGTTTGTTTGTTCGATGGCTTGGCTGGCTCGGCTTCGGGGAAACCTCGCTGGCTACCAGTTCGCGCGCCGCGCGGCCCTCTCGGACCGGACGCACGCGAAAACGGACGGCGAGCTTACGGCGAATGCGAATGATTCGCAATTGGAATGCGCTAAGGGATTGGGGCAATCACACTTATATGAGTGCGACCGCGGCTAGCTTCCGCGCCGCGGAAGCTAGGCCCGTCGTGGGCGGAATCGATTCGCCACGGATTCGAAAATGACGCGCGCTTCCTCGAGTCCGAACAGGCGCGCGGCGACGAAATACACCGCCCCGAACACGCCACCGACGAGCAGCGCGAGTAGGAGCGGATACCAGTCGCGACCCGCGAGCGCGGCGCCGTATCCCGCCGCCGCCGCCGCGAGCGCCGCGGCGAACATGCGCACATAGTGACTGGCGCCCGCCTCGACATTGCCAAGCTGACGCCGGAGCCGGGCGCGCAGCAGCGCCCATTCGAGCCACGCGCCGATCGACGCGCCGAATGCAAGCCCCACGGGTCCGAGCGGAATGCCCTCGAACGTGAGCCCGGCGAAGGCGCCGGCGGGTATCGCGATCGGACCGAGCGCGATGGGCTCGAACTGCACCATCAAGAAAGCGCCGGCCAGCGCGGCGACCGCGACCCGCAACGTGGCGATGCGGGCCGGTGTCCGCGTGTCGCGCAGCGCGAAGAAGGCGGACTGGTAGATGCGGGTCGTCGTCGACGCGAGCAGCCCGACGCTGTAGGCGGCGAGCGTGAACCACACGACGGCCACGTTCGCCGAGGTGAACTCGCCGGCTTCGTACAAGCCGGCGACGAGCACATTCCCGAGCAGCACGAAGGCGACGAAGCTCGGCACGACGAAGAACGCGACCCGCCGAATCGCGGCGACCGTGCGCCCCTTGAGTACCTCGGCCGCGGCATGCCGCTCGCGCGCCAGCTCCGGCAGCTCGGCCGCGGCGACGCTCATGCCGAACAAGCTGATCGGCAGCACGTACAGCGTCTGCGCATAGCGCAGCTGCGCGACCGCGCCGATCGCGAGCAGGCTCGCGAGCACCATGTCGACATACGAGCTGACCTGCACGACGCCGCGCCCCATGATCGCGGGGACGGCATTGCCCAGCACTTCGCGAAAGGCCGGCTGATCTCTGCCGAGATTCAGGCGGATCTCGCGATCGAGCCGCAGCACCCACGGCAGCTGAATCGCGAACTGCAGAAAGCCACCGACGAGCGCGCCCCATCCGACGGCCATCAGCAACTCGCTCAGATCCCGGAAGCTGAAGGCGATCACCGCGATGACGATCGCGACGTTCCACAGCACGGGGGCGAAGTAGGGAATGAAGAATTTGCGATGGCTGTTCAGAATCCCGAGCGCCCACGCCGAGAGCACCAGCAGCCCCGTCATTGGAAACAGAATGCGCACGAGCTGAATCATGAGCTCGCGTCGCTCGCCTTCGAATCCCGGCGTAAAGACGGCAACGAGCACGGGCGCGAGCGCGACGCCGATCAGCGAGATCGCGCCCGCGATGCCGAGCAGCAGCGAGAACATCGCGCCCGCGAGTCTGCCGGCTTCACGCGTTCTGCCCTGGCCGATCAGCTCCGAGTACACCGGAATGAACGAGGCGCTCAGCGTGCCTTCGCCGAGCAGGTTCTGCAGCACGTTCGGCATGCGCAAGCCGGCCGCGAAGACGTCCGCATACAGGCTCGTGCCGAAATACGTCGCGATGACACGCTCGCGCACGAGGCCGACGATCCGACTGAGGAAAATGCCGGCCCCGACGAGCGCGGCGGCGGCAAAGCTTCGGCGAGTGGCGGCCGCGACGGCGGGCCGCTTGGAGTCGTCAGTCATACCGGACGCGAGTGGTAAAGGGTGCGATTCTGCCTTCTACGCGCTTTGGATGCTCGTGTGGTTCGCGGGCCGCGCTCCATCTGTGTGCAAACCGCGACGCGCGACGACGATTCGCGCAGGTGTCAGTGCGCCGCTGCCGTCACCGTCGACTCCTCTTTGCGGCCCAGTTTGAGCACGGACCAGACATTGCTGTACTGATCCGTCCACCCCTTGAAGCCCGCCGGCGCGGCGGCGATGAGGACTTGCGCGCCCGCGAACGGCTGCGCTTTCAACAACGCAAGATCCGACGTGATCAAGACCCAGGAACTGGCGTGCGCCATCATGTCGGCCGGCTCCTCGACCAGCACCGAGAAGCGTCCGACGCTCTCCGCGGCGCTCTGGCACACCGGCAGCAGATCGAGGTAGCGATTGGAAATGTGCACGGCCAGCACGCCGTTCGGGCGCAAGTGCCGCAGATACGTTTCGATGGCTTCCTGCGTGAGCAAATGCACTGGAATCGCATCGCTCGAAAATGCATCGACCGCGAGCACATCGAACTCCTGCGGCGGCTGACGCTCGAGCGACAGCCGCGCATCGCCGAGCACGACGCTCACGTCCGCGCCGCGCGCTCGCGCGCGGGGCACCACGTCGAAATATTCGTTCGCGATGCGCACGACCTCCGGATCGATCTCGTACAGCGTGATCGAATCGTGCTCGCGCGCGTACGTCGCCAGCACGCCCGCCCCCATGCCGATCACGCCGAGATTGACCGGCCCCTGCCCTTGCAAGGCGAGAATCGCACGGGCGATGCCGGAGTTCGTGGAGTAGTACGCGCCCGCCAGATCGCGATACGGCTCGCTCCGATATTGGTATCCATGACTGATCGTCCCGTTGAACAAGGTCCGCCGCTCGTATTCGGTTCCGACCTCATAGTCGCGCACGCGCAGCACGCCATAGAAATTGCGCTCCACGAGCAAGTAGCCGTCGCGAAAGCTCACTTCCGTCAAGACGAGGAACGTCGCGAGGGCCAGCACACCGGCAACCATGACACCGCGGACGAGCCACACGCGCAGCGCCGGCCCGCGCCGGCGCCACTGTACGAACACCATGAGCTCCGCGATCACGATCAACACGATCGGCAGCTCCCAATACGACTCGAATACGAGCGGCGCGATCACGGCGACGAAACTGCCGCCGAGCGCGCCGCCGAGCGCGATCAGCAGATAGAAGCGTGTGAGATATCGCGGCTGCGGCCGGCGCAGCACGAGTTCGCCATGGCACGCCATGCAGATCACGAACAGCGAGACGAGATACAGCGGGATCGCGTAGCCGATGTGCGGATTCACATCGACCTTCATGTAGAGATACGTGATGCATCCGAGCGCCGCCACGAGCCATGGAAAGAACAAAGCACGGTTGTAGAAGCGCCGGCTGCCGAAATTCAGGATGAACGTGAGCAGGTACAGCGCCAGCGGCAAGACCCAGAGCAGCGGGATCGGTGCGACGTTCACGGTGAGGTGCGCCGAGACGGACACGAGCAGCGCCGAGCCGCACGCCGAGAACGACAGCCAGAGCAGCATTTGCATCGCGCTGGGAGGGAGCTGCGGCTGCGTATCGACGATGGCCTCCGCGGCGGAGGCTCGTCTGCTCATCCACGCCGTACCGATGGATGCGAGCGCAAATGCGCCGAACGCGCCGCTCCATGCGAGCGCGAGTGTCCGCGTATCGAAGCTCGGCTCGAGCAGCACCGGGAAACCGAGCAAGGCGACGAGCGAGCCGACGTTTGACAACGCGTATAGCCAGTAGGGGGGCTCGCAGCCGCTACGCCGCATGTACCAGACCTGCAGCAGCGGGCTCGTCGCACTGAGCAGCAGCGCCGGCAATCCGACGGTGGCCGTCAGCAACAAAAGAATGCTCAGCGCCGGAGCGCTGCCGGGCGCAGGCCGCCATTCCGGCGACGGCAGGATCGGCATCGTAGCGCATGCGATGACGACGAGACCGGCATGAACGAGCGCTTGGGCGCGCGGTTTGAGGGAGGTCGAAATGACGTGCGCGTACGCATAGCCCCCGAACACGCAGATCTGGAAGAACATGAGAGCCGCGCTCCAGACCGCCGAGGTTCCGCCGAACCACGGCAAGATGAGTTTCGCGATCAATGGTTGAACGAGAAACAAGAGCGCGGCGCCGAGGATGACCGTGAACGCGTAAATGACCGTCACTCCCCCCATGTCGTTGTGCGGGCAACGGTAGCGGAAAACAGGGGCGGTCGACAAATGCAAAAGGCCGTCTGGATTTCCCATACCCCCTCGATCGAGAACCAGGACGACCCTCGCTCAATGCCAGGCGGAGCGAAGCCCGTCCTTGCCCATCGCGTGCCGCCGCCCTACACTTAACCAATCCGGAAACTATTGGCCGGCCCGCTCGCCGGAACGACCGCCATGGCCCTCACGCTCTACCTGCACCCGCTTGCCTCGTACTGCCATAAGGTGCTGATTGCGCTGTACGAGAACGACACTCCCTTCATCCCGCGGAGCATCGATTTCGGCGATGCCCGCGCCCGAGCGGCTTTCGAGGCTCTCTGGCCTACGGCAAAGATTCCTTTGTTGCAGGATTCGGCACGCTCGTGCGTCGTACCTGAGACGTCGATCATCATCGAATACCTGGACATGCATTACCCAGGTCGCCAGCGGCTGCTTCCCGTCGATGCAGCGGCGTGCTTGGAGGCCCGGCTCTGGGATCGCTTGTTCGACGCGTACGTAATGACGCCGATGCAGGAGATCGTCGCGAATCAGCTGCGCAGCGAGCCCGATCGCGATCCGCGCATCGTGACGAGCGCGACCGCGACGTTGCGAATGGCGTACGCCATGATCGACGCGCATGTCGGAACTCGGCCGTGGGCCGCCGGTGCCGCGTTCAGCATCGCCGACTGCGCTGCTGCACCTGCCTTGTTCTACGCAAGCACGCTCGTGCCGTTCGAGCCCAGCCAAACGCGCCTGGCGGCGTACTTCGAGCGCTTGATGTCGCGGCCTTCGGTCGCGCGCACGGTCGACGAAGCGCGGCCGTACTTCCAGTACTACCCGTTCCACGGCTCGATACCGGCGCGCTTTCTCGCCGGCAGCGCCGCGAAATGAACACGCGCACACCGCAGACCGCGCAGCTCGACCAGATCTTTCACGCGCTCGCGGATGCCTCTCGCCGCCGCATGATCGAGCAATTGAGCGAAGGCCCCGCATCCGTCTCGGAGCTGGCGCGTCCGCTCGACATGACGCTGCCCTCCGTCGTCAAGCACCTCGGCGTACTGGAAAGCGGCGGGCTCGTCGTATCCGCAAAGAGCGGCCGCGTGCGGACCTATCGGATTGCGCCCGATGCCATTGCCGCCGTGGAGTCATGGCTTGCGAAGCGCAAGGCACGCTGGAACGCGCAGTTCGATCGCCTGGACGAGCAACTCGCCGCCGCATCGTCGCCCGCGCGACTCACTCGACCCGCGCAACCGCGCCGGAGAAAACGCTCATGACACGCTCATCCGTCCAGCACACGAGCTTCGTGATCGACCGGCAGTTCGCGGCACCGCCCGAGCGCGTGTTCGCGGCCTGGGCGGATCCCGAGAGCAAGCGGCGCTGGTCCGATTGCCACGGCGATTTGCCGGAGAACGAGTACAGCCTCGATTTCCGGCCCGGCGGCGTGGAGCTCCATCGTGTCGTGTATCCGGACGGCAGCGTGCAGCGCGTGCAAAAGCGCTTCTTCGACATCGTTCCCGACGCGCGCATCATTTTCGGCTACGACATCCAGCTCGGCGCCCGCAGGCTGTCGGTGTCGCTCGTCACGGTGGAATTCGAGCCGAGCCGCACCGGCACTCGCATGCTCATGACGGAATACGTCGCGTACCTCGACGGCCATGAAGACCTGGAGGAGCGCATTCGCGGCACGAACGCAGGCCTCGATCGCCTGGCACTCGAGCTGCAAGCGGCACTGCCGATGCATTAGCATCGCGCAATGTCCGAAATCGCAACGACCACCGGGGCAGCCGTCGCTCCGAAAGCGACTCGCAGGGAGTGGATTGGCCTGGCGGTGATCGCCCTGCCCTGCCTCCTGTATTCGATGGACTTGAATGTCCTGAATCTCGCGATCCCGCACCTCACCGCCGATCTGCAGCCGAGCTCCACGCAACTGCTGTGGATCGTCGACATCTATGGGTTCCTGCTCGCCGGTTTCCTGATCACGATGGGCACGCTCGGCGATCGCATCGGCCGCCGGCGCCTGTTGATGATCGGCGCCGGCGCCTTCGGCGCGGCCTCCGTGCTCGCCGCGTTCGCGACGAGCGCCGCGATGTTGATCGCCGCGCGCGCCGTGCTCGGCATCGCCGCCGCGACGCTCGCGCCGTCCACGCTTTCGCTCATCCGCAACATGTTCCTCGATCCGCGCGAGCGCACGACCGCGATCGGCGTCTGGGTCGGCTGTTTCTCGGCGGGCAGCGTCGTCGGCCCGATCGTCGGCGGCATTCTGCTCGAGCATTTCTGGTGGGGCTCGGTGTTCCTGCTCGCCGTGCCGATGATGGCGCTGCTCTTGATCCTCGTGCCGCTGCTGTTGCCGGAATATCGCGATCCGAACGCGGGACAGCTCGACATCCCGAGCGCGCTGCTCGCGACGGCGACGGTGCTGACGATGATCTTCGGGCTGAAACACACCGCCGTGTACGGACCGCATGCGCTGTCGATCCTGTCGATCGTCGCCAGCGTCGTGATCGGCACGGCCTTCGTCCGGCGCGAGCGGCGCATGGCCGATCCGATGATCGACGTGCGGCTGTTCGCGCGGCCGGTCTTCGCCGCCGCGTTGAGCGTGAACATCATCGGCGTGTTCGGCGCCTTCGGCTCGTTCCTGTTCATCACGCAGTACCTGCAGCTCGTGCTCGGCATGGGTCCGCTCGAGGCGGGCCTGTGGCTCGTGCCGTCGGGCATCGTTTTCATGGCGGGGGCGGTGCTCGCGCCCGTCATCGTGCGGCGCTATCAACCCAGCACCGTGCTCACGTGCGGATTCCTCATCAGCGCCATCGGCTACGGCGTGCTGACGCAAGTGTCGGGCGCGAACGATTTGTGGCTCGTCGTCGTCGGCTTCCTGCTGTTCTGCTCGGGCCTCGCGCCGATGGGCACGCTGACGACCGACCTGGTGATGTCCGACGTCCCGCCGGAGCGCGCCGGCGCCGCTTCCGGCATTTCGGAAACGAGCTTCGAATTTGGCGCCGCATTGGGTGTCGCGGTGCTCGGCAGCATCGTCAGCGCGATGTATCGCACGCAAATGAGCGGCGCGGCGCTGCCGAGCGTTCCTCCCGACATGCTCGCTGCCGCCCGCGAGACGCTGGGCGCCGCCGTCGCGGTCGCGCAAACGCTGGAAAGCGGGGCGCGCGAGCACGTATTGGCCACGGCGCGCGCGGCATTTTCCCGCTCGATGAGCGGGGCGGCGCTCGTCAGCTCGCTCCTCGCCGTGCTCGCGGCGCTCGTCTGCGCTACATTCATGCGCCGGCGCCAATAGACGACTGCTTCATGCCGCTAGCTGTTTTCCTCGCAATCATCGGTTTCTTCATCGGCGGGCCGCGCGGTCTCTTGATCGGCGCCTTGATCGGCCTCGTGACCGGTTGGGTCGTGCGCAAGGTCGTACGCGACCGCCTCGTCGGCGCGCAAGCGCAGTTCCTCGAGTCCACGTTCGCCGTCATGGGCGCGCTGTCCAAGGCGGACGGTGTCGTCACCCGCGACGAGATCGCCGCCGCGGAAGCGATGTTCGATCGACTGAACCTCTCCGGCACGCAACGAGAGATCGCGAAGGCCGCGTTCAATCGCGGCAAGTCACCGGGCTTCGATGTCGACGCCGAGGTCGCGACCTTCGCGCGCGCCGCGCACGGCTACCGGCCGCTGCTGCTCATGTTCCTGCAAGCGCAAGTCGCCGCGATCGCGGGCGACGGCAATGTGCATCCTGCCGAGCATCAGCTGCTCGTACGCATCGCGCGCACCCTGGGGCTCAGTGAGAGCGATGTCGCACAGCTGGAAGCCTTGCTGCGAGCGAGCGCGGGCGCGGGCGGCGGCCGCGCCGGTACCCCGCCGTCGCGACGCAAGCTGGACGACGCCTATGAGGCGCTCGGTCTATCGCCTGCCGCGACCGATGCGGAGATCAAGAAGACGTATCGCCGCTTGATGAGCCAGAACCATCCCGACAAGCTTGCGGGCAAGGGCTTGCCGGAGAGCATGCGGCAGATGGCCGAGGAGCGTACGCGCGAGATCAGTACGGCGTACGCGATCATCAAGGAAAGCCGCGGTTTCAACTGAGCCCGACGGATCGAGTGCCGCAGGCGCGCCTTGCGCGTCACGAGGTGTGCCGACGGCAGGCGCGACCGGTGCGCGCCTGCCGAATTCTCCCTCAGAACTTCACGCCGACTCGGATGCCGAACGTGCGCTTGAGCGGCGGCGTCAACGAAATCGTCTGTCGCCCGCCGATCTGCTCGGTCGTCTGCGCAATGGACTGCGGCACCTTGTTGTCGAAGATGTTCAAGCCGTAGAGCTCGAACTTGTAGCGATCGTTCTGCAGACCGATGCGTGCGTTCGACATGACGAAGGGCGCGAGCCACACGACATTCGTGACGTCTGCGTATTCCTTGCCCTGGTAATTGGCATCAATTCGATACAGCGCGTCGTAGTCAGCAACTGCGGGATGGCGGTATGTGACCCCCAGGCTGGCAGCCATCTCTGGAAACCGCCCGACCCTGTTGCCGACCGGATTGCTGTTGCCCGTGATCGTGCGGCACGCCGCGCAGACCGTATTGACGATCTCCGTCTTGTTATACGCGAAGGTACCGTCGATCGAGAGCCCCTCGAGCGGCGCCCACACGACTTCCAATTCCGTACCCATCGCATCCGTCGCACCGCTGCCGAGCGTGACGTTGGCCTGCGTCAGCACACCCTCGGGAGTCACATAGAACAGCCCGGCTCCGTTCGGCTGCTTGGTCCATTCCGCGCGGTACACCGCCGCGAGCACACGCAGCGTGTCATCGAAGAAGTTGCCCTTGAGACCGACCTCATAGTTCTCGAGCTTCTGTTCCGGCACCACGCGGGGCACCGCGTATTCTGCAAGCACCTGTTGCTGCGCATACGCCGGCAGGCTGAGGAAGCCGGTGTTCAGTGAGCCGGGGCGCGAGCCCTCGGAATACGACGCGAAGAATTCGACACCGTCGCGGATGTGGTACTGAACGATGAACCGCGGCACGAACGAATACGTCATGCCCGACAGGTCCTGCCACGAGTTCGTCGCCGCTTGCAGCGTGCGCCGGCCGACCTCGTCCTCCTGGTAACGGCCTTCCGCCGTCAGCGTGACCTTGTCGTGGAGGTCATAGCTGACGGAAGCGAAGAAGCCGAGCGTCTTGGAATAGTTCTCGGTGGGCGGGAAGTTGATGGCCATCACCCCACTGCGGCTCAGTACGCTCTGCATGTACTGCGAGGAATCGACGTAGCTCATGCCCGCAAGACCCCGCAGCCGCGCGTTCGGGTCCGTCGACAAGCGCAGCTCCAGATACTCGTCCGTAAACGAATACGCGGTTGCGGACGGGTTGTACGTCGCCGGATTCGAGTAGAACTGGCTGCCGTAGTCGAAGATCATCGCTGCGTCGTTCTCCATATAGGAAGTCAGCGCGGATGCCGTCATGCCGAGGGGCAATTCGTAGTCGGCGGAGAGCTGTGCCAGCTTGCCGATGCGCTTCAGGCCGTTCTTCTCCTCGATGAACCCCGAGCCGACGGTGTGCGACGACACCATCTGGCGCAGCGAATCGAACACACCGTCCGGGTATCGCGTGAGCTGCGCGATGCGATTGGATGGGGCTCTATCGACCTCTCCGCAGAAGAAGTTCAGCGTGCCGGCGGGCGCCCCGCCCGCGTTGCAGTTGTAGTCGTCAGGCTGCATGTAGGCGATCGCGTTCGGCCCATCATCGACTTCCCAGTAGGTGCCGTACGCGCGGATCTCGAGATTCTCGGTCGGCGTGAACAGCAGCGACCCGGACACGCCCGTGGTCTCCTGCCGCCCGAGCGTGCCGCCGTAGCCGAAATTCGAATACTGACCACCGGCTTCACGATAGTCGGCCGCGATACGGCCCGCGAGCAGACCATCGACGATCGTGCCTTGCAGACCGCCCTTGATGTTGCGGTTGTCGTACGTGCCGAAATCGATCTCGACGTATGCCTCCGTGCCGAAGTCGGCCATCTTCGGCAGGAAGTTGATCGCACCCGAGAACGTGGAGCGGCCGAAATAGGCGTTCTGCGGCCCCTTGAGCACCTCGACGCGCTCCAGATCGAGCATTTCCGGAATGTCGCCGCCGCCGAGCGGCACGCCGTTCCAGAACAGATTCACGGAGCCAAGCCCGCGCATCTCGTAAGCGTTGATGAGTCGACTGGCAGAAGACGTGTTCTGCGGTGCCGCCTTGAAGCCGGGGGTGAAGCGATTGAGATCGCGCCGATCCTCGATGCCCTTCATCTCCATGCTTTCCGCGGTGAGCGCCGTGATCGCGAGCGGCGCCTCGATGATGCTTTCATCGCGCTTGCGCGCGCTGACGGTAATTTCCTCCAGAAATCCAGCAGTCGGACCGCCCTGCGCATTCGCCACCGGCGCCGCGCCAGGAGCAAACATGAACAGCGTCGTCGCCCCCAGAACGGGTACTGCGAGACCACGTGAACTCGCTTTCATTGCCGAGACCCTCACCTGATGTTTCGAACGTTGCCCCCGAAAAACCGTTCGAGCTCTTATGTCGCGGCTAGCGCATCGCGATGGCTCGACTCAGTGAATCTCATCTGGCCCGCCGGCGACTGGCGCCCGTGCGGCTCGCTGTTGTTATCGGCCTGCACAAGGAGATGATTAATTCAACTTCGATAACTTCGTTTGATCATGTCAGAAGAGTTGCCGAAGTCAAGCGCTGCGCGCCGACTTTCGATGACCTATGGCTTGGTCAACAGTGCGGGCCTGGAACCGGCCTGACCGAGCGCGCAGAAGGAAGCGCGCGACGCCGCAGGCGCGGCCGAGAATGGAAGGTTGAATGCCGTGCGCCGCCGTGCAGCTGAGATTGTTCGCGCACGTTCACAATAGGGCCGTGCGTTCATCGATGCCTCCGATGACTTCGCAATGCGCGACTTCATGCGGTGTCCGCGGCCGGCGCCGGCCGGCGTCATTCGACGTGCACGTAGTACTTGCAGGTGCCGTTCGGACTGATCTCGCCGTCGAGGATGACGCAGTACTTCGGATCCTGGAACAGCGCGCAGCCGCTGCACACCAGCCCATCTCTCGCCTCATCCTCGTATTCGGCTTCCTCTCGCGTCATCCGCTTGCGTGCTTGAGCGCGAGCGGCGCTCGCGGCGCACAGCAGCGCCGCACCCGCGCCGGTAGTGCGCAGGAAGCGGCGACGCGACAATCGCCGCGAGAGCCGGGCCGCCACCAGCGCGCTCAGGACTTCCAGTCGATCTGCTTGTCGACGAGCGCGACGAGCGTTTTCTCCATCGCCGGCTTCAATGCCTTGCCCATCAACGGTCCATAGTGGCCGGACGTGATGATCTCGATCGGGTACTGCGCCGCCAGCTTGCGGAACGCCTCGACGCGGATCTTCTGATTGCGGTACAGGCCGCCAAAAATTGGTCCCGCGGTCGCGCTGTCCGTGAATTTCTCGATGTAGTCGTCCGGCATTTCGTGCAGCATCATGCCGCAGGTGTTCGGCTCCGCTGGGTGGCTGAATTCGAACACGTCGGCCGTGTAGATCAGCTTCAGCTTGGTGTCGTACGCATACATCGTGCCGGTCAGGTCCTTCCAGATCGCATCGAGGATGACGATCTCGCGATCACCCAGATCGACCTTTTCGCCATGCTTCATGTGCTTGAAGCGATGCAGCGCGACTTCCGGATGGAACAACTGATAGTCGCGCACGTCGCCGATCGCAACCGAATTCGGATACTTCGCCATGAGCCGGCCGAGATTGCCGGTATGCGGGATTTCCTGGTGGCTGACGAAGATGTAGTCGAGCTGGCGGCCCTGCAGCACTTGATCCAGCTGGCGATCCATCGTGTACCAGAGCGCGAAGTGGCCCGGGTCGAGCATCACGGTCTTCTCGGCGCCGAGGATCACGTAGGCGACGCAGTGACCGTGCCGCATCTCGGTCAGCGGCCGCTCGACGCTGTTGTCGCGCAGCGGGGCGCCGCGAGGGTCCGTGCATCCACCGATCCAGGCGAGATCGTCCGTGACCATGCGCGGCAGATCGCGCGAGACGTACGTCTTGTAGATCGTGTTCGCTGGCAGCTTGTTAGACATACTGGAGCCTCTGTGAGTCCGAGAGCTTGCTGGCCGCGCGCATCGCGTCCGTCATCAGCTTCACGTGCGCACGCACGGCTTCCCTGCCTTGAATCACACACCCATGCACCGGCGCGAGGATCTGCACGTCGTGATCCTTGAACAGCTGCTCGAAACGCGCGATCAGGTGCGGGAACTCGGCCTCGCGCATCCAATTGAAGCGCTCGACGATCTCCCGTGCGACCGTGCTGACGCTCGGCAGGCCCTTTGCGGATGTGATCACGGGCGAGTCGTTCACATGCTTCAGGTGCCTGAAGCCGAACGACTCGGAGGTGAACATCGTCCCCGTCGTCGCGTCGAAGGCCCACTGCGTCATGATCATCTGCTTGGAGCCCGCATCCATGTAGCTGAAGTCGAATGCGCCCACCTTTCGCTTCACACCGTTGCGGACCGATTCGATGGGAATGCGGCCCAGGAAGTCACGCACCTCCGTGATCGCGACGGCCGGATCGTTGATCCATTCGAGGATGCCGCCCGCCATCGCGCCGAACAGCAGCGTCGGGCTCTCGCACGAGCCGAACACGTAACCCATGTTGCCGATGCAGTCGAGTTCGTTCCGCGAGAACCAGACATAGACTTTGCGCTTGCCGACGAGCTCGAGCGCGCTCTGCATCGCCGGCAGCGTCACCGGCATGCCGAGCTCCTGGAAGATGCAGTTCTCATCGTCCATCAGCATGTAGGCGCTCAACGGCTCGTACGCGTCCAGGTCCTCGGGCAGCCAGCTCAGCATTTCGGCGCGCACCACGCACCCGATGCGATACAGGCGATCGGGAATCAATGTGGTGACGGTTTGGTTGGCGGTAAACACATGACTGCCAGTCGAGTTCAGCGCGCCGCGTCGACGTCCAGCGGCAGCAACGCCGCCGGGGGCACCCGCGGCACTCGCTGCCGCGGCACTCTCGCCGCGTAGCAGCGCCATGATCATGGCAGTGGCGGCCGAACCCTTCAGCAAGGCGCGCCGATCGACCCCTTTCGAATCAGACATCGATATCTCCCAACGCTTGTTGCAACGGGCGCCGCTCAGGCGGGCTTGGTGGCGACGCGCGCCATGGCCT
Source organism: Pseudomonadota bacterium (assembly GCA_023428645.1). Classification (GTDB taxonomy): domain Bacteria; phylum Pseudomonadota; class Gammaproteobacteria; order Steroidobacterales; family Steroidobacteraceae; genus Steroidobacter. The sequence continues at coordinate 14,543 of JAEYXD010000122.1, forward strand.
TCTCGATCACGATCGGCACCGCCGGGCCCATGATTGGACCGGTATGTCCCGAGGTGATGATCTCGATCGGATACTTCTTCAGAAGATTCCGGAATGCCTGCACGCGGATCTCCTGATCGCGCCAATCCTTGCCGAAAAACGGCATCGCATGGTTATCGGAGAGCCGCTGGAACTTCTCCTCCGACATTTCGTGAAACATCGTGCCGCACACATTGTCCTCGTCGGTGTGCACGAAGCCGAACAGATCGGCACCGAAGAACAGCTTGAGCTTGGTGTCGTACGTCCACATCGTGCCGCTCAGGTCCTTCCAGATCGCCTCGAGGAACACGATCTTGCGATCGCCGAGATCGATGCTCTCCTCGTGACGCACCATCTGAATCCGCTCGAGCTCCACCTCCGGATGGAACAAGTGATAGTCACGCACGTCGCCGACGGCGATGCAGTTCGGATACTTCGCGAGCAGCCGCCCCATGTTGCCCGTATGCGGAATCTCCTGGTGGCTCAGGAACACGTAATCGAGCGGACGGCCCTGCAACACCGCATCGAGCTGGCTGTCGAGCGACCACCAGTGGCCGAAGTGGCCCGAGTCCATCATCATCGTCTTCTTCGAGCCGAGGATGACGTGCGCGACGCAGGGCTCATGACCGATCGCACGGCGCACTGGCGCACCTGGCGGCGGCGGCAGGTATCGCCCCGCGCCCGCGGAACATCCGCCGACCCATGCCAGATCGGGCAGCACCATGCGCGGCAATCCGCCCTGGACGATATAAGCTCGGTCTTTCAGCGGATCAGACATAGCGCAGCCTCTCGGTATCGGGCAGTTTGCTCGCGGCGTGCATTGCATTGATGGCGTGCTTCACATGCGCCTTCACCACCTGGCGCCCCTTGATCACGCATCCGTGCACCGGCGCGAGGATCTGAACGTCGCGGTCGCGGAACGTCTTTTCGAAGAGCTCGATACGCTCCTGGAATTCCGCTTCGCGCATCCAGTTGCATTTCGCGACCATCTCTCTTGCGACGGTGTCGACGCTCGGCAGGTTCGCGGCCGACTCGATTGTCGTCGAGCCGTCCGCGGCCGCGAGGTGACGCCAGCCGAAGGAGCATGCCGTGAACATCGTCCCGGTGCTGCTCTCGTAGGCCCATTGCGTCATTCCCATCTGCTTCGTGACCGCCTCCATGAAGGTGAAATCGGTGGCGCCGATGCGCTTCGACACGCCATTGCGGGCGGATTCGACTGGAATGCGGCCGAGGAAGTCGCGGACTTCGAGGATGGAGACGGCCGGATCGTTGACCCATTCGAGGATTCCCCCGGCACTCCCGAAGAGCATCGTGGGGTTCTCGCATGTGCCGAGCAGATAACCGAGATTGCCGATCGTGTCGGCCTCGTTACGCGTGAAGTACACATACACCTTGCGCTCGCCGATGATCTCGAGCGCGCTCTTGATCGCCGGCAGCATGATCGCCGAGCCCGTGTCGACGAAAATGGCGTTCTCGTCGTCGAGCAGCAGGTAGGCGTTCAGCGGCTCGAAGCCGTCGAGGTCGGCAGGCAGCCAGCTCAGCCGCTCGGCGCGAACGACACAGCCGATCCGATACAGCCGATCGGGGATGAGCGCCGTGACGGTTTGATTCGCCGCGAATGCGCGCGTGCCCGATTCGCTCAACGCCCCGGGGCGGCGCGCGGCGTGCGCGTCGTTCCCTCGCAGAAGTGCCATGATCATTCCCGCACTCGCGCCCTTGAGCACGTCTCTGCGGTCGAAGCCCTTAGACATCCAGCTACTCCCCACTGACCTACGTTTGCTTGAGAGCCGCTCCGCTGCAGTCAGATCGTTGCCTTCAACTTTCGAACCGGACAGCCGCCGAATCTTCCGCGCGAAGCCAACCAAATCGAGTGAGCCTTCCGTTTGCACGCTCCGTAGCGCGCGATCATTTTTCGAGTGTTGAAATGACACTAACTGAACGAGGTTATCTACGTCAACCTTCTCACGAGCGCTCACTTCTGGGGCGTCGGCCGCGACGCGATGCACCATGTTGAGTGCGCAATGGAATGGCGGGACGAGCACCTCCACTGCGAGGTACGCCTAGGGATTTCGCGCCGCACGAGCTGATTCCGCGCGGCTCGGATCAGGAATCTGGTTTCGTTGTCATCGGTCGTGGGCGCGCCGCCGCACCGCAGCGGTGCATGCGGCCGGGCGGCGGCGATGGCGACGAAGCCGGGCCGCTGACGTCGTTGCAGTGGGGACGACTGGACGGAAGACGCTGCTATCGCGACCTCAAACGACCGTCCCGAACAAATCTCCGACGATGGCCGTGAGCGCCATCGCAATCACGCCGCACGCCGCGACGCGCATAGCGCCGCGAAGCATCGAAGCGCCGCCGGCATGCGCGGCGAACGCGCCAAAGCACGACAATGCGACGAGCGCCGTCGCGAACGTTGTCGTCGTTATCCACTCCACCGGCGCCGTCATCACGGTCACGATCGGCACGATGGCACCGGTGGTGAACGCAGCCGCGGACGCGATCGCCGCCTGCAGCGGGCGCGCACGTAAGGTGTGCGTGATGCCGATTTCATCGCGCGCGTGCGCCGCCAGCGCATCGTGCTCGGTCAACTTCTCCGCGACCACGCGCGCCAACGTCTGATCCAGGCCGCGCTTCATGTAAATGAGCGTCAACTCGTCGAGCTCGCGCTCGGGATGTACGGCCAGTTCCTCCCGCTCGAACTCCAGATCCGCGCGCTCGGTGTCCGCTTGCGATTTGACGGAGACGTATTCGCCGGCGGCCATCGACATCGCGCCCGCGATCGTGCCCGCGACGCCGGCAATGAGCACCTCATGATTCGACGCGCCCGAAGCCGCAATGCCGACGACGAGACTCGCGACGGAAATCGTGCCGTCGTTCGCGCCGAGCACCGCTGCCCGCAGCCAGCCGGCGCGTTCTGATTTGTGAGCCTCTGGATGAGCCCGGATCATGCCGCCGCGGACGGCACGCACGGCGACTCGAGTGCGTCGCGATCCCAGGCGCCGAGCGTCGCCGCGGCCTCATACGTGCTTTGCAAGAAATCGAGCAGCGCGCCATCGGGGTCGGCGGCCGTGCGCATCTTCTCGTACGGCAGCACGAATTCCTTCAGCGTCGTGTCGTAGTACGCCGCGGCCGGCGACACAGGCGCTTGCGCGAAGCCGGGCGGATCGGGATAGGCATAGGAATAGAACACGGCGTGCGGGTACGCCTCGCCGCCGGCCCAGAATCCGGCGCTGCTGACCTCGTGCGAATACGCCTCCTGCGCGACCCAATGCGGCAGATGCGGCACGCCGCCGGGATGCGGCGGCGCTCTACGGCCGGAGAAGCGCGTCACCGCGAGATCGGCGCTGCCCCAGAAGAAATGCACCGGGCTGTTCTTGCCGACGAACCTCGCTCTGAACGTCGCGAACACGCGCTGCGCTCGTACGAGCACGCGCCAATAGCGGTTCGCGTACTCGCGATCGTAGGCGCGATGCACCTCGTCGCGGTCGAACGGAATCGGATTCGGCAGCTCGCACGGCGTCGTGTGGATCGTGACTGGCACGCCGAGCGTGTCCAATGCGTCCATGACCTTGCCGTAGAACTGAGCGGTCGTTTGCGGCTCGAGCGGAATGCTGACCTCGGCGCCATCGACCACGCGGATGTGAAGCTGGTGAGCGACGAAATCGAACTCGACTTGAAACGAGGTGTCCCCATGCGGGAGCAAACGCGTCGCGAGGCCGCGCGCGGTCACCTGCAGCGCGACATGCCATGAATGATTCACCCACGCGCATTGCATGAGCGGAATCTTCCCCACGATCTGCAACCACATGTGCAGGGTATTGCAGGTGTCCGACCACGCCGCGTATTCGAGCGGCGGCCAGGAATCGGCGTGAGAATCCGACATGACGAGCTCCCGCGGAGGACGGCGCCCGAGTATGCGCGCCGACGCGCCGACTGCCTGTCCCGTGAACTACGTGTCCGCGAACACCTACACCTGCGCGCGCCCGAGGAGCGGCTTGCGCACGGTGAGTGCAACGATGAGCAATTCCGTTCGCGCGAGCTGCCAGCCGCCCACGTTCACGACGTCGTCACTCGCGAAATCCCTCCGCACGTTGCGACTGATGAGGGCGCGCAGCTCGTCCGGGCTCAGCGATGACAGTGCCGCGGCATCCCGTCCGGCAATCGCCGCCGCCGCCGACTCGAACGTGGCGATCCCGCGCCCTGCCGCCACCTCGTGCGCGACCGTCGCAAGCGTCTCCAGTTCGTCCGCGCGAAACGCGGCGAGCACGTCATTGCGGAAGCGCGCGAGCACGCCGATCAGAACGTCGTTCGCGTCGCGGACGAGCAGCGGCGTGCTCGCTATGAGCGCGGTGCCAGCCGCCGCCCGTGCCAACTCGCGGCGTGTAAGGCTAAGTGGCATGAATCTCTTCCTGCAGTTTGCCGGCCATGCGCAGCGCCATCGCGACGATCGTCATCGTCGGGGTCATCAAACCCGCGGTCGGAAACACGGAGCTGCCCGCGACGAACAGATTCGCCATGCCATGCACGCGGCAGTCCGTATCCACGACGCCGAGCTTCGGATCGGGATGCATCTTCGTCGTGCTGTAGTGATGAAAACCCCAGTCGAACGGCGCCGCTTGCAGCGCCTGCTCGTCGATCTGCACGCGCCCCTTTCCGGACGCCCCGAGCACCCGCGCGAATGCCTGCAACGCTGCACGCGCGGCTTCGAGCTCCAGATCGCTCGGCGTGTAGACGAGCTTGACGCGGCGCATCCCCAAGGCGTCGCGCTCATCGAGCAGCGTGATGCGGTTTTCAGGCAGCGGCAACGGCTCGGCGAACGTCGAGATCCGGAACGTGCGCGGCACCTGCGCGTCTTCGTTCCAGAATCCGGCTACCTTCTCCATCAAGCGTGTCGCGCGCGAGGGCCGCTCGGCCGCGAGGCGGATGATGACGCGCGGTGTCCGCACCTTTTCGGCGAGCGGCATCGTCATGCGGATCTGCGGATGCACTTTCATGTTCGGCTCGAAGATGCGGCCGAGCTCATACAGCAGCGGCATCTCGGTCGGGCGCATGATGACGGCCGTCCCGGATTCCCTCAGCACGTGGTCCGAGAAATACCGCCCGACGTGATCGTGCGCGTTGCCGATGCCGCCTGGAATTCGGGAGTCGGACGCAAGGAGCAGCCGCGCGTTCTCGATGCCGCCGCACGCGAGCACGAACACCTTCGCGCGCAGCGTCCGCGCCGCGCCCTCGGTCGTCTTGAGTTTCACTTCCTGGAGGCGATCGCCCTGCTCGTTCGGCATGAGCTCGACGACGTTCGCGTTCAGCAGACACGTGACGGAGCGGCTCGCCGCGATCGCCTCGCGATATTTCGTGCGAAATCGTACCGGCGGGCCGACGAGGCTCACATCTTCGTAGAGTTCGGGTGATTCGAGACCGAGCGTCGTTACGCCGCGCCGCCGCGCCCACAACTCCGAATCGAATTCCGTCGTGACCTCGACGGCCTGCAAGGCCTCGGGCAGGAAAGGATCCAGGTCCGCACGCGAGATCGGCCAGCCGCTCAAGGGCTCCCAGTGACGCGCTCGCAGATCCTGCTCTTCGGGCATGCGGCAGTAGCCGGTCCAATGATTCGTCGTGCCGCCGAAGAAGCGGACCCGGCATGCCATCAGCGGACTGTAGCCCTGCGAGATGCCGTGGTAGAGCGCCTGGCCGGCGCCGTCGCCATCGACACCGCCGCCCTCGAGCAGACAGATCTTGAAAGGCGCGTTCGCCAGCTTGTTCGCGATCGTGATGCCGGCGGGACCCGCCCCGATGATGCAAAGATCGAACTCGAGGGGATCGCTGCTGCCGATCTGGGACAACGTTTGGAACATCGTTCGTATGCGGCCGCTCGTGGCCAGGGATGAGCGCGGCCGAAGTACCCAAACGCTTCGATGTCCCAGCGGTTCCCTGTGACGAGGAAATATCCGGAGCGCTTCTGTCCCGCGCGTCTGGCAGCGGGACGTTCGATGAGCCGATAGTCCTATGTGCCGCCGGAAGCTCTCGACGCGTCGTTGCCCATGACAGACGCTTATCGTGTCGTCGCCGCCAAGGATGCCAAGGCGCTCTTGCGCACCAGCGTGCTCTTGCCGAACAGCGACTCGACCAGATCGACCGCCAATCGTGCCGTCTTGTTGTGCACATCCATCGCCGGGTTCAGCTCCATGATGTCCAGCGAACCGACGAGCCCGGTGTCCGCGATCATCTCCATGCACAGCTGCGCCTCCCGATAGGTCGGTCCGCCCGGCACCGTCGTGCCGACTCCTGGCGCGATGTCCGGATCGAGGAAGTCGACATCGAAGCTCACGTGCAAGTGCGCGCTCGCATCGAGCCCGTCGAGCGCCTGCTCCATCGTCTGCCGCACACCCATCTCGTCGATGTAGCGCATGTCGAACACTTCCAGCTGCTGCTCGTGAACGAAGCGTTTCTCGCCCTCGTCGACACTGCGAATTCCGATCTGCCGAATCCATGACGGCTGCAACGCGGGCACACGACCCGCGAGCGTCGTGAGCTCACGGGGACCGAAGCCGCACAAGCACGCCACTGGCATGCCATGGACGTTGCCAGTCGGCGTCAGCTCGCTCGTGTTGAAATCGGCATGCGCGTCCAACCAGAGCACCCGCAACGCCTTGCCCTGCTCGCGGCAACGACGTGCGACGGCACTGATCGAACCGATGCTGAGCGAATGATCGCCGCCCAGCAGAATGGGCAAGCGATCCGCGACGAGATCCGCGTACACCGCGTCGTGCACCTTGCGATTCCATTCGATCACCTCAGTCAGATGACGGTAGCCGCTCACGGGCGTGCACCACGGATTGCCGGGCCCACTCAGGTTGCCTCGGTCGAGCACCTTGCAGCCTCGACCCACGAGCGCGGCCTGCAGTCCCGCCACACGCAGCGCTTCCGGTCCCATCGAAGCACCGCGCTCGCTGGCGCCGATGTCCGTCGGTGCGCCGATCAATGCGACTTCATTCATCTGTAGCGCCCTCAAACCGCGCGCACTCGCGACCGTGTCGGCGCGGGACTCGCGAGCTCGCCGAACAAATCCTTCGGATCGCTCAAAGTCGGCACGAGATCGAGCTGCGGCCGCGCGCCGCCGGATTCGCGATGCAAACGCTCCACGTAGCGCAGCGCCGAGAAATCCTCGAGCGCGAAACCGACGGAATCGAAAATCGTGACGTCGCGAGCGTCGTTGCGCACGCGCACGGCGCCACTCACGACATCCGCGAATTCGATGACGGGAAACGCCGGGTCGAGCTGCTGCACCTCGCCTTCGACCCGCGACTGCGGCTCGTACTCGACGACGACGCGAGCGTCGGGGCGCTCCAGGATCTCGCGATGCAATTCCGTCTTGCCCGGACAATCGCCGCCGACCGCATTCAGATGCATGCCGGGCTCGATCATGTCGGGCGTCAGCACGATCGCGTTGCGCTTGTCGGCCGTCACCGTCGTGACGATGTCGGCACCGCGCACCGCCTCGCGCGTGGAAGCGCATCGCACAACATCCAAGCCCGGCAGGCCGAGCCGCGCGAGATTGCGCTCGAGCTTCGTGGTTGCGGTCGGATCGGTGTCGTACAACCGCAGACTGCGAACCCCGAGCAGATGATGGAACGCGAGCGCCTGGAATTCGCTCTGCGCACCGTTGCCGATCAGCGCCATCACGCGACTCGGCGTGCGCGCCATCCATCGCGCCGCAAGCGCCGACATCGCAGCGGTGCGCAGTGCCGTCGTCAGCGTGAGCTCCGCGAGCAGCACCGGATAGCCGCTGTCGACATCGGCCAGCACCCCGAAAGCCGTGACCGTGAGCAGGCCGTTCGCGGTGTTCTTCGGATGGCCGTTCACATATTTGAAAGAATATTGCCGGCCGTCGCAGATCGGCATCAGCTCGATTACGCCGACGCTCGAATGCGTCGCGTGCCGCGGCGAGGTGTCGAACGCGCGCCAGCGGCGGTAGTCCGCCTCGATTTCGTCGGCGAGCCCCGCAATGAATTGCGCGGGCCCGATGCGCCCTAGCAGTTCCTTGACTCGTTCCACGCCAATGTAGTCGACCATAAGCAGCCCCGATTTCACGTACCTGATTTCATGTACTAGGCCCGTAGTGTTCGCTCCACGGGTGCCAATCAGAACCCCGTGAACTGCACAAAATGACGGCGTTCTTGAGCAAATTGCCACAGCAAACTGGCAGAATGCCCAACATGGACGATCTAGATCGACGCCTGCTGTCGTTACTGCGCGAGAATGCGCGGACCGCGATTGCCGCACTCGCCAAGAAACTGGGCGTCGCCCGCGGCACCGTGCAAAACCGACTGGCGCGGTTGGAAAAGGACGGTGTCATCGTCGGTTACACGGTGAGCCTCAAGCCGCAAGCCGAAGGTCAGCAGATTCGCGCGATCATGACGGTCGCGGTCGAGGGCAATCGCACGCAGTCGGTGCTCAAGGCGCTGCGCGGCGAGCCCGCGGTCGTCGCCCTGTACAGTACGAACGGGCGTTGGGATTTCGTCGCGGAGCTGCGCGTCGAGAGCCTGCAAGAATTCGATCGCGTGATCGCCCGCATCAGCTTGTTCGAAGGCGTGTCACGAACCGAGACGAATCTCCTCCTGACCACCCACAAGGTGTAACGCATGCGGCTCGAGGTCGTCATCCTCGTACTGTTGAGCATGTTCGCGGCGCCGCTGCCCGCCGCGGAGGCGGCTCAGGAAGCCAATGCGCCCGTGCAGGAGGCCGCCCCGGCGCGCGCGGTGATGACCGTCGAACAAGTCGTGCAACTGCTGGACGAGACGGTCGATTGGTATCGAACGCTCGGCACGCAGCAGCAAGCCGCCACGCAGCCGAGCGATCTTCTCATCCTGTACGCCAATCGCCAGACCGCCGAGAAGGTCATGGCGCTCGCGTTCGATGTCGCACGCGCGAACGCCGAGCTCATCAGCAGCGAAGAAGGCGCCAGGGAAGCGCATGATCCGTCGGGCTCCGCGAACACCGTGGCGGCGGCGCGAGCGCAATTGGACGAGCAGCGGCAAACGCTACAACGCGAGCTCGACGAGGCGCAACGCGCGCTGGCCGCGGCGCCCGCGAAACAACGCGCCGAGCTGCAGGCGCGCATTTCGGTCTTGGAGCGCGGTGTCGAGCTCGTGCGGGCTCGGCGCAATTTCCTCGACAATCTGGCGCAGTTCGAAAGCGAAACCGACGGGGGCAGCTTCGGCGCGAATGCGCTGAAGGCTCATATCGATGCGATTGCCGCGTCGATTCCCTCGGCAAGCGGAGGCGCTGCGCCGAACGCTGCCAGCGCGAGGCCAGCCACGACCTCGCCCGACGGATCCACCACCGAGTCGATGAGCGAGTTCGGCATCTGGGACCTTGCGAATACGGTGTTTCGCCTGTCCGCCAAGCTGCGCACGATCGACGCGATCGACCATCGGACCGAGCAGCTGCAGGAGCTTTTCACGAAATTCCGCAACGAGCCGCTCGAGCGGCTGCAGGCGCTGACCGCGCGCGGCGATTCGCTCGCGGCCCAGGCGGACTCGGCGAATACGGCGACGCTGCGCGGCCTGCGCGATCAATTCGACACGCTCGCGTGGTTGTTCAAGCAAACGTCCTCGATCCTCACGCCGCTGAGCAAGGCGGACGTGTTGCT
>JAEYXD010000187.1 GCA_023428645.1 Pseudomonadota bacterium
CTGAGTTGTAGAACGATTCGATCAGCGCGATGGAGTCCTTGTTATCCGCAAGGTCCCACATCGGGCCGTGCCCACCGACGTAGAAGATCGTATCGAAGTCTTTCGACTTCATGTCTGCGAGCTTACGTGTGTGCGCGAGCTCCTCCTGGGCGCGCTTGTCTTTCTTGAAGCGGTCCATTGCCGCGGTCTGATTCTCCGGCAGATCGCTCTTCGGATCGATTGGCGGCTGTCCGCCTTTGGGCGAGGCGAGCGTCAGCTCCGCGCCCGCATCGCGAAAGACGTAGTAGGGCGCGGCGAACTCTTCCAGCCAGAATCCTGTCTTGCGTCCCGTGTTGCCAAGGACGTCATGCGAGGTCAGCACCATCAGAATTTTCACTGCTCTTCTCCTGTGAACGGATTGAGGCGGTGATTGAATCGCCAAACAGGCGTGCACGCGTTTGCACGAAGGTATCGGTCGATACCTTGGTGTCGGATATGAGCCTGATCTCAAATGACTTCGTGCGCACCCGAAGACGAATTGGCGCCCGTCAATACGAGATGCGTGTTCACGGCATCGAGGTCGAACGCAAGGATGAAGTGAACGGAAAGGTGTTACGGGGCGCTTGGAGCGTTCCTGGTCCTGGTATGTGTCAGCGCAGACATGACAAGCGCCTCAAGTACGCGTGCGATACGCGCCCGACTCGCACGGCGAAGCGGGTTACGCGCGACGTTGCGTCATATGAGAACCCTGTAGAAGATCTATGCGCTACAGATCAGATCGCAGTGGGATGGCTCCGGCGATTGCATGATGGTCGTCCTCAGCGCTCACCCGCTGTCTGCAAGCCCAGGCGCGAGGCCATGTTCACGAGATCGGCGACCGAGCGCGCTCATCTTGCGCATCATGCGGCCGCGATGCGCCTTGACCGTGATCTCGCTGATGTCGAGTTCCGCGCCGACTTGCTTATTGAGCTTGCCGCGTACGACGAGTTTCATGACTTCACGCTCGCGCCGGCTCAGCGATTCGAAGCGCCTTGTGAGTGCATTGAGCTCTGCCGTCCATGCGAGTGCCTCGCGACTGCGCGCGATAGCGGTTTCGACACTTTTGAGCAGCGTGCCAGTGTCGAAGGGTTTGGTGAGGAATTCGAGGGCGCCGGCCTTCATGGCCTGCACCGTCATTGGAATGTCACCGAAGCCAGTGATGAAGATGATCGGCAGTTCTTGCGCACCCTCACCCAGTTGTCTTTGCAGCTCGAGCCCATTCAGGTCGGGCAAGCTGACATCGAGAATGAGGCAGGCGGGTGTGCGACGGCGCGGGCGAGACAAGAATTCGGTGGCCGAGGCGAAGAGCGTGGGACGAAAGCCAGCCTCGGCGATCAGATCTTCGAGCGACTCTCGGATAGAGAAGTCGTCGTCGACGATGTAGACGGTCGGTACGGGATCCGGCATAGCGGGCCTTAGGTTCCCGATCAGTGCGGTCATGGGTACGTATCCCCGGGGACAATCGCGACGTTCAGCGAAAGGGTTGCCTCGGGACCGCTCGATCGAGGGCGTCGCGCAAGTCCTGAACGCTGAATGGTTTGAAGAGGCAATCGACGGCGCCGTTCTTGATCAGCTGGTCGCGAACGGTTGCGTCCGCGTGCGCCGTGATGAAGATGACAGGAAGATGTCTTCCCCGCCGGCCGAGTTCCTGATAGAGCTCGGGGCCCGTCATTCCGGGCATGGCGACGTCGAGGATGATGCATCGGACGTCGCCAGTCGCGTCGCTGGTCAGGAATTTCTCGGCGGAGGCGAATGCCAGCGCATCGAAACCCAACTCCAGCAGCAGATCCGGCAGCGATTCGCGGACGGATTCGTCGTCGTCAATGACTGCGATCAAGGTGCGCGTTGTCATCTAGGCCCTGCAGGACGCGCGATCGCGGATAGCGGAAGTGGTTTCATCGTCGTTTGGCAACGCCTGCTTGAGTCCTTGTCTGACATTCCATGGCGCGACTTGTAGTCAGGGCACGAGGATGCACCTTGTTGGACCTTGCCGTCTTGATACTAAGGTGTCGGTGGGGATTTACTGCCGCTGTGCGCTTTGTCTTTATGGAATCGGCGTCCCGTTCTGGGCAGGCTCCTTTGAACTGGGAGCGACGACGGGCAGGGTGAAATGAAAGCATGCACCCGGCCCGTCATGCGCTGTGGCCCAAATCCGCCCAGAATGATTCTCTACAATGGAGCGGCTGATCGACAATCCCATTCCGAGTCCGCCAGCTTTGGTGGTGACAAACGGCGTAAAGATCTCCTCCACGCACTCCGGCGAGAGTCCTGTCCCAGTGTCACGTACGGTCACTCGGATCTTCTCGTCGGCCTCGCGCTGCGTAGTTATCGTCAGTTCACGCTCGGGCACCGCGGACATCGCATCCACGGCGTTCAGAATCAGGTTCAATACCACCTGTTGCAGTTGCACCCGGTCTCCAAGAGTCTGTGGTAACTCGGTCGACAGATTGAGTCGAAGTGAGACTGCGCGTTTGTCGATCTCGTTTCTCGCCAGGACGATGATTTCCCGAATGGCTTCATTGAGATCGAGAGTTTCCATCGAGGGTTGCGCTTTTCTGAAGAGCGCGCGAATTCGGGTGATGATGGCGCCAGCCCGCGTGCCGTCGCGAATGATTCGATTGATCCTCTCGCGTGCCTGTGTAAGGTCCTCCGAATCTTCTGTCAATCGCGACAGCGAGCGAAGCAACGTGTTGGCGTTGATCAAGACACCCGTGATCGGCTGATTGATTTCATGTGCGATAGAGACGGCAAGTTCGCCCATCGTCGTTACTCGCGTCACATGCGCCAGTTCGTTCTGTACCTCCCGCAGTCGCAGCGCGCTTTGTCGCAGTCGCTCCTCCGCGGTACGTCGATCTTCAATGTCGGAGAGCAGGACATGCCAACGGACCAGGTGTCCGCTACTGTCGTGCAGGGGATGAGCACGAAGTTGGAACCACCGGTAAGTTCCGCTGGCATGCCTCAGCCGAACGTCGTACTCGAACGGCGCGGCTGAGGCGATGCCGGCGACAAACAGTGGGAATACTCGCGGGATGTCATCGGGGCTCACGATACCGTTCGTTGCCCACTCTTTCGTGTCGGCGAGTACAGGTCCCAGGTACTCTCGCGTTCGCGCATTCTCGTACTCGACAGCTCCGGATGCACTCAGCAACACGATGAGGCCGGGGATATTGTCGAAGAGCAGGCCCAGCTCGCCTTCGATGCGCTTGCGTTCCTGATTTTCCCTTTCCAGCGTGGCGTAGAGGCGCGCGTTCTCCAACGAGATTGCGGCTTGCGAGGCGAGCGCTTGCAGCATTGCTACGCGCGCCTCCGAGAAGGCGTGAGTCGTCAGATTGTTCTCGAGATAGAGGGCGCCGATGACCTGAGTCTGCCTGACGATCGGCAAACACAGTACGGAGCGCAGGCCCCGCTGTCTGACGTACTCATCTGCGTAGTGGACGGGATCGCAGCGAGCGTCATCGAACAGGACGCGCTTGCGGGTTCTTAGTCCGTACTGGAGTGCCGGTTGAAACAGATCATCCGCTTGCACCGCCTCGTGTCGCAGCGCCACTTCGACGCTGCCGCTTTCAGATCTTGCTTCGCTCTCGATGAACGGCACATCGCCATGCAAGAGGACCAACAACCCTCGCTGAGCTCCCGCATACTCCACTGCCAGCAACATGAGTCTCTCGATGAGACCGGTCAGGTTGATCTCGCTGGACAGCGTCCGCGACGCCTTGATGATCGTATCCGCGTCCATGTCCGAGACAGATGCGTTGGTCTGCGGCGCGAGAAGAGGGCGATCCGGCTTCGATTGGGGGAAGCATGCTTCCAGGTGTGCGACTTTTCCGTGGGCGCCCCATTCGCCGTAGCACGTGGAAGCCCGTTTCAGATAAGCATCCGCAATCGTGTGAAATCCTCGGCCGCGGTAAAACTTTGCTGCGAGCTCGTTCGCGATCGCCTCGTTATGAATGAAGGCATATCTCTGTGCAGAGCGGATCGCCTTCTCATAGAGTTCCTCGGCATCGACGATGCGTCCTTCGATGCGCGCAACCTCAGCGCATATCAGTGCCGCTTGAGCGTCGAAATTCTCCGGGCAATCTTTAGCCCATGTTTCGACCACTCTGCCGTGAGCGCGCACGCGCTCGAGGTGGTCCAGATTGCTCTCGATGGTCATCGAGTCACAGCAGGCAGCGTGCGAAAGGGCGCCATAGAAGTGGGCTTCGGCGCCCTCCAGCATCCCTGGCGAGGTCCACAGGAGGCGTTCGGCGCGCTGAAAAGCCTCGATCGCCGCGCGGTGGTCGCCGGCAAGAAAGCGGGCTTGCAGCTTTCTCACCCAGTACCAGCACTCCGCAATTGCGAGCGTGGAGTTGCATGCAAGACGAGTCTCGAATTCGAGTTCGTTGAACTGTCCGTCATCGAACCAACCGAATGTCGGCGTCTGCCCGCGAAGCGTCATGATCAGTGCCAGCTGAGAGCTGATGATGTCGTCGATCAACCCGTACCCTGCGCGACGCACGAACTTGAGCGCTGCATCCGCCTCGCGCTGAATTTCCGCAAGCGCATCGCCGGCTGCGAGGCGATTCGTGATCAGACTGTTGCAACAGTAGCCCGCATAGGTGATCTCGCCTCGCTTCCAGGCGGCGTCAAACCCGCGACGCATCAGATCCTGACAAGATCGCAGGTGCTGCGTCCAAGGCTTGACCATCTGTGCAAAGACAAGGAGTACCTGCGCTTCGAAGCGATTCAACTCCGAGCGTTCAACGAGATCATGTCCCAATTGGCCGAACTGGAAGCCGGTCTCGTAGTGACCGAACCTGTGTTGGGAGACAACGCCCAACCACACATAGGCACTGCACGACCCTTCACCGTTGCCTCGTTCGAGGCTGAGCATGACCGCGCTGCAGATTAGCGCTGTATGAAGGTTCTGGTCTGTGAACATTGCAGCCGGCAGGGCTTTGGTCAAAACCTCCAGCAGCGCGAGCGACCGTGAATCGGTCATCGCAGGCAAGTCGCTCAGTTGTTCGACGCTGCGTCCTTCCATGTAGGTCAAGATTCGGTCGTACTCGCGATACGCTTCCTCGAGCGCTGGATGGGCCGGCCACGAAATTCCATGATCCCGCAGAAAATCAAGACACACCGCTATCGCGAGGTCACTGCGGTTCTGTGTGGTGTAAACATCGGAACGAAGGCATGTCACCTTGGTGATCTCGTCGAGTGTCGTAGCACGCGCCGCAAGGGCGACGAGGCGGTCAGCTGCAGTCGTGTGCTGTCCGATGAGGAACTCGCACTCGGCTCGATGTAGTTCGAGCTCGAAGATGAGATCACGACGTCGCGTCCAGATCTCGTCCGTGAGCAATTCGGCAGCGCATGTCAGATACTCCAGGGCAGAGGCGTACGCGGCTGAGGCTTTGGCTCGTACTCCGGCCTTCACGTTCAGCTCGGCCGCCCATTCACGGTCGCTCTGCGACTGGAGCAAAGCCAGACCGCGATTCACTTGGTTCACGACTTCCAAGACGTTTCCGACGGGGAGAACGCGTGCGAGGCGGCGGCCGATCCTGAGATGCTCCCCTGGGCGCTCGGCGGGGCTGCCGAGCTCGTACGCCGCTTCCTGGACGCGGTCGTGGAGGAAGACATACTCGTTGTCCTTCCTCACGAGCAGGCCCTCGCGAACCGCTGTTGAAAGTGCGGCGTGCACATCGTCGACGGAAAGCTCGAGCGCGGTCGCGAGTGTGGTCTCCCGTGCACTGTTACCGAGGCATGCGAAGACGGTAAGCGCGCTTTGGTCGGCGGTTGGCAAGCGAGCGAGCCTGCCCACCATGAAGGCCACCACGTTCTCCGCGAAGTTCTTGCCGCGAATCCGCTCGCAATCCCACTGCCAGGACCGGCTTTGAAAATCGAAGACGACCAAGCCTTCGTCCGCGAGCTGCGTGAGGAACTGGATTGCAAAGAAGGGGTTGCCGCCCGTCTTCTCGTACACCAGATCCACTAACGATCGTGCGAGCTCACGATCAATGCGAAGGGAATCGCAGACGAGCTGCGAGAGGTCCGCCGAGGCCAGCGGCGAAAGGGTAAGCCTCTCTAGACAACCGTGCTCGGCGGCGACGGCCGTCAAAGTTTGCGTGAGGGGATGCGACTCATCGACCTCGTTGTCCCGATACGCGCCGATCAAGAGGAGATAGTGAACCTCTCGTGTGACAACGAGATGCCGCAGCAGCTCGAGCGTTGCCTGATCGACCCACTGCAAGTCATCGAGGAAAAGAACGAGCGGATGCTCCGGGCGCGCAAACACGGCAAGAAATCGCAGGAGGACCAGTTGGAAGCGGTTTCGGGCTTCCTGCGGTGGCAGCTCTTGCACTGCCGGCTGCTCACCGATGATGTGGACAAGCTCCGGGATCAGATTTACGACGAGCTGACCATTCGTGCCGAGTGCTTCCTGGAGGGAGCGCCGCCAGCGACTGAGTTCATTGTCGTCCTTGCTGAGCAACTCTCGCATCAGGTTTCCGAATGCCTGGATCAGCGTGGCGTAGGGTACGTTGCGTTCGTAGAGCTCGAACTTTCCGGAGGCGAAGATTCCTCGCGGCGGGACCATTGCTCTATGCAGCTCACTTACGAGCGATGACTTTCCGACTCCGGAGTACCCCGATATCAGCACAAGCGCCGTCGTACCTTGACGAACGACGTCATCGAAAGCGGCAAGCAGTTGGTCGATCTCCTTCTCGCGGCCGTAAAGCTTCTGCGGGACCACGAGCCGACCAGGTTCGTCGTGTTCGCCCAGGGGGAAGACATCGATCCGTCCATTCACTTCGATTTCAGATAAGCAATGGCGGAGATCGGACTCGACTCCCGCAGCAGTCTGGTAGCGCTCTTCGGCCGCTTTCGCCAACAGCTTCATCACGATTGCCGAGACCGGCGCGGGAATGTCGGCGCGCCGGAGATGCGGGGCTACGGGCGCACGCGCGATGTGACAGTGAACCCACTCCATGGGATCAACGGCGGCGAATGGCAACGCTCCCACCAGCATCTCGTACAAGATGACTCCAAGCGAATACAGGTCGCTGCGCGAGTCGATCGAGCGATTCATTCGTCCGGTGTGTTCCGGAGAAATGTAGGCGAAGGTTCCGGTAAGTGTTTCCGATGATTCGGCCACCTGCCGATGCTTCGGTGAGCGTGAGCACAAGCCGAACCCTGTCAGCCAAGCCTGCCCGGTTGCCGCTTCGACGATCAGATTGTCCGGCCGCAGGTCTTTATGCACGAACCCGCGGGAGTGCAGAGCGCCGAGCGCGATGGCGATTCCGATGGCCGACCGCAGAAAGGCGTCGATGGACCATGGCGCTTGCATGGACTGGCTCAAGAATGCGCCACCCGGATCCTGGATCTCCAGGGCGAGCCGGCCTTGGATCTTCAGCAATCCCACAGGCCGAGCTGCGAAGGAAGCATCGATGTCGGCCCTCAGTGCGTAAGCATGCTCAAGCTTGGCAATGCTCGTCGACGACGGATGCTCCAGGCTCGGTAGCACGATCAACCGAGGCTGCAGACCGTTCGTTCGCTCATGCCGTGCGACGAGAAACTCCCCATCATCCCAGAGGCGATGCAGATGACCTTCAGGGGATTGGCTCATGAGTGCAGTCGTCCATCGGGAATCGGGAATTCTGCAGGCACCCGACGTGACGTCGTTCTCGTTGGATCCTGAGATCGGTGCCGTCGAATTGCAGTCCGAGTCACTCGCCGGCCCCCGCGTCATGCCGCAAGAATAGGGGCTGGGGTGTCGGGCGGTATCAAGACCAAGGTATCGATTGCGGCGGGCGATGTGACTTCAGGATCACCCTGCGAGCTTGCGCAGTTGCGCGCAATAGATTGACGCGCTCGCGCTTCTGCCGGGATCAGCACCAAGGTATCGCGTAGACCATCGTGTGACTGTCAACTTTCTGGTGCGCGTCTAGTCTTGCAGCGAGCGGCGTAATTTGCGCTGCAAGTTGGCACCAAGGCAGTAGGCATACACGTATGAAGATTCTCAGGGTCCTCCCAGCGATCGAGCTTTCTCAGTTGTACGCCGAGGAAGCATGATCGTGAACAGCTTGCTCGCAGATGTCATCGAAGCTCACGGCGGAATGAAACGCTGGTCTGGTTACAGCAAGGTCGAAGCCACTATTAGAAGTGGTGGTGGATTCTTCGCGCTGAAGGGGATTCTTCAGGACCCTGAGCCCCGACGGATCACCGTCTGGTTGCACGAGCAGCGCGTCTCTCTGCATCCGTATGGCGCTGCAGATCAGCGAAGTGTGTTCACGCCGGAACGGGTGGCTGTCGAGAGGCTTGATGGCACCGTGCTGTCGGAGCGTCTGGCGCCAAAGGACTCGTTCGTCGCTCATCAGATGCAGACACCTTGGGATCCCTTGCATCGGGCGTACTTCAACGGCGAAGCGCTTTGGACGTACATGACGACTCCATTCCTTCTGGCGTTCGATGGTGTGAAGGTGGAAGAGATCGATCCCTGGATCGAAGCTGAGGAGACCTGGAGGGTTCTGCGTGCCCGATTTCCGGGCTCACTCGAGACACACAGTCTCGTGCAGGACTTCTACTTCGGATCCGACCTGCTGCTGCGCAGGCATGACTACAGCGTAAATATCGCCGGTGGATTCGCAGCGGCGCAACTCACGTCGAAGTATGTCGATGTAGACGGCATACGCGTGCCAACGCAGCGGCGCGCATACACGCGCGGGCCTGACGGACAACCGGTGAGGGAGATGCAGATGGTTTGGATCGACATCAGCGGGGTGCACTTTTCGTAACTGACGCAGTTCTTTGAGACCGACACCAAGGTGTCATCCCGCTGTGCCGCAGGGCCCTCTAAGCTGGGACTTCGGCTCGACAGGCAGAGACCGTGCGTCACACGTTCGATCATTCGCGCTTCAACCCGGCAACGATCATGGTCGTCATGATGTTCCTCGGTTATTCCGTGAACTTCATGGACCGGCAAATCGTCAGCGTGCTGGTAGAGCCCCTGAAGGCGGAGTTGGGCCTGTCGGATGGACAGATCGGGCTGCTGACCGGCCTGTCATTTGCGATCTTCTACTCCTCGATGAGCCTGCCCATCGCAGCCCTGGCCGACCGGTACTCGCGCAAACGCATCATCGTTTTCGCCATGGCGTTCTGGAGCGTGATGACTGCGCTCTTCGGCCTTGCGCAGACCTACAGCGACTTGCTTCTAACCCGCATGGCGGTAGGAGCCGGTGAAGCCGCCTTTGCTCCGGCCGCGTATTCCATGATCGCCGATTACTTTCCCGCCGATCGCCGCGGCACGGCGATGGCGTTCGGGTCGATTGGTGCCATGGTCGGAACGGCGTTGGGACTGATGGTCGGCGGATATGTCGCTGAACATGCCGGTTGGCGCGAAGCCATGCTGGTCGCGGCCATACCCGGCACCGTAATCGCAGTGGCATTCGCAATGTTCGTTCGCGAGCCGATGCGCGGTTCGTGCGGTGGAGTTGCAGCAGCGCCTCGACGGCATTCCATCCTTGCCTTCATGCGCAACCCCGCCTACGTCCTGCTTGTGAGCGCCGCAGGCGTTGCAATGTTCGTGTTGTTCGCGTGCGTGCATTGGTTTCCGGCTTATCTGATTCGTTCCCATCAGATGAGCCAGAGTTCTGTAGGAACGTTCCTCGGACTCGTGCTCGGCGGTGCAGGTGTCGCAAGTTTTCTCATCGGCGGCTACGCAACCGATCACTGCTCTCGTCGGGATGTTCGTTGGGGTGCCTGGATTCCGGCCTTGGGTGCGCTCGCCGGTTTACCGCTGCTGGCTGCAGCGCTCTGCGCGAGTGATCGTTCCGCTACGCTGATGCTGTTCGGGCTGGGGTACTTCGCGATCATGCTGATGAACGCCCCCATCATCGCCATCATTCCCAGCCTCGTGCCTGTCGCTGTCAGGGCACGGGCGATCGCTGTTTTCATGGTAGTGACGACGCTCGCGGTGGGATTCGGGCCCACGGTGGCGGGATTCCTTTCCGAGATCTATCGGTCCGAGGCCGGCACCGATTCACTCCGACTCGCGCTCATGACGTTGACGCCGATCCTGGCGATTGCGCCAGTGCTGCTCCTGTTTGCGGCGCCTCGCTTCGTCGACCGCTATGAACTGCTGGCGGTCGAAGCCCCGGTTGCAGTGGGAAGCCTCGACAGTCGCATGTAGTTCGCAACCTGCGGAGTGCCACGATGAAGAGCAACGGTCGACGCGAGTCATACAAGGCGAATGCGAATCCCGCACGCTGGGCTCTGGTGGTGGGCCTGCAGTCTTTTGCAGCCGTGGCGCTTTCGGCTGAGTTCCCAGCGAAGGAGACATCGGCGCCGCTCGCCGAGGTGCTGGTCACAGCGCAACGTCGTGCAGAAGAGCAGCAGTCGATCCCGCTGGCCGTGGCTGCGCTGTCGGGAAAACAGTTGATGCAAGCGGGTGCCTCGAACGCGGTGAGCTTGTCGCTCGCGGTTCCAGGCTTGATGTACATGCAGGGCGCCAATGCCTCGACACCTTTCATTCGCGGCATCGGCACGACGACCAACTCAGCAGGGGCTGAAGCCTCGGTTGCCACATACGTCGATGGCACCTATGTCAGCAGCGCCACTGCAACATTGTTCGAGTTCAGTGATGTCGAACGGGTCGAGATCCTGAAGGGTCCTCAGGGCACTTTATTCGGGCGCAATGCCACGGGCGGCGTCGTGCATATCATCACCAAGGATCCGGCCTTCGTGCCTTTCGTCGAGGCGAACGTCGGCTACGCCAACTTTGAGACAACCTCGGCATCCTTCTATGGAACGTTACCCGTCACCGACGAAGTCGCTGTGAGTCTGTCTGCGTATGGACGCGATCAAGTTGAAGGGTGGGGCACGAATCTGGTCACGGGACAACCGACATTCACGCGCAGGGACTTCGGCACGCGTTCCAAAGTGCTCTGGCTGCCCAGCGCAAAGTCACGAATCACTCTGGCTGCAGATTACAACCGCGCACGCAATCAGGATGGGCTTGGCTACCACCTCTTGCCGTCCGCGCTCGGCAGCGATGGAACATCCGGCTACCGTGGCTTCTACAACACCTACGATGACCCGAACGATTACAGCGATGTGCGGCAAGCCGGCGTGAGCCTGACGGCACAGCATGACTGGGCGTCCAGCCGACTGGTCAGCATCACGGCCTGGCGGAACGTCGATGCCTTCATGCAGTTCGATCAGGATGCCACACCGATCGAGATCGTCACGGCGCCGATCTCTCAGCATGCACGCACGGTCACGCAAGAGTTGCAGCTACTGTCTGGGGAGGGCGCCTCCATTCCCTGGATCGCTGGCCTTTACTACTACGACGACTTCTCCTCCTACGATCCGCTGGCGTTACGCGGCAAGGCCGTAGCGCCAGCGGACGAGCGTCAGATCTGGAGTTCGCAACGCTCGAAATCCTATGCCGCATTCGGACAGTTCACGCCCGAGATCGCGACCGACACGCACCTGACGCTCGGCACGCGCTACACGAGAGATGAGCGTGATGTGAGCGGGAGAACTCTCGCTCTTTCCGGAGCGAATGTTTCTGCGCTCACGAGCGCAACCGACAGCGCCTCATGGAGCAAGGTGACTTGGCGAGTGGCCGTGGATCATCGATTCAACGACGAGGTGATGGCATTCGTCTCTGCAGATCGCGGCTTCAAGAGCGGCATCTATAACTTGGTGTCCTATGCGGCTCCCCCTGTGCGCCCGGAGACGCTCGACGCCTATCAGCTTGGCGTGAAAACGCAGTGGTTGGATCATCGCCTGCGGCTCAACGCCACGGCGTTCTATTACGACTATGAAGACATGCAGGTGCAGAAGCTCGTAACCGGAACGACCTTGCTGCTGAATGCTGCTGGCGCGGTGATCAAGGGGCTCGACGCGGACGCGACCATCGCTGTGAGCGAGGCGCTCACCCTGCGTGGCGGCGTTGGTCTCGCGAGAGGGCGCTACACCGACTTCTACGATGCACCCTTTTTCTTTCCGGCACTGGACTTGAGTGGGCGACCGGTGGGCGGCAACCGTCAGGTCATCGGCGATGCCAGCGATCTGCACACGGTTCGCACGCCGGAGCAGACAGCGAACCTGGGTGTCGACTATCGGGCGGCTGCGCTGGGCGGCGATGTGAACTTCGCCGTCAACTACTACTACAACGGCGGGTTTGCGTGGGACCCGGATAACCGCCTTCAGCAGTCGAGCTATCAAGTTGCAAATGCGTCCATCGAATGGACCGCGCCCGGCAATGCCTGGAGCGTGCGGCTATGGAGCCGCAATCTAACCAACGCGCATTTCTGCGCGTACGCGGCCGCGCGTCCATTCCTTGATTCGTGCTCGCCGGCGCCGCCGCGAACCTACGGCGTCACCTTCAGTGCCCGCTATCGGCCGTAACGCCTGAACATGATTCTTTCCGGTCAAGCCTCACTACTGCTTCGATCTGGGGAAATCTCGCTTTATCGTCGCGCCTCTAGCGGAGCATCGGTGCTGTTCGCGATGGCCGAGAACGCATCGCCCGCATGCCTCAAGAGATTGGAACAAGAGTACGCGCTGCGGGATGAGTTGCATTCGACATGGGCCGCGCGCCCCGTGCATCTCTCACGAGATGCGGGTCGTGTGACCATGACACTCGAAGATCCTGGCGGTGAGCCGCTTGATCGGGTGCTCAAAGGCCCGACGGATCCGGGCATCGTGTTGAGGATCGCGCTCGGGCTGGCTCGAACGCTTCAGCACCTGCATGAACGCGGCATCATCCACAAAGACATCAAGCCGCAAAACATTCTGGTGAATGTGGCCAGTGGTGACACCTGGCTCATGGGCTTCGGGATCGCCTCACGCGCAACTCGCGAGCAGCAAAGCCCAGAGGCGCTGGAAGTGATCGCGGGTACCTTGGCCTACATGGCGCCCGAGCAGACCGGTCGCATGAACCGTTCGGTCGATTCGCGCAGCGACCTGTATTCGTTCGGAATCATTCTCTACGAGCTGTTGACGGGGGTGTTGCCATACGCCGCCTCCGATCCGCTCGAGTGGGTGCACTGTCACATCGCCCGGCTGGCAACGCCGCCGGCAAAGCGCAATCCATCGGTGCCCGCGCAGCTCTCGGCGATCACGATGAAGTTGATGGCGAAGACCGCAGAGGAGCGTTACCAAACCGCAGGCGGTGTCGAGGCCGATCTACGCGCGTGTCTGAGGCAATGGCAGTCCAGCGGCTCGATCGATGCGTTCCCGCTCGGCATGCACGATGCAGCGGGTCGGCTGGTGATGCCCGAGAAGTTGTATGGCAGAGAGCGCGAGATCGACCAGCTGCTCGCAGCGTTCGATCGTGTCGTGACCCATGGCGCGGCCGAGTTCGTGCTGGTCTCCGGCTACGCGGGAACTGGCAAGTCAGCCATCGTGAACGAGCTGCATAAAGCCCTCGCTCCTTCGCGAGGGCTCTTTGCCGCGGGCAAATTCGATCAGTACAAGCGAGACATCCCGTATGCGACGCTGGGTCAGGCGTTTCAAACACTGGTGCGTAGTCTCTTGGCCAAGAATGAGACAGATCTGAAACGCTGGCGAAGCGAGTTGCAGCAGACGTTGGGCGCGAATGCTCAGCTGGTGATCAACCTCGTGCCGGAACTCGAATTGGTCATTGGCGCACAGCCCGCGGTCACTGATCTTTCCGCGCAGGATGCGAAGCATCGGTTTCAGTCGGTGCTCCAGGCCTTTCTCAGCGTCTTCGCGCGGAAGGAGCATCCGCTGGCATTGTTCCTCGACGATCTGCAATGGATTGATGGAGCCACCCTCGAACTGCTAGAACATCTCGCGACGCAATCGCAGTTGCGTTACCTGATATTGATCGGCGCATATCGCGACAACGAAATGGACGCCACGCATCCTCTGGTTCATGCGCGGCAGATCATCCGAAATAGCAGCGTGAGATTGCAGGAGATCGTACTCACGCCGCTGTCGATCTTCGATATCCAACAGCTGCTCGTGGATTGCCTGCGCAGCGAGCCGGCGCGGGCTGCATCGTTGGCGCATCTGATCCACACGAAGACTGCCGGCAATCCGTTCTTCGCCATGCAATTCATCGCCTCGCTGGCCGAGGAGGGCATGCTGACCTTCGATCGCACACCATGCCGCTGGGCCTGGGATGAAGATCGAATTCATGCAAAGGGTTACAGCGATAACGTCGCGGATCTGATGGTCGCCAAATTGAAGCGTCAGCCGCCAGCGTCGCAGAAGGCACTGCAGCAGTTGGCCTGCCTTGGCAGCATCGTAGAGCTCGATGAGCTCGCGGCGCTCTATGCCGGTGCCGTTGAGCAGGTGCATGGGGATTTGCGCGAGGCTGTGCGCGCCGGACTCGTTCTGCCGTCCAAGCGCGCCTACGCGTTTCTTCATGATCGCGTGCAGGAAGCGGCGTACCTGTCGATTCCAGCGGAAAAACGAGCCGCGATGCACTTACGCATCGGGCGCGGCCTTCTGGCAGGTAGCTCGCAAGCGCAGATCGAAGAAAACATTTTCGAGATCGTCAGTCAGCTCAACCGAGGTAGTAGTTTGATCACCGAGCGGCAGGAGCGTGCGCGTGTCGCTGAACTCAACCTGATCGCGGGCAAGCGTGCGAAGGCTTCGGTGGCTCACGCGGCTGCGCTTACCTATTTCTCCGCAGGACTGGCGATGCTCAGCAACGATGATTGGGAGCGGCGCTATCGGCTGATGTTTGACCTGCAACTGAACCGCGCTCAGTGCGAGTTCCTCACGGGCGAAGTGACTGCAGCGGAAGAGCATTTGGACACATTGAGCGCGCACGCCGCGGACCTCACCGATCTTGCCGCTGTCATTCTGATCCAGGTCAATCTGCAGACCCTGCAGGGTCAGGCCGAGCGGGCGGTTGCGACCTGCCTGGGGTACTTACAGCGCTTGGGGATCGTCTGGTCGGCGCATCCGAGCGATGCCGAGATACAGGAGGAGTATCAACACCTGCGTCGGCTGATCGGCGTCGAGCCAGTGGAGCGTTTTATCGATCTGCCGAGGATGGTGGATCCACAGTGGCTGCGTGTCGCGTTGATTCTGGGTGCACTTTCGGTGTCGGCGAACATGCTCGATACGCGTCTGATGGATCGTGTGATTTTGCGGATTGCTGTGACGAGCCTGAAGCACGGTATCTGCGATGAGTCGTGTGTCGCATTCGGGCATCTGGGCATGATCCTGGGGCCGCGCTTCGGTGACTACCGCACCGGCTATCGCTTCGGGCAGTTGAGCATCGATCTCATCGACAAGCTGAGGCTGGAGCGATTCAAAGCGCGGATCTATACATCGTTTGCGACCTTCGTCACGCCCTTTGTATCGCATGTGCGAGAAGGGTACCTGCTCGCGCGCCGCGCCTGCGATGTCGGCCCCCACACGCACGATATCACCTGGTCATCTTTCGCTTGGCGCTCGCGGGTCGGTTTTCGGCTGGCCTGCGGCGATCCGCTCGAAGAAGTCGAAGCAGAAGCAGAGCGGAGTCTCGCCTTCGCCCGCAAGGCGAAGTTTCAGTTGGCGGTCGACATGATCGTGGTGCAGCTGCGCATGATTCGCATGCTCCGCGGTCGGCTGCCGACGTTTGGCACCTTCAACGATCACGACTTCGATGAAGCGAGCTTCGAGTCGCGACTCATCGCCGATCCAATGCCGCGGCACGATGGGACGAAGTACTTGATCGAGAAGGTGCAAGCACGCTTCCACGCCGATGACCCGGCAGCTGGGCTCGAGGCGGCAGGCTGGCTTGCGACTCGTCCCGAAGGTGTCATGCCGTCGATCGAGCACGCGCAACTCATTTTTTTTGCGGCGCTTTCACACGCAGCATGTTTCGGCGCAGGTTCGCCGGAGAAATCGCAACAGCATCTGAGCGCGGCAAAGGAGCATCACGATCAGTTGGTGCTTTGGGCACAGGATTGTCCCGCGAACTTCCGCAACTGTGCTTCGCTGGTGGGTGCGGAAGTCGCACGAATCGAAGGACGGGTGTTGGATGCAGAGTCGCTCTACGAAGATGCGATCTGCCATGCGCGTGAGCAGGGGTTCGTGCAGAACGAAGGGGTGGCCCAGGAGCTTGCCGCGCGCTTCTATTCCGCGCGAGGACTCGAGACGATTGCCAATGCATATCTGCTGGCTGCGCGTGCCTGCTATGTGCGATGGGGCGCGGAGGGCAAGGTTCGACACTTCGATCGAAATTATCCCCACGTATCCTCATTGCTGGAGACCGCGTCCAGACAACGCATGGACACGCAGGTCGAGCACCTCGATCTCGCCACTGTCGAAAAGGTATCCCAGACCGTTTCCGGTGAAATCCAGTTCGACAGGCTCATCGAGATCCTGATGAAGACAGCACTCGAGCATGCGGGTGCCGAGCGCGGATTGTTGATTCTGCCCCGTGGCGAGAACATGTGGATAGAGGCCGAGGCCACGACCACCGCCGAGGCATTCGAGGTGCGGCGGCCGAGAAAGCTGCGCGTGGACGCGTCGATCTTACCTGCCTCTGTATTTCATTACGTCACCCGGACGCGCGAAACGGTTCTGCTCCACGATGCTCGGCAGCAGGAACCATTTTCCGCCGATGAGTACGTGCGCCGACGCGCGAGTCGATCCATCCTCTGCCTGCCGCTTATCAAACAGACTGAATTGATGGGCGTGCTGTATCTAGAGAACAATCTCGCAACGCACGCTTTCACGCCCGCGCGGATTGCTGCGCTCAGAGTGCTCGCATCACAGGCGGCAACCTCATTGGAGAACGCGCGCCTGTACACCAAGCTGCAGACGGCAGACGCGTTTCTTTCCGAAGCCCAGCGCCTGAGTCGTACCGGCAGCTTCGGCTGGAGCCCGAACGAAAACGAGATGGTGTTTTCTACAGAGACGTTTCGCATCCTTGAGCAGCCTGCTGACGTCGAGCCGTCGCTGCAGCTGCTGTTACAGCGAGTCCATCCTGATGACCTGCAGCGTGTGCGGGACGTCCTGGAAACTGCGTCCAGCGGCAAGCGGGATTTCGAGATGGAGCATCGCCTGGTGATGCCGGATGGTTCCCTAAGGCACGTTCACGTCGTGGCTCATGCGACTCCCGATGAGAACGTGGAACCGCGCTTCGTCGGGGCGGTCATGGATGTCACCACATTTCGAGAAGCCCAGGATCGGTTGAGTAAGGCGCAAGCGGAGCTCGCAGACGTCGGCCGTCAGGCAGAGTTCGGCGAATTCGCCTCGATGATTGCGCACGAGATCAAGCAGCCACTGGCAGCTATCGTGACCAACATCAGCACGTGCCAATTGAGCCTTGCCAAGGACCAGCCGGACCGTGAGAGGCTGCGCTCGATTCTCGATCGGATCGCCCGCAATGCGCATCGCGCTGCAGATGTCATCCGCAGCATTCACGCGCGAGCGAAGAAATCTCCATCGCAAATGATCCGAATCGATCTGAATCGGTTGATCGAGGAGACCTTGGAACTGCTGCAATCCGAGTTGCAGCGACGCGCGGTCGCGCTCGAGGTCCGGCTGTCGGCGGCTCCTGCATGGGTCGACGGCGATCCGACTCAGGTGCAGCAGGTACTGGTGAACCTGGTGACGAATGCGATCGAGGCCATCGAAAGCGGCAACTGCTCGGCGAGGTTAGTACGGCTTGTTAGCGAGCACTCGCTGGAAGGTACTGTCGAAATTGCAGTGGAGGATTCCGGTCCGGGCGTCGATGCGGCGGTATTGAGCCGAATCTTTGATCCCATGTTTACGACCAAGCCGCAAGGCATGGGCCTGGGGCTCGCGATCTGCCGCTCTATTGTCGAGAGCCACGGCGGACAGCTGTGGGTTTCGCCCAATCCGCGAGGCGGTAGCGTTTTTCGGTTCACTCTCCCGGCGCGAACATCAGGTGTTCCGTGACTCTGAGGTAAAGACACTCGGTTCAAGTGAACATTGAATTTGCAGCCAGCGATACTTCCGGTGATGGAAACGGACGACCCTTAACCTGGAATTCCGCTGTGCGCAGAACCTCAGATCAGGTTAACCAATGCTGATAGTGCCTCGACTATTACGTTGGGAGGGATCTTTGGTACTGAGACGAAGAGCGGCTCGTTCACCACCGGGCAATACATCGTTCCGGTGACTGCAACGGCGGATCAGTTGCGGTTGCCCTCTGGCTTCACAGACGATGGTAGCGCGCTCGATCGGGAGATCAGCTGCCGGTTCAAGGCAAAATTTTGTCTCACGATTTCACCGCCGAAGTCCTAGCGACAGGTCCGACCTGATCCGAGGAGAGGCAATCGCTGCCGCGCTGCAATCGCAAAAGTTGGAGGGCCTTGGCCGTGGTAGTCGGACTCCACTGATCCGGCGGGGCCTGCTCGGATCGCCCCTCGTGTACCCAGAGGGGCAATCCCTTTTAGTCGTGAGGTCTCAAACCCGGGCGGAGCATCATTTCTGGCACACTCAGTGCCTCAAACTTGCACTTAGGCACACACGCCAACGCTGAGTATTTTTGTGTCCCTTGGATGCATTTGCACGGATTCGAGCATCGCCGGCACTTTCAATCCGCTGGTCGAGGGTTCGAATCCCTCCCGACCCACCATTTAGTCAACCTGCCGCCCGTCGAAATCTTCGTGCGCGAGGCACGACCGTCACTCATCTTTCCAGGCTGGCGACTTCCAAAGGTTCTCTTTGGGTTGCATCGGCGGCGGCTCGCTTGTTCGTGAACGTGTGCTTGAGCGATAGGAAGAATCGCTCGAACGTCGCGAAGCTGATTTCAGCGGCGACGTAGGTCAGGACACAGCCGATCAGCCAAAGCACCCACGGATTCTCGAGGCCGGCCACAGGGCCAACCTTTGCGCTGAAATTGAATGCGAGCATGTGCATGAGGTACATGCCGTAGCTCACGATGCCGATACGAACCATCGGCTTCCAC
>JAEYXD010000012.1 GCA_023428645.1 Pseudomonadota bacterium
TCGCGTTCAGCTTCATGTCCGCCGGTGCCGCCACGGCGCGTTCTCTTCTTCTTACGGGTGAGATCCTGTACAAAGGCGCGAACCCACGGAGAAGATTCAGCGGGAGAGTTCGCGGTGGACCTACACAAGCATCTGGGAGTCCTGGCGATTGCGGTTGCGCTCGCTGCATGCAGCAGCGAAGACAGCGGCGAAAGCGGCACGATCGGCGGTCCAGGCACGAACGGATGGACGCCCAACAGCTTTCTCCCTTCCGCCTCGTTCAAGAATCAGTGCGCGGCGCCCCGGACTGGCATGGACGCGAACGGCCAACCGTTCCCGGATACGCAGGGCACCATGCTCAGCGAAAACAACTGGCTGCGCTCTTGGACGAACGAGTTGTACCTGTGGTACCGCGAAGTCGAGGATCACGATCCTTCGGCCTTTACGAGCGCGCAATATTTTCGCCTGTTGAAGACGTTTCAGACGACGCCGGCCGGCACGGCCAAAGACAGATACCACTTCACCGCACCGACCGCCGAGTGGCAGTCCTACAGCCAGACAGGCGCGCAGATCGGCTATGGAGCGACGTTCTTGACCGTCTCCGGCACGCCGCCGCGCGAGGTCGTCGTCCTCCTCGTCGAACCCGGCTCGCCGGCGGCCGCGGCGGGTCTGACACGCGGTGACCGCATCGTGAACGTGGACAACATCGACGTTGCGAACGGCGGCAATGTCACCGTCCTGCAAGCCGGCCTCTTCCCATCCAGGGAGAATGAAACTCATAACTTCGGCATTCGCGATGCCAGCGGCACAGTGCGAACCGTGTCGCTGCGGTCGCAGCGCGTGGACACCACGCCGGTCCACACCGTGAGCGTCCTGCCGACCGACAGCGGCAGCAGCAAGGTCGGCTACATCCTCTTCAACAGCCACATCGCGAGTGCAGAAGACGGCCTGATCGACGCCTTCGAGGCACTGAGCACCGAGAACATCCAGGATCTCGTTCTCGACCTGCGTTACAACGGCGGCGGCTACGTCGCGATCGCGAGTCAGGCCGCGTACATGATCGCGGGCACCGTCGGCCAGGATTTCGAGCGCACCGTATGGAACGACCGGCACACGGCGACGAATCCCGTGACCGGCCGGCCGCTCGCGCCGATGCCGTTCTTCGACACGACAGTCGGCCTCTCGCGCCCCCTCGGCACGCCGCTGCCGACCCTGAACCTGAATCGCGTGTACGTGCTCACGAGCGAAGACACCTGCTCCGCGAGCGAGGCGATCATGAACGGTTTGCGCGGCGTCGATGTGCAGGTCATTCAGGTCGGCACGACCACTTGCGGCAAGCCCTACGGCTTCTATGACTTCGACAATTGCGGCACGACGTACTTTTCCGTGCAATTCCAAGGCGTGAATGCCAAGGGCTTCGGCGACTACACCGACGGCTTTACCCCTGAGAACGCGCCCAGCAGCACACCTGGGGTACGCATTCCCGGCTGCACGGCAGCGGACGATTACGAGCATGCCCTCGGCGATCCTGAAGAGGGGATGCTGGGCGTTGCCTTGGCGCATCGAGCGTCCGGCACGTGCCCTCCTGCGGCGACGGCAACGCTCGCGAGCAAGACGAGCCGCACGACGGGATCGCGCGGCGAGACAGTGCGGCCTCCCTACGCGGAGATCCGCAAGATGCGCATCGAGGATCTTGCCCGCTGAGCCAAGGGGGCTCCTGCCCGAATGGGCACTTGCGGCCTGGCGTGACACTATCGGCCTCCACCCGTCACACGCCGGATTCGCATGCCTTCACACCTCTATGACATCGCCATCGTCGGCGCCGGCACGGCCGGTCTCGCCGCCCTGCGCGAGGCGCGCCGCCACACGGACAACCTCGTCATCGTCAACGACGGCCCCTATGGCACGACGTGCGCACGCGTCGGCTGCATGCCCTCGAAAGCCCTCATCGAGTCCGCGAACGCGTTCCATCGCCGGGCGGCGTTCGCATCGCTCGGCATCGAGGGCGCCGCGTCACTCAACATCGACCCGAGCGCCGTGCTCGCTCGAGTGCGGCGCCTGCGCGATCGCTTCACGAACGACATCAGCGCGATCACGAGCGCGCTCGGCGACCAGAGCATCGCCGGCCGCGCCCGCTTCGCCGCGTCGGA
The DNA here is from genome assembly GCA_023428645.1 of Pseudomonadota bacterium. Lineage (GTDB taxonomy): Bacteria > Pseudomonadota > Gammaproteobacteria > Steroidobacterales > Steroidobacteraceae > Steroidobacter. The sequence goes on from JAEYXD010000012.1 coordinate 2,130, forward strand.
TACTCTCGATATCGATGGCCGACGAATCAAAGCGAAGAAAATCATCGTCGCGACCGGCTCGCGGCCGATCGTTCCGCCCGAATGGCACTCGTTCGGCCCGCGCGTGCTCACGACCGACACGCTCTTCGAACAAACATCGCTGCCGCGGCAGATCGGCGTGATCGGGCTCGGCGCCGTCGGTACGGAGCTGGCGCAAGCGCTCGCGCGACTGGGATTGCAGGTGAGCGCGTTCGGCTCGAATCGATTCGTTGCCGGACTCTCGGATGAGCGCGTCAACGACACGCTCGTCGACCTGCTGCGCAAGGAATTCGCCGTGAACCTCGGCGAGCGGGCGCAACTCGAACACGGCGAGGACGGCCGCATTCGCGTCATCGCGAGCGGCGCCAGCACCACCGTCGACTGTGTGCTCGCGACGCTCGGTCGCCGGCCGAACGTCGACGCGCTCGGTCTCGAGGAGCTTGGAGTCGAGCTGGATGCCGAGGGCGTTCCGATCTTCAATCACGCGACGCGACAGATCGGACAGCTGCCGATCTACATTGCCGGAGACGCCGCGAACGAAAATCTCGTCCTGCACGAAGCGGCGGATGACGGCTACATCGCTGGAACGAACGCGACGTTGGACCAGCCCATCTGCTTCGAGCGCCGCACGCCGCTCTTCGTCGCGTTCACCGAACCGAATGTCGCCGTCATCGGCACGCCGTACGCACGACTCGATCCCGCGACGACCGCGATCGGCGCCGTCAGCTTCACGACACAAGGCCGCGCGACGCTCGCCGAAGAGAATCGCGGCATCGCTCGCGTCTACGCGTCACGCGCCGACAGCCGCCTCACCGGCGCGGAGCTGTGCGCGCCGCGTGGCGAGCACCTCGCGCATCTGCTCGGTCTCGCGATCAGCCGCCGGCTCACGGTGCACGATGCATTGCGCATGCCCTTCTATCATCCGGTGTTCGAGGAAGGCTTGCGCACCGCGTTGCGCGACCTGTCGAAGCAGCTGGGCCACGAACGTCAAAGCGACCTTTCGAGCTGCAGAGCAGTGGGTGCAAGCGCACTGGACTGACGCACACGGAAGCGCACAGCAACATCGATTCGTAGGACTGCGCTCTCGCGTTTTGCGACGCTGACGGCAATGGCCTGGCTGGTATCGTCGCAGCCGCCATGCGGCCAAAGTCTTCGATCGAAACTCAGCTGCTGCGCCGCTATGGCGATGCGCTGCTGAACACGTCGTTCGTTCGACTATCCCATGAGCGGCTGATGGACGCTTCGCGCAAGTGCCTCCGACGAGCATTCAGTCGCGGCGACCCAGGCATCGAGATCATCGCGACGCGCCTGCTCGAGAGTCCGGCGACGTATCAAGCATGGGAAAGCGAGCACGCAGCGATGATGCGCACCGTCGCCGCCGAGCGTCTGCCGGCGGAACAGCGCGAAGCGATGCTCGCAGCCTCGTTCTCGCTCATCCATCGCAAGGCGCTGTTCGAGTACTTGCGCGACAAGAAGCTGCGCGGACCTCAGCGTGAGACGCTCGTACAGCACTTTTCGCCACAGCGAGACTACGCCGAATCGATGCGCGCCCAGCACCTGCAATACGTGCGCAGCGCCGCGAGTTATCTATGCGTCGGCCATGTCGGCCGCGATCTGATGTTCGACGCGCTGTTCGCGGAGCCCTTGGCCGAATACGAAGATCTGTATCACGAATACTTCTACGCGCATTGCGACCAGATCATTGCCGCGGCGACCGGATTGTCCGTTCCCGCGGAAATGCTCAGCGGCATGAAGAACCGCGTGAGTGAATGGCGGAAAGCGCTGCTGGCACTGACTCACTCGCAATCCGGCACCTGGCGCCGGCCGAAGCTCTAGCAAGGTCATCGCGACCACGCCCGCGTGGGGCTGCGACTTCCCTCATCCAATCCGCTGCGATTCTCTGACTCCCTCCTCTCTCGAGGGTGGATTGGGCGGTGGTTGGCGGGGACCGCGCGGACTCGCGATTCCCGGGCGCCGCGCGCGATAATTTTCAGTATTCTCACGCCTCAGCGCCCAAGGATCGAGATCTCCATGAAGTCACTCATGTTGCTGCTGGTTATCGCCACCGCGTCGGTTGCCGGGAGCGCGCTCGGCGCGAATCCAGACGCCCCGCGCACGATGCGTGTCGACTACTTGCACACCGGCAATGCGTTGACCGAGCAATTCGCGCTCGCGCGCATCCTGATCGAGCCGCTGCCGTGGCCGGGAAATCCGAACCGGCCGATCGATACGACGAACCGCGGCGTCAACCTGTTCGAGGTCGTCGATCCGAAAACCAATCGCGTGCTCTACTCGCGTGGCTACAGCACGATCTTCGGCGAATGGCAGACGACCGAAGAGGCCCAGAAGCTGACTCGCGGCTTCGAGGAATCGATTCGCTTTCCCATGCCGGAACAGCCGGTGCGCGTGCGGATCTTGAAGCGCGACGACCGCAACGCCTTCTCGGTCGCGTGGACGTTCGATATCGATCCAGCTTCGACCGACATCGTTCGCGAACCATCTCCGGCACCGGCGCGGCCGATCGCGATTCGCGAGAGCGGTCCGCCGGCCCAGAAGGTCGATCTCCTCATTCTCGGTGACGGCTACACGCTCGATGAGGCCAAAAAATTCGAGGCCGACGCGCGGCGCTTGAGCGACGTGCTGTTTCGAACGCCACCCTTCAGCTCGCGCGCCAACGACTTCAATGTCTGGGCGCTGATGGTGCCGACGCCGCAATCCGGTGTCGCCAGACCCTCGACGGGGCAGCACCACGCTTCGGCGCTCGGCACGCGCTACGACATCTTCGGCAGCGAGCGTTACGTACTCACGCTCGACAACCGCGCGCTGCGCGACCTGGCGCAGCACGCGCCGTACGAGTTCATCGAGATTCTCGTGAACAACGAGACCTACGGCGGCGGCGGCATCTTCGGCCAATTCAGTACGGCGGCCGCCAGCAACGGCTGGGCGAACTATCTGTTCGTCCACGAGTTCGGCCATCACTTCGCCGCGCTGGCCGATGAGTACTACACCTCACCGGTCGCCTATCAATCAGGCGAGGAGCGACCCGAGCCGTGGGAGCCGAACGTCACGGCGCTGCGCAGCCCCGCCGAGCTGAAGTGGAAGCACAAAGTGACGCCGAACACGGCGCTGCCGACCCCCTGGCCGAAAGAGGAGTTCGAAGCGTTTCAGCGCGAGTATCAAAAGGAGCGCTCTGCCCTGCGTCAGGCCAATCGACCCGAGGTCGAGATGAATGCATTGTTCGACAAGGAGCGCGAGTTCACGCAACGGCTGCTCAATGCGTCGCCGAACGCTCGCAAGGTGGGCGCGTTCGAAGGGGCGAACTATCAGGCCGCCGGCTATTACCGATCGGAAATGCAATGCATCATGTTCAGCCGCAGCGAGCATTTCTGTGGTGTGTGCCAGGACGCGATCGAGCACATCATCGACTTGTACTCGGGAGCGGCCCCTAAGCACTGACTGGCGCGACCTCATCAAGCATTGCGCTGGCGCCGGGCTGCGCAACGAGACGAGTCGTCGACGAGAATCATCCATGTGTTATTCCGCCCAAGTCGTTCAAGACCTGAAGAAGCTGTTTCGTGAGCTGCATCTAGTCATGGATTACGAGGAAGCAGAGCGGATCTTTCTGCTGCGGCTCGATGATCCCACGGTGAACATCTCGAAGGGATTCGAGGCGAACTTCGACCATCCGACGAACGATGTCGAACGGCGCATCAAGGCGGCGATCGACGAGCATCGCTCGCGCACGGCCACGAAGCTCGAGATGGAGCTGTTCAAGCAGAAGACGCGCCTCGTGAACGCGGAGCGCAGCTTGAAGACCAAGGAGACGAAGAAGGCGCGCGAGGACGTGCGCATCGCCACGACGAAGATCGTCGCGCTCGGCACCAAGTTGAGCTCGTTACGGAGCACGGAGCTCACGCTCGACGATCGACGCATCTTCCCGATGATGTACGGCGGCGTGATCGTGAAGCGCGACGGCAAGAACTGGCTCACGCCGATGCGCTATTTCTGCCGTCCCGCCGGGGCGCCGGCGTTTTACGACAAGAAGTTCCCAGGGCTCTACAACGCCCGGCGCGACAATCTGCAGCGCTTCTGGAGCGAGCAGTTCGGGCGGCATCATGCGATCGCGGTCGTCGATACGTTCTTCGAATGGGTGAAGGTACATACGAAGGAGCACCGGGCGCTTGCGCCGGGCGAGCAGGAGAAGAGCATCGAGCTGCAGTTCAAGCCGAACCCGCCGCGATCGATGCTCGTCGCCTGCGTGTGGTCGCACTGGACCGATGCGAACGTGCCGTACGTGAACGGGTTTGCAGCGATCACCGACGAGCCGCCACCGGAGGTTGCGGCGGCGGGCCACGATCGCTGCATCATCAACATCAAGCCCGAGAACGTGGATGCATGGCTCACGCCGCAAGGACGCCGCCCGGAGGAACTGCTCGCGATCTTGTCGGAGAGGGAGACGCCGGTGTATGAGAATGAGGAGATGCTGGCGGCGTAATCGAATGTAGCGCGGTCGACCTCTTTGTAGTCGCTCCCTTGAACTAGGACGAGGGCAACTCTACAGTCAGAAGATCGTATCGCAGGGAGGTGAATTGTCGATGCAGCGCCTACCACTAATTCTAACTATCGGCGCTTACGCAAGTCTGTCCTACCTGGCCTGGTCACTCGCAAAGCTGAGCCGCTGCGGCAGCAGCGAAGGCTGCCTCGGCTACGCGCTTCACTTTTGGATGGGCGCAGCACTAGCCAGCCTCACCTTAGTCGTGGGCACCGCATTCTGGCTCATCATGCGGCCCAGAATGGCTCTGGGCTCGGGTCTTCCGCTTACTCTCGCGTTGTTACTCCTATCGCTCTTTGGACTGGCGCTCTACCTAACGCTCGGGAAATAAGTCACGCCACATCATGGCACGCTCAGAATAGCCCGCGGGTATGCGCTCGGATCTAAATCCTCAAAGGCAGCTAACCGCCGACGACGCGCAAGGTCCAGGTCAAATCGAAATTCGCTGCTTGTGAGGTCAATGCCTTCGTAGCCCAACTGAAGGAGCGCTTGATTGAGAATCTGCACTTTCGTGGTGTTCACCCACTTCATGTCCGGTGACGAGGTGCTTCGTATTTCGATTGAGTTCTCCTCATCCTCGCGCGTGCTATTGAAGGCGTGCAGCGTGTCTAGCAAAAGGTCTAGCTGTCGATCGGTAATCGCCCTGTTGATATCAGCGAATGGCGATTCTCTAATTTGATCACGGAGGAGCAACTCCATCGAATGCGTTCTGCTTTCTCTGGTTTGCCATTGTTCATCGTTGTATGTGTAGTCCGGCCTGCTACCGGCCAATCCGTGCCCGACTCCCAATTCGACGAACCAGGCGTCATAAGGCACGTTACGCTGATCTCGATGCGCAAACGTATCCGCGAAGGCATGCAAATACTCGCCGAAGAACTGAATGTGCACATCCTCTGCTGAGCAGACCGCTAGACCGGATCTGTAAACTGGTGGCGCCGTGAAGTACTCGCGCATCGCAACCAACTGCGGACTAGGACGAGTTGCAGGCAGATAAGTGTTACCGTTTCGGTAGTTGCGCAGCGTTTGTCCGGATGCAAGATCAGAGAGAACAAAGTGATACCGGACGAGTGCCGACTGATTCGAAGTCAGCGAACTCACAACGGAGGGAGTGGAAGCGGGATCCACCGGACGTGTTGATGGGTTCTCGTCAAGAAAGGCCGAGGCTAGTGCAATGTTTCTCGCCGTTATCGGATCGACGCCAACCGTTACGGCTAGGAACAGAGTCATGTAGTAGTGGATGTCCTGCTGATATAGCCCCAGATTGTCTATTCGCGTAGATGGATTCCCCTGTACATAGAGATACGCATTTGTTCCATCAGCGTAGCCAAGCGGATCCGCCGTCAAATACCTCCCCGTCTCCGGATCGTAGTCACGAAAGTAGTTGTAGTAGGTACCCGATTCCGCGTCCGCGTACTGACCAGGGAAGCGCAGGTTGAGCGTGAAGCGCTGCTGGTCACCATCGGGATCCGCGTCGATTACGGCCCCGCCGAAGGGATGATGCTCCGCGCGCCACACGACACTGCGACGATCGTTCGTCACCGCAAGCGGCGTTCCGAGATGGTCCGTGTGGATCCAGTACGCGCGGCCACGCGTGAGCACCGCAACGGGATGATGGTCCAGATAGACGTACTCGCGAAGGACATTGCCGCGCTCGTCCGCTTCCGCGATGAGCTTCTGCTGCTCGTAAATGTACGATGTCACGATGCGCCCGCCATTCTCGTGCAGCACCTTCTGTACGCGCTCGCCCCAGAAGTTGTAGCGATACTCGGCAACCAGGCGACCGGATTCGAACAACCTCGTCGGGCGGCCACTGGCGTCGTATTCGTAGCGACGCTCGCCGATCGTCAGCGGGTTGCCCGCGGCGTCGTAGGTGTAGCGTTTGTCACCCGGAATGCCTGCGAGGCGATTGGTGCCTTGCTCGTATTCGTAGGTCACAAGCGCGGAAGGAGTTTCATCTTTGGCGCCGGCCCCCTCCCCAGCCCTCCCCCGCTGCGCGGGGGAGGGGGTGGAAGAGGACATGCGATTGCCGTTCGTGTCATACATGAACTGGAAGACGCCACGCGGCGTGCTCGCTTTCCAGAGCCGACCGACGACATCGTAGTCGTACTCGCGAACGTCATCGTCGCGACGGATCGACCTTATCTGCCCCGCATCGTCGTGCTCGTACGCGAGCCGCGCGACGCCCTCGATCTCCCGCCGAAGCGGATTTCCCGAGCGGGCGTCGTGCGTCGTACGCAGCGCAAGCCCGTTGCCGAACACGAGGGACTCGCGGGCATCGAGCCTGCCCGGCTGCGCCGATGCATCATCGTTCGTCCGCACCAGCATACGGTCACTGAGCCACCGCTCCTGCACGATCGACTGCAACGCGCCATTCGACGCGTATCGATACCGCAGCCGAGCACCGGAGGGCAGCTCTCGCGTCGCCAGCCTGCCACGCGAGTCGTACGAGAACCGCGACGTGAACGCGCGCCCGTCGATCGTGCGTCGATGCATCACGAGCTGCGCATCCCGGTCGTACTCGTACCGCTCATCCGCAAACTCTCCCTCGACCCTCGCGAGCAAGCCATCCGTGTAGCTCAACGTCGTTACGCCCTGCGCCCGCTTCACCTGGATGAGCCGATTCGCGGCATCGTAAGCGAGCCGCAATGTCTCGCCGCGCGCATCCGTCTTCTGGAGCAGATTTCCCGCAGCGTCGTACTCATATCTCGTCTCGCCGCGATCGGCGCTGCGCTCCAGTACACGCCGCCCGAAGTCATCGTAGACATAGGCCGTTGCAGCATCGTTCGGCGCAGTCAGCCGCGTCATTCGATCGAGCGCGTCGTATTCGACGCGTGTCTCACCACCATCGGGCGCGAGCGTCGAGACGAGTCGACCGAACGCGTCGTAGGCCCACGCGCTCGTGTTCCCCAATGGATCCGTCGTTCGATCGGGGAGCGTGTCGCCGTTCAAGTGTGCGAGTTGTCGCAGCGGCTGTCCGTCGCCGTCGCGCACTTCGATCAAACGCCGCTCGGCGTCGTACACGTAGTAGAGCGCGCGCAGCAGCTGGCCGCTCGCGCGAAACGCAGCGATGCGCTCCAGCCGGTCGTCCGGCGCATACCTCGCGACGATCCTGACGTCGGAGTCGCTGCTCCATAGCCGATTCGGCCGGCCCGCCGAATCGAAGCCATAGCGAGTGCCGCGGCCTTGCGCATCGACGATCCGCGTCAGCCGCCCGGCATGGTCGTAAGCGAAAGAAGTTTCGACCTTACCCTGTGCCCGCAGCTCGGCCATCGACAGCACGCGCCCGCTGGTGTCATACCTCAGTTCGAGATCCGGACGCCCGGTCTGCGCGATGCGCGTCGGCCGTCCGCTCGAATCGTGCGCGAGCACTCGCCTTGCGCCGCCGGGCGTCCTGATCGCAACGACGCGGCCGACGGCGTCGTAGTCGAAGTGCGTCCAATCGTCGGCATCCGTACGCGGGCCGTCGATGCGCCGCATGCGGCCGAGCTCGTCATACGAAATCTTCAGCTCGCGCATGATGGGCCGATACCCATCGACGTCAGGGCTGAAGCCGCTCTCGCGCACCCGCCCGATGCGGCCTGCCGCGTACGCATGCTCGATGACCGCCACGGCACCCGGTTGTACGCTCGGTCGCTCGATGCGGGACACACGGGATGTCGAACCATCGTAGGCATAGCGCGCGACCCACGCGCGCTGCCCACCCACTTCACGATCGAGCTGTACGAGCCGCGCGTCCGCGTCATAGCGATAGTGCAGCGTCTGCACTGGGGTCACCGCGCTCAGTAGCTGGAATCGGTCGCCATACACGTAGTGAACATCGCTTCGACCGCACGAGCCGCAGCCCGGCCCGCGCACTTCGCTCACGAACGCGACCGCATCCTTCCAGCCGATCACATAGCGGCTCGTGCGACCGAAGGCATCCGTCACGTCCGTGTAGCCCTGCCCGAACTCCAAGGTCACCCTGCCGGCATCGTCGGGATGCGACGAATACACCGCTCGCCCGCGCTCGTCGTACCGCCAGGTCGCGACGCGCTCGAAGGTGCCGCGCTCACCGAAGGCCCGCGGCCGAACGCTGCCGACGGAAATACTGGAAAGATGATGCGGATGCCGCTCGTCCTCGTAGCCATAGCGCCGCGCGCGACCATCGCCGGTGGCGGCTTGCACGAGATTGCCGGCAGCGTCGTAGCTGTATGCGACGCCCGCGCCGCCCGGGCCGCGCACCTTCGCGAGCCGGCCGTTCGCGTAGTACTCGAAGCGCAGCTCACGCCCGCTGGAATCGACGACGGAGTGCAGCGCGCCGGCTGTGTAACGCAGCAGGATTTCGCCGTCGTCGGCGCGCATGCGAAGCAGGCGTCCGTCCACATCGAAGACCAGCTCGCGCCCGGTGGGCCACAGCCAGCGATATCCGTCCGCGCTCACCGTGAGCACGCCATCGCTCGCGCGCCGCGGCACGAGATGCGCCGCGTCGATCGAATCGGCGCCGGAAACATCCTTGCTGAATACGATCAGCCGACCGTCGGCTTGCACGATCTCGATGCGATCGGCCAGTCGTCGCAACGACGTTTGATAGCTGTGGCGCCACCCCGCGCCCAGGACGCTCGGCTCGTACACCGCACTGCTGTTGTAGTGACGTTGCAACGCGATACCCACCGTGCCCGGCAGCGCATCCAGATCCGTTTCCGTCTGAAACTTGTTGCCCGTCGCGACATGAATCGGATTGCCGACGGACAACGAGGCCAGCGAGACGGCTTCGATGCTCGCGCCGCTTTCGGCTGCGCCGCTCGTCTCGAACCACGGCCGATTCGGAGGCTCGACCGGACATTGCAACGGAGTGCCGCCGTTCACACCGCCGCCCGAGCTGCCGCCGCCGGGTGCACCGCCGTTGCCGCCGCTGCCGCTCGGATCGCCACCGCTCGGATCGCCGCCGCCAAACCCCATGAAGCCCTCGTCGAGCCCCGCGCCATCCTGCGAGTCCTCGCCGCCGGAGGGCATGGCGCCGTCCTCCGGGCGATCGCGCTCGCCATCGTCGTTCTCGCCTGGCGTTGACGGAGCGCCTGCATGACTCGGCACGCGATCGAGATCCGGAAAATCGCTCCGCGCCACGACGATGTCACTCGAGCGAGCAGGACTCTGCATGCGCACGGTCGCCGTCGCCATGATCGGCAAGCGTGTCCGCCTCAGCAGTTGTTGTTCGAAGGGATCCGTGCCCTGCCCCGTCCCCAGGAGCACACGCGCGATGAACCAATTGACGAGCGGGACCTGCAGCTCGTAACCGTACGTGATCTGCACCTTGAGCAGGTTCGCGTCCTGCAGACTGACGCCGCTTCGCGTACCGAGCGTGGTGTCGCGTGCGTGCAGGCGATCGTTCGGAATTTCACGTTGGCCGTCGACCTCGACGGCGAAGTCGTCGAACGCTTCGCGCGTTGGATTGAGAATGCGAATGCGCGCGTCGCTTGCAAGGTCGGCTTCGATGCCCGCCCGCGTGCGGGCAAAGGCGGCAAGCGAGGACTCGGGCGAATGCAGCGCCGCCAGGCCGCGGGCGAGGCCGCGGCGGATCGCGTCCGGGCTCGCGTTGCGCACCGCCCCCAGGCGTGCGGCCTGCAGGCTGGCGTGATTCAGCGTCGCTTTCGCCTCATAGATCAGCGCGAACTGGATGGCGCCGAGAACGAAGACGAGCAGGATCGGCAGCGCGATGACCGTCTCGACGATCGACGTGCCGCGTTGGCAATGTCTGGCGCGACCGCGCGCCCTCCATGACTTCGTCGCGCGCTCCATGCGTGCTCCCGACAGGTACGACGGCGCGCACTATCGGCGAGCCGCGCCGGCAATGGCGCACGCATTTCTCCACACTCCAATGAGAAATGTGCCGGGCGGCGACGCGGCAGCCCGCGAAGACTGCCGCGCTCGAGTGCTACTGCTTCGGGCGATTCTTCCAGCTGTTCGCGCCGGCGCCGGGATAGTCGGGCTGCTGGTGTCGGCGCTCCAGCGCCGCCTTGATGGCATCGGTCCAGTTCGACTCCGCGGGCGCCGCGGGTTGCGCGGGCTGCGCGGGCTGCGCCTTCGGAGCCGCCTGCGGCGGGCGCTCTGCCTTCGGAGCCGTCGGTTGCGCGGGGCGCTGCGTCTTCGGCTTGGCGGCTGTCACACCCACCTTCGCCGGTGCAGCCTTCGCCGGTGCAGCCTTCGCCTTGGCAGCAGCACGCGCTGGCGCCTTCGCTTTGGCCGCCTTCGCAGGGGCTTTAGCCGTGGCGGCCGTCGCGGGCGCCTTGGCCTTCGCGGGCGCCTTGGCCTTCGCGGCCTTTGCCTTTGCCTTTGCCTTTGCGGACTTTACCGGCGCCGCTTTCGCGGACGCGGACTTGGTCTTCTTAGCCGCTGGCGCAGCCTTCTTCGTCGCTTTGGCCGCGGTCTTGCTCGCCTTCTTCTTCGACTTGGCTTTGGCCATGAGTGCCTCCTGGTGAATCAAAGATTGCGTGATTCGAGCTGCAGCATCGGCACATCGTTCTTGTCGAGCAGCACGAGTTGATTGTCCATCAGCCGCCAACGCACGATGCTCTCGAGCGCATTCAAGAAGGCAGCTTCGGTTTCGCTTTCAGGGCACGCCATGCGAGTGGTCGTCAGCTCCTTCAGATCGAGCGTGTCGCCGTTGATCTCGTAGCCGCCACTCAGGCGATTGCATCCGCCGTGGCCGGCGACTTCGTTCGTGCCTGCCTGAAGCACGATGTAAGGCTCCGCCTTACCTTCTTGCGGCAGGACGGGCTGATCGCCGAGCCGCACGAGCACCCAACGCGAACCCTCGAGCTCGTGCGTCACTCCGCGCGCGCCACAAGACTCGCCGGGCCAGAACTTCGCGGTCGATGTCGCCGTCAGCGTGCCACCGTCCGCGGTCGCATCGATGCGGCCTTCGACGGCGAGCAACATCGGCCGATCCGCGCTCTGCCGCAACTTCGAGAACTCCCGAGCGAGCGCGTCGGTTGCAGCACCGTCGAGCCGCAGCTTGAGACCGGTCGTGCATTCTTCGACGAGCGCGCCCGTGGCCGAAGGCGAATACATGCCGCGCAAAGGCACTTGGGGCGCGAGCGGCACGTACGGATCGACGCGCTTCAAGGTGTAGTTGAGCTCGCTTTCGATCGCCTGTCCTTCCGCATCGAGCTTGCGCAGCGTCGCGGCGTCGGCAATGGAGAACAACAGCGGCCCCTGGCGCGAGTTGCGTAGCGCCAACGTGCGCAGATCCGAGGCGAGCGACCATGCGCCGATGTCTTCGTAGCTGCGCTCGGGCGTCGTACCCGTATAGGTCATGCGCAGGAAGAACACGTTCCGCGGGCGCAAATCGATCTCGTAGCGAATGCCCGGACAGTCAGCGCACGGCAACACGCCGGAATAGAGCGCGGGCAGTGGATCGATCGAGGCAGGTGTCGCGGCGTCGGGCGTGGTGTCGTCTTCGATGGCGGTCAGTGCGGCTGCCGGCTCCGAGCTCGGCGTCTCGCGGCCGCAGCCAACGAGCATCAACCCACACATGGCCGCAACCGTCATTCGCATCATCGCATTGTGCCCACCCATTGACCGGCGGCACCGTAGCAAGATGCGCGGCCGAGAGCCATAGGCATCGCTTGCGCGACAAATCAGTCCGTTGCGATCAGGAACCGATCGCGGCGGACGCGAACTCGTGCGCTCGCTCAGTTCGCCGCCTGGTTGCGTTCGCGCGCGAGCCGCTCATCGAAGGCACGCTGCGCTTTCGCCGAATACGCACGACACGCGCCGGCATCGTAGAGCGCATCGCGCCTGCCCGCATCGCGCTGCGCGAGCCGCCCCCACATGTTCGACGCTTCGGGATGCGGCGTGAGCAGAATGTCGCAAAACAGGTTGCGCACGATGTAGAAGGACCAGTGGAAGTCGGCGACCGCGCGCGGATAGCGCGTGCCGGCGCTGTAACGGAAGCTGTCGTCCGACACCGCGGTGAGGCTGTCCGCATACACGAAGTTCGCGCAGCGCAGCTGCTCGCACGAGTACCAGCTCCACGACATTCCACCCGGCGTGTGCCCCGGCGTGTAGTGCCCCGTGATCGCCACGTACCCCACCTGCAGCGTCTCCGCGTCCCTCACGACCTGTACGTGCTCGATCGCCGGGAATGCATCGCCCCCCTCGAACTGGGGATCGTCGCGGGTCGCTCGTCCGGAGCGCAACGCGGCAGCGCCCGCCTTGCTCGATACGACGTCGGCGCCGGTGAGCCGCTGCAATTCCGCGAGGCCGCCGACGTGATCGTAGTGGGCGTGCGAATGCAGGATCGCGCGCACGTCTGCGAGCTTGAAGCCGAGCTTTTCGATGTTCGCGGCAATCAGCGGGGCCGCATCCATGACGCCGCCGTCGATCAGCACGTGGCCTTCATCGGACGTGATCAGAATGGACGAAAGCCCGCGCGTGCCGACGTAATAGGTATTGCCGAGCAGCCGCACCGGCTCCTGCGGCTCGAGCCAGTCCCGCGGCAGGTCGTCGGCGAAACCGTTCGACCAGCCGCAGCACAGCGCCAGCAACGACCATCCCGCGGCACGACCGGCGCGCATCGCCACGCCTACGCGAGCAACTTGATCAGATCGGCCTTCTGCTCCGAATTCAGCAACGGGGCATAGCCGGCCTGAAGGTTGTCGGACTGACGATCGGGCTTGCCGGTCGCGGGAATGACGGCGGTCACGGCGTCGTTGCTGAGTGCGAACTTCAGGAACATCTGCGCCCAGGAGGTCACGCCGACTTCCTTCGCCCAGCCCGGGAGCGCGACATTGCTCACGCGACTGAACAGCGCACCGTCGTTGAAATTCCGATTCGCCAATACGGCGATGCCGAGATCCTTCGCGATCGGGAACACGCGCTTTTCGGCGCCGCGCGCGGTCACCGAATAGTTGATCTGCAGGAAATCGGGCTTCGTCTTCAGAACGACGTCGGCGAGCTGGTCCTGCGCCGCCTCGGTGAAATGAGTGATGCCGACGTACTTCGTCTTGCCTTGCTTCTTGAGCTCACGCGCGACTTCGATCTGCGTCTGCCAGTCGCCGAGATTGTGAACCTGCAGCAGCTCCACCTTATCGGTGCGCAAATCCCGCAACGATTGGTTGAATTGCGCCATGCCCGCTTCGCGACCGCGTACGCCCGAAAGTTTCGTCGCGAGGAAGCATTGCTTGCGCCAGCCGCCCTCCGCCAGCAAGGGTCCGAGAATTTTTTCCGCGTTGCTGTACGTCGGCGCGGTATCGATCAGTGTGCCGCCGCCATTGAAGAAGCGCTTCAATACTTCCTTCAGTGCTTCGTACTCGGGGCTGTTCGGCGTCACCTCGAAGCTTCCGGATGTGCCCATGCCGATCGACGGAATGAACTGGCCGCCCGCGGGAATTGCGCGTCTGAGCATGTCGGGGCTCCTGGATTGCGCCTGCGCGCTCTGGAACGAACCGAACAAAGAGGCGCCGGCAACGGTCAGTGACGCTTGTTCTAGGAATTCTCGCCGTGTGGTCATTTGCTGGAGTCTCCGGTACAGGTTCGAAACGATAACGCCAGTCGCCGGGGAGATGCCAGATGGCCGGTGCGATAGCATTCGCTCGGTAGCCGGGGGTCGACGTTGAGCTTGAAACTTACATTCCTGGGCGCGGCGCTCGCGCTGCTGGCCCTGTTCGCCGTCGCACAGCAGTCAGCGGTGCAGTCATCGCCCGATGGACCGGGCTTCGACTGCCAGCGAGTCCGCGCGCGCGTAGAAAAATCCCTGTGCGCGAACCCGGAACTGCTGGCGCTCGACCGACGTGTCACAAAGTTGTTCGCGCTCGCGCTGTCGCATGCCCAGGATTCCGGCGACATCAAGAGAGCGCAACGCCGCTGGCTGCGCGAGCGAGACGCCTGCGACACCGACACGTGCATGCAGAGCCGTTATGAGGAGCGCATCGCGGCACTCGAAACCTTTACCGGCCGTTTGCCGCTCACACTTGCCCGCACCTTGTGCGCGCGGCTCGAAACGCCCGCGACCCGCGCCGAAACGCTCGGCCGCAAGAGCGGCAGCGAAGACATCAACAACGACGGCAGCCCGGACACCGCGACGACCTGCGCCGGCGGCACGGCCATCACGCCGTGCGTGACGTATGTCGACGCGAACAAGCGACCGCTGCTCATCCAGCCGCAGGGATTCGAGGGCCATACGTACGCGCCGCTCGGCCGTTCGACCTTTCGCTATGAAGACCGGACGTTCGTGTACTACTCCCGCGACGCCGCGCTCACCGAACCCTCGCACCTGTCCTACATCACGCCAACGAACCGCGAGTTTCGTATCTGCGAGTTCACGACGCAGGCGGGGAGCGCCGTCGCCGAAGGCGGCGCCGACGTGTGCGCGGCGGTCGAAAGCGGTGAGCGTATCGAACCGATCGAAATGACGAACGCCACCCCTCAGAATGCGCCGCGGGTGGATCGTGCGGATACGACGGCGCGCAGCTTCGCCGCCGTCGACATCGACAACGACGGCCTGGACGACGAGCTCATCGAGCTCAGCTATGACAGCGGCGGCGGCCAGGGCTGCTCGTTCAACTATTTCGAGCTGTTGACGGACGATCGGCGCTCGCTGCTCGAAACCTCGAAGAGCGCGCCGATTCGCGAGCTGCAAGGCGTGCCGCCCAGCGGTTATCGGGGCCGCAACTGTGGCCTCGTCCAGAATCGCCTGTTCAGATTCGACGGCAAGATTTACTACGAGACGAACTTCGCGAACAACGGCCTCGTGCCGCACGAACTGCGTGTGCTCGACGGCACCGCCGTCGCGCCGGTCTGCACGTTCGAGCGGCAGGTCACGACGAGCGTAAGCCGGCTGTTCGTCGAGTAGCCTCGCCGCGGGCGCGCCGACCCGCGTCACGAGCCGAGCACAGCGCCGCAACCCGAGGGGAAAGCACTCCTTATGTTCACCTTGCAAGAACTGGAAGCAGCCGCGAGCCTCGTCCATTCGGTCGTTCCCCCGACGCCGCAATATGCTTGGCCGAAGCTCGCCGCGCGGGCAGGCTGCGAGGTGTGGGTGAAGCATGAAAATCACACTCCGACCGGGGCCTTCAAAGTGCGCGGGGGCCTGGTCTATATGGATGAGCTCGCCCGCTCCGGCGCCGGCCGGCAGGGCGTGATTTCCGCAACGCGCGGCAATCACGGTCAGTCCATCTCATTGTCGGCGGCGCGCGCCGGCCTCGCCGCCACGATCTACGTGCCGCATGGCAATTCGCCCGATCAGAATGCGTCGATGCGCGCGTTCGGCGCGACGGTCGTCGAATTCGGCGCGGATTTCGAGGCCGCGCGGATCGAAGCCGCTCGCGTCGCCGCGGAGCGTGAGCTGCATTTCGTTCCCTCGTTTCACGGCACGCTCGTGCGCGGCGTCGCGACGTATGCGCTCGAGCTGTTCCGCTCGGCGCCTCCGCTCGACGCCGTGTACGTTCCCATCGGCATGGGATCAGGAATTTGCGGAGTGATCGCCGTGCGCGACTTGCTCGGGCTTCCAACCGAGGTGATCGGCGTCGTCGCGGACAACGCGCCCGCGATGGCGCTGTCGTTCGCCGCCGGCAGGCCGATCGCGACCGAGAGCGCGAAGACGTTTGCCGATGGCATCGCGACGCGGACACCCCAACCCGAGGCGGTCGAAATCGTTCTGCGTGGAGCGGCGCGTATCGTGCGGCTGCCCGAGGACGCCATTGCGGACGCGATGCGTGTGTACTTCGACGATACGCATCAAGTCATCGAGGGCGCGGGTGCGGCGGCGCTGGCCGGGTTGCTGCAGGAGAAGGCGTCGTGGCGGGGCAAACGCGTGGCGGTCATTGCGTCGGGCGGCAACATCGAGCGAGCGCGCTATGAGCGCGTTCTCAACGGCGTCACGCCGATCGTCGAGTAGCCTCGGAACGGCCCTGGCCGCCGCAGCCGGCCGGCTCCGGGCGATCAGCGGCGGTTCGGTGTTCGAGGCGCGCAAAAACGCCTTGGAATCTGGCTCTCGCGCGGGGCGATGTCGTCGGAACTGCTCATGCGCCGTCGATGAACGACGACAGCCCGCTGCCCAGCCACCGCCCTCTCGCGCGGGGGCCGGAACATTGGAACCACTTCGACGTTTACGCAGCTACGCCGCGACCAACCAGAAAATTGCGTGTCCCGGCGAGGGATTGACGATGCGGGCTACGCACACTGCGCGACCCGTGAGAACATCGATTCGAATGACAATGCCCCAGGTTGAACGGCTTCCGATGCGACTCTGCCGCGTCCAGCGCTACTCTTACGCAATTCCGCAAGGCATACCGACCACTTGCACACAGTGAGTCCACAGCAGCAGAAATCATCGAGCCCGATCTCCGCATCGGTGCTCGCCCAGGCGACCCTCGACGCCATCGATCTGGCGATCGTCGCGGTGGACGCCAACGGCATCGTCACGCATCACAACCGCGCATTCCGGGAGACGTGGCAACTGAGCGAGGCCGAGCTCGCGAATCAGCCGTACGAGGCATTGCTCGCGCGCATGAGCCGTCTGGTGGCGGACCCCGACGCTTTCGTCGCGAAGATTCAGTCGATTCTGGCCTCGGGCATCCGGGAATCCGTTGCCCAGATCGAGATGCGCTCCGGCAGGAAGATCGAACAGGTCTCGCGCGTGCGCTCGGCCGAAGGCGTGCTGTTGGGGCGCGTGTGGAGCTATCGCGACATCACGCATCAACTCGATGCCGAACGCCAACTGCGCCAGGAAACGAGCATCGTCGAGCATCAGGCGGCGCGCAGCACGGCGGCGCTCAATCGCAGCGAACGGCAATTCCAGCAGCTGGTCGCCGGCGTGACCGATTACGCGATCTACATGCTCGACGCGGAAGGTCACATCATCAGCTGGAATCCCGGCGCCGCGCGCATCAAGGGCTATTCGGACGTCGAGATCATCGGCCAGCATTTCTCGCGCTTCTATGCGCCCGAGGATCGCGACACGGGGCTGCCGCGGCGCGCGCTGCAGATCGCGGCGACCCGCGGCAAGTTCGAGGGTGAAGGGTGGCGCATGCGCAAGGACGGCACCCGCTTCTGGGCGAACGTGCTGATCGATCCGATCCGCGACGAGCAAGGCAATTTGATCGGCTTCGCGAAAGTCACCCGCGACATGACCGAATACCGCGCGATGCAAGAGCAGCTGCATCAGTCGCAGAAGATGGAGGCGATCGGCCAGCTGACCGGCGGGGTCGCGCACGACTTCAACAACCTGCTCACGGTCATCCTCGGCAACCTCGATGCGATGTGGCGCCACCTGCCGCCGGAGGAAAGCCGGTTGCGGCGTGCCGTCGATCAAGCGAGCCGCGGCGCCCAACGCGCGGCGACGTTGACGCAGCAACTGCTCGCGTTCGCGCGCCGCCAGCCGCTGAATCCGAAGCCGTGCGACATCAATCGGCTCGTGGCGGACATGTCCGATCTGATGCGACGCACGCTCGGCGAGAACATTTCGGTGGAGACCGTGCTCGCCGGCGGCCTGTGGCGCGTCGAAGTGGATCCGCATCAGCTCGAAAGCGCGATCCTCAACCTCGCGGTGAACTCGCGGGACGCGATGCCCGAAGGCGGCAAGCTGACGATCGAGACCGCGAACGCGCACCTGGACGATTCGTACGCGAACAATTTCGCCGAGCTGTCGCCTGGCCAGTACGTCGTGATCTGCGTGAGCGATTCCGGCGCCGGCATGCCGCGCGAAGTGCTCGCGCGGGCATTCGATCCGTTCTTCACGACGAAGCCGATCGGCCAGGGCACCGGCCTGGGCCTGAGCCAGGTCTACGGCTTCGTGAAGCAGTCGAACGGCCACATCAAGCTGTACAGCGAGGTCGGCCAGGGCACGACCGCGAAGATCTATCTGCCGAGGCTCATGGATGCGGACTATGACGAGGAGCCGGAACGGCCGGCGGTCATTCCAGAAGGCCGGCCTGACGAGACGATTCTGGTCGTCGAGGACGACGACGACGTGCGCATCTACAGCACCGAAAGCCTGCGTGAGCTGAAGTTCAATGTGCTCGAAGCCTCGACGGCTGAGTCCGCACTGCAGATCCTCGACAAGCATCCCGAAGTGAGCCTGCTGTTCACCGACGTCGGCTTGCCCGGCGCGAACGGCCGCGAGCTCGTCGAAACCGCGCTGCGGCGCCGGCCCGGGCTCAAGGTATTGTTCACGACGGGCTATGCACGCAATGCGATCGTGCATCAGGGCCGGCTCGATCCCGGCGTACATCTGCTGACGAAGCCGTTCACGCGCGCGCAGCTCGCGCTGCGCATCCGCGAAGTACTGGATCTTTCCCGCGGCGGCGGTGCGGACGAGCGCAAGGTGGCGCTCGTCGCGGAGGACGAGGAGCTCGTGCGGCTGTTCCTCGTGGAAAATCTCGAAAGCCTCGATTTCCGCATCATCCACTCGTCGACGTCCGCCGCAGCGCTCGCGGCCGCCGGGACGGCGTCGAAGATCGATGTCGCGATCATCGACATCGGCTTGCCCGACCGCAGCGGGCTCGACCTCGCGCGCGATCTGCGGCAGCGCTTCCCCGACATGCCGCTCGTGATCGCGAGCGGCTACGGCTCGGGGCAGCTTGGCAGCCTGTCGAAAGACCCGCGCGTTGCGTATCTCTCGAAGCCGTACGACGAGCGTGCAATCACGCGGGTCCTCGAACACTTGGGCGTGCTCGAGCCGAGCCGGAGCGCGTAACGACGCGCTCCGCCGCGCCCTATTCTTCCAGCGCACTCAGCGCCGTATAGCTCAAGCTGACGCGCCACCCGCGCTCGCGCGCGGGCTCGCCGACCGACGCGTGCGCTTCATACGTCTGATTCTTCCAGAACGCGACCTGGGTATCGGCCTGCGACAGGGTTGCGCCGACCTCCGCCATCTTGCGTCGATGCTCGGCCGACGCGAAATCGTAGTACGGCTTCCCCAACTCGCGCGTGACCTGCCGCGTAAGCTCGCGGTATAGCTCTGTCGCCTCCTCGCCATCCCGCACATCGAACATGTATGCGCCGCGATAGAACTTCCCGTCGCGGCACGAATAGCCGATGACGACCTCACGCCCGAGCTGCCGGCCGCGAAACGCGAACTCATAGCCGGACGGCAGCTTGCCTTCGTACGGTTGCGAGCCCAACGCCGCTTCGCGGGAGGCGAGGTCTTCGCACGGCGCATCGAAATCCAACGCACGAAAATCGGCGGCCTCGGCCATGAGGCTCGTGAATGCGGCCAGCGCGAACAGCGCCGCCCACCCCTTCGATGACGATGTATTCATGGCGTGAGAGCTTGGGCGTACGGCAAGGTTCGCGCAAGCGATGGCCGACCTTCCCGGGCGTTCGCCCCCTACCGTCGCTGACGCGCTCGGCTTAAGGTTCGTGCAAGCCGCTATCGGGAGATGCTCATGCCCGTCGAGCTGAATCACACGATCGTGCCGGCGCGCGATGCGCAAGCGTCCGCGACATTTCTCACCGACATCCTCGGCCTGCCGCCCGCAAGACGCTTCGGTCCGTTCTGGGCCGTCGCGCTCGACAATGGTGCGACGCTCGACTTTCAGGACTCGAACGAGTCGCTGCCGATCGAGCACTACGCATTCCTCGTCAGCGAGGCCGAATTCGACGCGATCTTCGCGCGTATCCGGGCTCGCAAGCTCACGTACTGGGCCGATCCGGCCCACGCTCGCCCGTTCGAGATCAATCGCAACGACGGCGGCCGCGGGCTGTACTGGAACGATCCGAACGGCCATTACCTGGAAATCATCACACGCCCCTACGGCAGCGGCTCGAGCTGACCATTCGAGAATTTCGTTCCAGAGTCTGTTCGCCGAACGGACGTTTTTCGTCGCGCCGCCGCTTACTACGCTGCGACTCCCGTCATCCACGTTCGAGGAGTCAGCATGGAGTATCGATATCTCGGCGCATCCGGCCTCAAAGTCTCGGCGCTCGCGCTCGGCACGGGCACGTTCGGGGGCAAAGGTCCGCTCTTCAATGCGTGGGGCAACACGCAACTCGAGGACGCGCGGCGCCTCATCGACGTGTGCCTCGACGCCGGCGTGAACTTGTTCGATACGGCGGATGTGTACTCGGACGGCGAGTCGGAAAGCATCCTCGGCGAGGCGCTCCGGGGTCGACGCGATCAGGTCATCGTCTCGACGAAAGTGACATTGCGGTCGGGCCCCGGGCCGAACGACGTCGGCGCATCGCGGCATCACTTGCTGCGGGCCGTCGAGCGGTCGCTCGAACGCCTGCGCACCGATTACATCGATCTGCTGCAACTGCATCACTTCGATGCGATGACGCCGGTCGAGCAAGTGCTGTCGACGCTCGACGATCTCGTGCGCGCAGGCAAGGTGCGCTACGTCGGCGCGTCGAATTTTTCCGGCTGGCAATTGATGAAGTCGCTCGCGGTCGCGGACCGCTACGGCTATCCGCGCTATGTCGCGAATCAAACCTACTACTCGCTCGTCGGCCGCGACTACGAATGGGAGCTGCTGCCGCTCGGCCTCGATCAGGGCGTCGGCGCGCTCGTATGGAGCCCGCTCGGCTGGGGCCGGCTCACGGGCCGCATCACTCGCGCGACACCACAGCCACCCTCGCGCCGACTGCAGGAAACCGCGCAGTTCGCACCGCCCGTGGAGGACGAACGGCTGTTCCGCATCGTCGATGCGCTACAGGACATCAGCGCCGAGGTCGGCAAGACGATTCCCCAGGTTGCGATCAATTGGCTGCTCCGCCGACCGACCGTGTCCTCGGTGCTGATCGGCGCGCGCGATGAGCATCAGCTGCAAGACAACTTGCAAGCTGCCGACTGGTCGCTGACATCCGAGCATGTCGCGCGGCTCGATGCCGCGAGCGCGGCCACCCCGCCCTACCCCTATTACCCGTACTGGAACGGGCAGTTCGGGGAGCGCACGCCGCGCCCGGTTTGAATCGAGCGCGACAGCAGTGGCAAGCTGCGGCCCCCTTTCGGTCCGCAGTCTGCCGCAGTGATCTACCGGTCTCTTCTCCGCCCGCTTCTCTTCACCCTTTCCGCCGAGACGGCGCACCGTTTGACGCTGCGAGTGCTCGCCGCCGCCACGCCGCTGCTGCGCCCCCTGCACTCCGCGCTGCTGCCGCGCGACCCGGCGCTCGTCGTGAATGCGTTCGGACTCACGTTTCCCACGCCCGTGGGGCTGGCCGCCGGCCTGGACAAGGACGCCGAGGCGTTCGAAGCCTTCGGCGCGCTCGGCTTCGGCTTCGTCGAGATCGGCACGATCACGGCCGAGCCCCAGCCCGGCAATCCCCGCCCGCGCCTGTTTCGCCTGCCCGCCGATCGAGCGGTCATCAACCGCATGGGTTTCAACAATCGCGGCGCGCAGGCCGCGGCCGCTCATATTGCGAACGCCGGTAACCGCCGCACCGTCCTCGGCATCAATATCGGCAAGACGAAAGTCGTACCGAACGAGCAGGCGGCCGACGACTATGCGAGGAGCGCCCGCCTGCTGGCGCCGCTGGCCGACTACATGGTCGTGAACGTCAGCTCGCCGAACACACCCGGCCTGCGCCAGCTGCAAAGCGTGACCGAGCTGCGGCGCCTGCTCGTGCGGGTACGCGAAACACTCGAGGCCGCGCGGCCGACGCGCGTGCCGCTGCTGCTCAAGATCGCGCCCGACCTCGCGGACGAGGACATCGATGCGATCGCCGACCTCGCGCTCGAGCTGCAGCTCGAGGGGATCATCGCGACGAACACGACGATCCGCCGCGAAGGACTTGCCACCTCGCCGGATGTAGTCGCCGCCTGCGGGGATGGCGGCCTGTCCGGCCCGCCCGTGAAGGCCCGCGCGCTCGAAGTCCTTCGCCGGCTGCGAGCGCGGGTGGGCACGCGCGTCACTCTGGTCGCGGTCGGCGGCATCGAGTCGGCCGACGATGCGTGGGCTCGCATCCGCGCCGGCGCCACGCTCGTCCAGGTGTATACGGCACTGATGTACGAGGGTCCGCTGCTCGCCCGACGCATCGCGCTCGGGCTCGCGGCTCGTGCACGGGCGGCCGGCTATGCCAGCGTCGCCGCAGCCGTCGGCAGCGAGGTCCACCCGCGTTAAGCGTGGCGTTTCCGCCCGCAGGGATTCCACCAGTTCCCGCCACGCGGTTTTCGACACCGCAGGGCTGCTTGGCTCGCACAAAGCCGGCCCAACCTCTACTCTTGCCTCAACTCCCCAACGAAAGGCGGTTCTCGGTCATGAAGCTTCGCGTTCAGCTCTTCGTTTTCGTGTTCTCGTTCGTCGCGGCGACCGTCGGCCATGCCGGCGGCGGGATGCAGCCCGAGCGTGCCGAGAAAGGCATGGTTGCCAGCGTGCACGTGCTCGCTTCCGAAGCCGGGGTCGAAATGATGAAGGCCGGCGGCAATGCGATCGATGCCGCCGTCGCGACAGGCTTCGCGCTCGCGGTCGTGCATCCCGCGGCAGGCAATCTCGGCGGCGGCGGCTTCATGCTGATCCGCATGCACGAAGGGCAAACGCACTTCCTCGACTTCCGCGAAAAGGCGCCCGGCAAGGCGCATTCGAAGATGTACCAGGACGAGAACGGCAACGTCGATCCGCAGCGCAGCCGCCTCGGCTACTTGGCGGTCGGAGTGCCCGGCTCCGTGAAGGGCATGGTTCATGCGCAGCAGAAGTTCGGCAAGCTCACGCTGCCGCAAGTGATGGCGCCGGCCATTCGCCTGGCCAAAGACGGCTACGCTCTCGATTGGAGTGATGCCCGTGCGATGACGAACGATCGCGGCCTCGCACGCTTCCCGGATTCGAAGCGCATCTTCCAGAACGACGGCAAGGGTTGGAAACAGGGCGACGTCTTCAAGCAGCCCGAGCTGGCGCGCACGCTCGAGCGCATCGCCGCGGCGCCGGATGATTTCTACACGGGCAAGATGGCGAAAGAGATCGCCGAATTCATGCAGGCCGGCGGCGGCTTGATCACGGTCGACGATTTGCGCAACTACGATGTCGTCGAGCGCACGCCGATCCGCGGCAAGTATCGCGACCTCGATGTCATCAGCGCGCCGCCGCCTTCCTCCGGCGGCATTGCGCTCGTCGAGACGCTCAACATTCTCGAAGGCTTCGATATCGCGAAGGCCGGCTTCGGCTCGGCGGAATCGATCCACCTGATCACGGAGGCCTATCGACGCGCGTTCTACGACCGCGCGCAGT
This sequence comes from Pseudomonadota bacterium, assembly GCA_023428645.1. Classification (GTDB taxonomy): domain Bacteria; phylum Pseudomonadota; class Gammaproteobacteria; order Steroidobacterales; family Steroidobacteraceae; genus Steroidobacter. Next base: position 25,839 of record JAEYXD010000012.1, read on the forward strand.
TCCTCGGCGATCCGGAGTTCAGCAGCCTGCCGGTGATCGAGCTGACGGACAAGAAGTACGCCGCCGATTGGCGCGCCTCGATCGACCCGCGGCGCGCGAGCAAGTCGGCCCGCCTCGAGCGGCCGAAGATCTCCAATGCGCTCGCGGCCTACGCGAAGAAGCATCCGGTCGAAGCGCCGGCGAAGGAGCCGACGGAGACGACGCACTACTCCGTCGTGGACGCAGCCGGTAACGCGGTCGCCGTCACGACGACGCTCAACGGCGGCTACGGCTCCAAAGTGACGATCGGCTCGCTCGGCTTTCTGCTGAACAACGAGATGGACGACTTCGCGGCGAAGGTCGGCGTGCCCAACATGTTCGGCCTGATCCAAGGCGAGGCGAACCTCGTCGGGCCGAACAAGCGCCCGCTGTCAGCAATGACGCCGACGATCGTGCTGAAGGACGGCAAGCTGTGGCTCGTGCTCGGCTCGCCCGGCGGCCCCACCATCATCACGACGGTCGCGAACATGCTCATCGGTGTCGCGGACTTCGGTCTCGACATTCAGCAGGCGGTGAATGCGCCGCGCTTCCACCATCAATGGATTCCGGACGAGATCCGTCTGGAGCGCAATCGCTTCTCTCCGGACACGGTCCGCTTGCTCGAAGCGAAGGGACACAGCATCAGCTACGGGCTCGGCGGCGACGGCGAGAGCATTCAGATCGATCTCGCGACCGGCTTGCGGCTCGGCGCGAGCGATGCACGCAACGATTCGGGAAAAGCGGTCGGTTATTGACATGAAAAATCCGGTGCGCGGCAACCGCGCACCGGATGACTCACCTAGATACTCGTAGATGCTCGCGGCGACTAGCCCGCGTTGCGCAGCTGCAGCGAGTTCTTCACGTCCTTGACCCCGTCGACATTGCGCGCGATTTCGACGGCGCGGCTGCGAGCCTCGGTGCTCTCGACGAAGCCGCTCAACTGCACTTGACCTTGGAACGTCTCGACTTCGATCTGATGCGCCTTCGTCGTCGGATCGGCGATCAGCGCGGCCTTCACCTTGCCTGTGATCACACTGTCATCGACCGCACGTCCTGCATTCGCAGCAGTGCGCTCCATGGTGCCGCCATCGCGACTATCCGTCGAATGACAGCCGACGAGCGCGCCGGCACTCATGAGACTTGCAAGAACTAAGACAGACGTACGTTTCAACATCGTTAACCCTCCGTGCCTTGGTAACGATAAAAGAGCGGAGCCCGCAGTCGAGTTCCCACTACTCGAACGGAACCGGCGGCAAGTCGCGTGGCCGTTCCCTGCTGCGATTTTGTTCCGCGCGGAGGCTCGACGGCTCAACGAGCGTCGAACTGCTGGACTTGCGACACGACGGATTCGGAGGTGAACGGTTTGCGGATGACGGCCTGAAACAGGCCCTCCCATTCATCGAGCGGCCGAGGCACGCCCGTGCACGCGATGATCGGAATGTTTTCGGTGCGCGCGTTCTCGCGCAGTTTTTCGGCCGCTTGAAAGCCGTCCATGATCGGCATCGCAATGTCCATCAGGATGACGTCGGGCAGCTCGCGCGTCGCCTTCTGCACGGCCTCGACACCGTCGCGGGCATCGACGACCGAGTAGCCAGACTCTTCAAGCAGCATGACGAGCGTCCGGCGAGCGATGTCCTCGTCGTCGGCAACGAGAATCTTCAAGTCACGACTCCGTAGCTAGCGAATGGCGACATCGTGAACGCCGCTTCTGGTTGCGTACATAGTTTGAATTCACCGACAACGGCTCCCTGCGTTTCGATCAACAACGTATGTCCTGCAGCGCGAGCGCGAGCGCATCGGCGAGGCCGCCCTCGTCGACATGCGGCACGACATGGCGCGCCTCGGCCATCACGGCCTCATCGGCGTTACCCATCGCGACCGGGTGACCGACGATGCGCAACGCCGATACATCGTTGCCCGAGTCGCCGACGTACATCACGTCCGCGAGATCGATGCCGTACTTCTGCGCAACGGCGCGAATGGCCGTGCCTTTACTCGTCCCTGCCCGCGTGAGTCCGACGAAGCGGGTCCGCGGCATCAAGGGCGAGCTGGAAACCGCGACCTCGAGCCCAGCCGGCGCCTGCTCGATGACGAGTGCGGTCTGGGCTGCGGACACGAGCCATTGCGCACGGACGACCGCCCCTCGCAACGATGCGAACGGTCGCGCCTGAAACGGTACGCCCAAGAGCTCCGCATGTTCCCGTGCCCAGGCAGACGTACTGTCGGTGACATATTCCGTGTCGCTATATAGCTCCAGCACCTGCGCATTCTCGCGCGCAAACGCGACGACCTGCGCGACCGCGCCGGTCGGCAAGCTCACGGACAGGGATTCGCGACTGGGCAGATGGACGATGCTCGCGCCGTTCTGAAAGACGTGCCAGCCGTCGGGATCGAGGTCGCTCGCATACTCCAACGTGACTCCGAACGCCGGACGTCCCGAGCACAACATCAGGCGAATGCCGGCGGCGCGCGCGCGATGCGCCGCCTCGCGCACGTGCGGCAGCACCTCGCCGGAAGAGCCGACGAGCGTACCGTCCACGTCGATACCGATGAGGCGAATCTGCATTGCTTCAACCAGGGCGCCTGCTCGCGCGATGAATGAGGATCGCGAGCGTAGCAGCTGTTCGCGTCAGCCGACGTGCCCCTGCGAAAAGTCCACTTGTAGCGTCAGCCGACAGAGGAGTCGTGAACACACCGCGATGCGCCGAAAATCGCGAGTCGATGTGCGCGGGCCGGAAAGATAGACGCGATCCACGGCGAATGGATCGCGACATTGCTCGGATTCAAGGTCGGCAACCCGGACACGCCGTAGTTAGATCGAGCCAGGAATCGATCGATCCTTCGATGCCCTGGTTGCGATCGCGCTGATTCATCGCTAAGCGAACGCGCGTTGTCGCCCGCTGTTCCCGCCTTCCGTGGCGGGCCGCCCGGGCGGCGGATCAGAGCCTTGCGGCGACGGCTTCGAGCTGCTCGGTGCAAATGCCCCAGCCTTCGTGGAAGCCCATTTTTTCATGCGCCTCGCGATCTTCGACAGTCCAGTGCAGCGCGCGCGCCGTGTATTTCGTCTTGCCGCCGCCGGCATCCTCGAACGTGAGCACGCACGTGAAGAAGGGCTTCTCGCTCGGCTCCCACGCGCGCGTGAACGCATCCGTGAACACGAGCTTCTCGTTCGGCACGACCTCGAGATAAATGCCTCGGTTCGGGTACTCATTGCCTTGGGGATCCTTCATGACGACGTAGCTTGCGCCGCCGGGGCGCACGTCCGTCTCGACGACCGGCGTCGTGAACGGCTGGGGCGCGAACCACTGCTTCATGAGCGCAGGGTCGGTCCACGCCCTGAAGACCTTGTCGCGCGGCGCATCGATGATGCGGCAGAGAACGAGTTCGCGATTCGAGGCGGGGGTCATCTCAACTTTCGTCGCCATGGGATGCTCCTGGGTGAATTCTTCTCAAAGACGCGCGCGGCACGCTGTTTCCGACATCGGCGCCGAATTCGCGTGTCGCGAAACGCCGTAGTCGCGGGATGAGCGTTTTGCTATTGAAGCGCGAACAGCACGACGAGCAGCACCGCGCCGAAAACGAGATACAAGACGATGAGCAGCCGCGTCAGTGCGGAGCGCGGCTCCGGAGCCGCGTCCGCCAGCGCATCGCTCACCGTTGCCGCGGGTTCTTCGCCGTCCGGCCGCTCGCGCATTTCGTCGAGCAGCGTCTTGCGCCGCTCTCGCTGTCGTGGCGCCGCCACCATCACACCGAACGCGCGACGCACGATCGGAGCGAGCACGAACGACAGCGCCAGCAGAATGGCGGCGAGCATGAGCAGCGTTTGCTGCGAATCAGCGTTCTCCGGCGCACGCCAGCGATCGATGAACGCGAGACCCGCCAGGACGACACCGGCAAGACCCGCCATGAGCGCCCAACGGGCGAGCGCAACGAGGACGCGTGAGGGACGGCGATTCATGTCGCGGATGATCGCATATGCGCCGGGCCGGCAACCGGCGCGCGCCTATGCGCGCAACGCGTCGATCTCTCGGCGCGGCGGGGCGCCAAACAGGCGGCGATACTCGCGGCTGAACTGCGAGGCGCTCTCGTAGCCGACCCGATGCGCCGCGGCCGACGCTTCGAGCCCTTCGGTCAGCATCAGCCGCCGCGCTTCGTGCAGACGCAACTGCTTCTGGAACTGCATCGGCGACACGGCCGTGACTTCCTTGAAGCGATGGTGAAACGACGACGGGCTCATGTGTGCGATCGATGCCAGCTCCTCGACGCTGAAGCCTTCCGCGAACCGCGTACGCAGCACGTCGATCGCGCGGGCGATGCGTTGGATCTGGCTGTCGACGACGCACAGCTCGCGCAATCGCGCGCCGAGCTCGCCGGTCAGCGCGCGATAGTGGATCTCGCGCAGGATGAGCGGCGCGAGCACTTGCGCATCGCGCGGCCGTTCGAGCAGGCGCACGAGTCGCACGACGGCGTCGAGCAGCGCGCCTTCCGTCCGCGCGACATACAAACCGCGCTCCGATGCGGGCCGCTGCACGAGCGTCGGTCCCGCCTGCAGCAACAGCTCACCGATGAGATTGCGATCGACACCGATGCGCAAACACAAATACGGGCGCTCGACGCTCGCCTCGACGATTTGACCGATGACCGGCAGCGTCACGGACACGACGAGATAGTTGAGCGGATCGTAGCTGTAGGTCTCGTCGCGCAGCCGCGCCTGCTTGCGACCCTGCACGACGACGCACAAGCTGGGCTCGTACACCGACGACAACGGCTGCGACGGCGCGCTCGCGCGAATCGCGGCGAGGCCGGCGATGCTCGTGTCGTGCACTCCATCCGTGTGCGTGAGCGAACTCACTCGTGCGGCCAGCTCGCGCTGCAGCGAATCCATGTCGAAGACTGCGGGGATGTGACTCATGGCCTCGTTCACTCACGGTTCGAGACGATTATGCAGCACGGCCAGCCGCTGCCGTGCTTGTTGCTACGTCACTTTGCAGAATCAGGCAACGATCCGCCAGCAATGAGTAACTACGTGACGCAGCTCGATTCGTAGGCTTTCCGTCGTTGGCCGCGAAGGTCTTGCCAGGAGATCACTGATGAACCCCGCTATCCCTCGTCGTACGCTTGGCCGTGATGGCCTCACCGTCTCCGCCATCGGCCTGGGCTGCATGGGCATGTCCGACTTCTACGGTCCGGCCGATCATGCAGCGAACATCGCAGTGCTCAATCACGCGCTCGACATCGGCGTGAACTTTCTCGACACCGCCGACATGTACGGCGTCGGCCGCAACGAGGAACTGCTGGCGGAAGTCCTGCGGACGCGCCGCGACGAGGTCGTGCTCGCGACGAAGTTCGGCAACGTGCGCGGCTCGAAGGGCGAGTTTCTCGGCGTGAACGGCAGCCCGGACTACGTGCGCTCGGCGTGCGATGCGAGCCTGAAGCGCCTGCGCGTGGACCACATCGATCTTTACTACCAACACCGCGTCGATCCCAATGTGCCGATCGAGGAAACCGTCGGCGCCATGGCAGAGCTCGTGAAGGCCGGCAAGGTCCGTCATCTCGGCTTGTCGGAAGCGTCGGCCGCGACGCTGCGGCGCGCGGTCGCCGTGCATCCGATCACCGCCCTGCAATCGGAATATTCGCTGTGGACGCGCGACGTCGAAGACGAAGTGCTGCCGACCGCGCGCGAATGCGGCATCGGTTTCGTCGCCTACAGCCCGCTCGGCCGCGGCTTTCTCACCGGCGCGATTCGCAAGCTCGACCAGCTCGCGCCGGACGACTGGCGTCGCGAGAATCCGCGTTTTCAAGACGAGAACTTCGCGAAGAATCAGCGTCTCGTCGCCGCGGTCACCGAGATCGCCGGCGAGAAGCGCTGCACGCCCGCGCAGCTTGCCCTCGCCTGGCTGCTGGCACAGGGGCCGGACATCGTGCCGATCCCGGGCACGCGGCGCGTCGAGCGCCTCGACGAGAACGCCGGCGCCACGCGCATCGATCTTGCGGATGCCGATCTGGAGCGCATCGAGCAGGCGCTCGCGGCGAATGTCGTGGCCGGAACGCGCTATCCAGCAGCCCAGATGGGCTCAGTCAATCGCTAGCACGGCCGGCGTGCGGAATGACGCGGTGCCGAACCGCGTCACTTCGCGACTGGCAGGTGGCCGAGCCAAGTGCGGCCGATCAGACTGTGCAGGAATACGCTCGAGCCCCGCGCGGGCGTATCGCGCGCCAGAAAGCCGAGACCGGTGTACTGGCCGTTCATGGAGCCCGATCCCGTGATGCTCCGCGGACAATTGCTCAGTTGCACGTCGAGCTGGACGAGATTGCGGGGTGCGTCCGTGATCGCGACCGTCCCGTTGTACACGCAGCCGTTCGTGTGCGAACCCTGCAGTTGTCCGTTCGGATTGACCGTGAGCGTGTACGTGCCGCTGGGACCGAGCAACACGACCCTCGTGTACGAGTACGTTCCGGCGAGATCCTGCAACGTCAGCGTCTCGTCATAACGGCTTGAACGATCGAGCGCGAATTCGTAGTTGTCGGCGCGAATGCGCACGTCGCCGCGCAGTGCATTGCCTTCGATGCGAAAGCGGAAACGCGCGCCGTGCTCTCGCTCGTTCAAGTATTCCTTCGACTTGAGCGCGGCTTCACCGCGGTTCTCGCAACACACGTTGCCGAACACGAGCAGCTCGGGCGCGGATTGCAGATCGGCAGCGGACGAGACGATGAGATGCATGTCGCCCGCACCAGTGATCAGCGCACGGCCACCGTACTTGCGTCCGGCCGGACCATCGATCGTGCCGAACCAATAGCCCGCGGTCGCGGCGGCCGGCGCGGGTGCTGGCGGCGGTGTCGGCGTGGGTGTTGGCGTCGGAGTTGGAGTTGGCGTGGGCGTGGGCGCCGGAGTTGGCGTCGGCGTCGGCGCAGGCGGCGTGGGATCGGGCGTCGGCGTTTGCGGCGGAGGCTCGGACTGCCCCGGCGAGGCCGGCGGCGGCGTTTCCGTCAAGGAGCCTCGCCCGTTCGAGCATGCGGCAAGTGCAACGAGCAAAACCATTGCCGAGCTTCGGACGAACATCCGCCGCATGTTTTCTCCCCTGCATTCTTAGCTGACCAGCACGCCAGCGCTATAACCGAGCGTGCCGGCGTCAAGTTCCTCCGACGCAGCATCACGACGTTCGCGGCAAAAGTTACAACTAGAAGCGATAGAGAATGCTGGCCATGACGTCGTACGTGTTGAGCTTGTCTTTCCCGAGCTCGCAGGCGGACGGCGCCGTACACCTGAGCGCATCGAACTCCACTTCGGAGCGGTCCGTGGCGATCTCGATCGTCACGCGCGAGAACTCGACGCCGACGGCAGCCAACAATCCGGGGCTCGTGCTCGAGTACTGATCGCCATCGACGTAGTGGTACACGGCGCCGGCGCGCACATAGGGCGAGATGCTCGCGGTCGGCATGAACGCGTAGCCGAGTGTCGCGCTCAAGGGGAGCTCGAAATGATTCACGTCGCCGGAAATGAAGAACATCGGGCCGAGGGCGAGATCGGCACGCAGGTTCGAGGACCAGAGATAGATCGCTCGCGCGCCGACCCCGACCGGCACGCGCACGTCGACATCGACTTCGAAGCCGGCGCGCTCGAGATTGTCCTCATAGTGATCGGCAACGTCGTTGATTCCGGTGACGTATGCGATGCCGGCTTCGAAGCGCCAGATGCCGGCGGCGCTCGCGAAGCTCGAGGCGAAGAGCAGACCCGTCCCCAGCGCCGCTGCGATTCTCATGCGACTCCCCTGTTGTCGTCGGTTGTGCGCTCCACGAAAGTCGGGAGGGACACCGTAAGTTCCGACCGACCCTAGCGAGGGTCAGGCACGATGCGCGCGATCAAGCGCGCCCGGGGCGGCGGCTCAGCAGCAACACCAATCCACATGCATTGATGAGAGCGGCCAACACGAACGCCGCGCCCGGGAAATGGACCGGCGCCCGGGTGGACGTGAAATAGGCGAGCGCTTGGGTCATGACGAGCGGCCCGACGATATTCGCGATGCTGCTGAGGGAAGCCACGCCGCCCTGCAGCTCGCCTTGGGCATTCGCCGGCACGCGCTGCGACATCAACGCGTTCAGGGCGGGATACGTGATGGCCTGCAGCGCGCCGGCGAACGTGAGCACGAACACCATCCAGGCTTCGGTGATGAGCGCGTACGCGATCGCCAATAGCGTGGCGACGATCAGCCCGAGCGTCGCCGCGCCGAACTCGCCGATCTGCTTCGACAGCCGTCCGGTCAGGAACGCTTGCGCGCCCGCCATGGCGATGCCGGTCGCGACCAGCGACAGGCCGATCATGCCCGTGGACCAGTCGAACTTCGCGGTCATGAAAAAGGCCCACGTGCTCGGGTACACGTTCGTCGCGACGAGAAAGGCAACCGCGGCCAACGCATACGTGAGGACGCCGGCATGGTGCCGCAGCATCGAGACCGCGCCGAGCGGATTCGCACGGCGCCACGAGAACGGCCGCCGTCGCTCCGCCGGCAGCGATTCGGGCAACACGAACAGGCCAAACAGGAAATTCACGCCGGCCAGCGCGGCCGCGGCAAAGAATGGCGCGCGTGGACCGAGCTCGCCGAGCAACCCGCCGACGCCCGGTCCCAGGATGAATCCCAAGCCGAAGGCGGAGCCGACGAGGCCGAACGCGTGCGCGCGGCGCTCGGGTGGCGTGACGTCGGCCACGAATGCATTCGCCGGCACATAGACCGCGCCGGCGATGCCGGCGATCGCGCGGCCGATGAACAGCCAGCCGATCGTCGGTGCGAACCCCATCAGCAGATAGTCCACGCCATACGCGAACAGCGACGCGAGGATGATCGGGCGGCGTCCGAACCGATCGCTCAGATTGCCGATGACCGGACCGAAGAAGAACTGCAGCACTGCATAGGTGACGAGCAGAATGCCGCCCGTTCGCGTCGCGGCGGCGATGTCCGCCTCGCCCATGTGCAGCAGCAGCTGCGGCAGCACCGGCATGATGATGCCGAATCCCATCGCATCGATCAGACGCGTGACGAAGATAAATGCAAGCGGATGGCGGCCGACGCGCGGCGCCTCCGCGGTCACGCCTTCGATACTCATGGCTATGGGGGATCCGAGGTTACACGGCTGGAGATCCCTCTATTGTGTACGCGCTGCCGGTGCGGCGGATTGTAAAAATGCGCCAGGCTCGGGTGCCCGGCGCGCACACAGTCCGGATCGACCGCGCCGCTCACGAGATACCACTCGCGGCGGTTCGCAACGCCGAGCGACTGACGATGGGCGCCCGCGAAGCAACGTCGCAATGATATTTCGTGCACGATGAGTTGACGATCGGGGGACTCGGCAAGCCAGCGGGCCGCATCCTTCGTCTCCTGCTCGCCTTCGCGCCAGCGTGCATGCCCGAAGTGCACGACCGGCCGCCGAGCCTGCAGCAGATACTGCTCCTTGAACGACACGAAGCCGAGCGGCGCATTGGGTTTCGCGAGCTGCTCGACGCGCGCCATGAAGTCCTTGCCGGAACGCGCGTCGTTCATCGCGGGGTTGATCCAGAAGCTGATGACGAGCAGCGCGCACGTGACCGCGCCCGCGAAGGCCGCAAAGCCACGTCGTGGCCGCGCCAGCACACACACCAGCACGAGCCCGGCCGCGAGCACGAGCAATGGCCCCAGCGGGTCGAGCCCATACGTCGTGGCGACTTCGGTGCGACGCTCCGGGTTCAGCAGGAGGTACGGGATCGCGAGCGCCGTGATGGTCGCGATGCTCGCCGCGATCCAGAACACGACCCGCTGCGCCACCGGACGCACCGCGACCTCGCGCAGGTATGGCGCGGCGACCAGCGCGAGCGCAGGGACTGCGGGCAGCACGTAGACGCCGCGCTTGCCCGTGCTCGCGCTGAAGAACAGCACCACGAGGACGATCCACGCCGTGAGCAGCGCCACGCGCAGGTCGTGCGCGCGCCAGGCACGGCGCCATGCGGGCACGAGCCACGGCAGCAGCGCTGTCAGCGGCAGCCACAGCCAGGGAATGACCTCGACGATGAAGTACCAGAACGGCTCACGGTGATGCCACGCATCGGTGTAGCGATCGATCGTTTGCCGAAACAGAATTTCGTCTCGATACGCCGCGATCGCGGGATCGGCGCTCGCGGCGATCAACATCGGTACGAGCCAGACCGCCGTTGCCGCGACGAAGGCGAGCGGACCGAGCAGCCAACGCGCCGTCCGCGCCGTTCGCAGGCGCGGTTGCCATGCGTCGGATCGCAAGATCGCAAACGGAATCAACACGAGCAGCGGCAGGAAGCCGACCCCCTTCGTGATGACGCCGAAGCCCGCGGCGGCCCACCCGATGCAGTACCACCGCCACTGCGGTCCGAGCAGCAAATGCCGCAACAAGCCGTACAGGCCGAGCGTCGTCCAGAAGCACAAGGTCGCATCGATTTGCGCCTGCCGCGCTTGCCACACGAATTGCACGGTGAACAGCAGCGCAAGCCCCGCGATCAAGCCGGTCTCGCGATTCCACAAGCGGCGGCCGAGATCGTAGACGAGCAGCACGCTCGAAAGCCCGCTGAGCAGCGACGGCAACAAGAACGCGGCCCGCACCGAGCCCGTGAGCTCGATGCCGAGCGCCATCAACCAGAAATACAGCGGCGGCTTATCGGCATAAATGTCGCCCCCGATGCGCGACAACAGCCAGTCACCGCTCGCGGCCATGTCTCGCGCGATCAGCGCGAATCGCGGCTCATCGGCCGGCCACGGATCACGCAGGCCGATACCCGTCGCGATGAGCAACAGCCCGAGGCCGAGCAGCCACAACACATCCCGTCGCGCGTCGGCCTCCACATTGTTGGGGCGCAGCAGTCGTTCCACCCAGGCAGGCGAATGCCGCGTCATCAAGTGTTTCTCTCCGAGGTCGATCACAGCGCCGTTCGTGTCGCCGAAATCGAGCAGTCTAATGCGGCGCTGGGAAGGTAGTGCGAATTTAAGAGCGGTGATTACTCCGCTGCTTGAGTGTCTTCTACGTCCTTTGAAGGATTCGCGTCCTTTGCGGCGCGAGGTGCGCCCGCCTTTCTCACGGTGAATTCACCATGAGCCTCGACGACCTTATCCCTGCCGCGCTGCACACCGACCGCGACGAGCGGCGGTGTCCGCACGCCGCGCTCCGGTCGCGTCGCGACTAGATAGAAATCGGTGACGTCCGCGGGCACCCCGACGCAGTCGAGTGCGCCTACCGCATTGCATCCACCCGACACGACCGTGGCGCCGATGATCCAACTGCGCAGCTCTCCCTTGGCATCGAACTCCAGGCGCGCGAGACGCACATTGCCGGGATGCCATTCTTCGCCCAACCACGCGAACGTGAATGATTTGAGCTTGCCGCCCTTGAACGCTTCTTCGAACAGGCCGTTCGGCTTGACGATCGAATCGTCGAACGACCATGTGCCCTTGTAGACGCCGGATGGCGTATCACCGTATGAATCGGTTTGCCGCACCGTGAAATCGACGTGGACGGGTTTCGCGTCGACAATGAACGTCGCCGCGAAGCACACGGTGGCCAGTACGATGCGCATGCCGCTCCCCAATGTCGCGTAACGCCGCGGTTGCGACATGCCGACAATGCGCGAAGCCGGTAGATGTTTCCCATACCCAAACAAGACGAGGCGAAGACGGATCCCTCCGTCCTCGCCTCTAGCCTCGCAGCTCGGTCGTAGTGAACTACTGGTTTTTCGCCAGCTTGCTCTCCAAGGCTTGCGCCTGGCTCAAATGCGTCTGCAGCGCCGGCAAGGTCGTCTTCGCGAACGAGCGCAGCTGCGGATCGATGTTCGTGTCCGTGGACGCCTGCTTGAACAGCTCGACCGCCTTCTCATGGTCGCTCACCATGTGCTTCATGAACGCGTGGTCGAACCCGGCGCCCGCCTTCTCGTGCTCGAACCGCTCCATCGAGGCCTTCTGCATCAGGCCAGGGCCGCTCGGCACTTCAAGATTCTGGGACTTCGCCAAGGCCGTCAGCTCGTTGTTGGTCTTCGTATGATCCCTGACCATCTGCTGAGCGAATGCCTTCACTTCGGGATTCGTCGCCTTCTGCACACCGATCTTGCCCGCTTCCACTTCGGCCATGCCGTCCGCGGCCGCCTTCTTCACGAACTCCGCGCTGCTCATTCGCGACTGGCGCATGCCGGACGCATCGGCGGTGCGCGTGTTCGAGCTGTCAGCCGCATCGGTTCGAGGCATCGTGCCTCTGTCCGTTTGTGGAGTCGTGCCCGTCTGTTGCGCCATCGCCATCGAGCCCGTCAGCAGACAAGCACTGATCGCAGCCGCAATCGAACTTACGTGTTTCATGTTCAATCTCCTTTGATGTTCCTGGCTCGCGCCGCCCGGCCACGAGCGCTGTGATAAGCGAACGCACATTCTTTGCACGTGTTCCCACGCATCGGGTGCCCGCGAAACAGCGGGCCGTGGCATTCTTACGCGGCAAAAAAACAGGACGATTCCGTCATCCGCGCCGCACGATGGTGGCGCGAGCCACGAGAATGAGGAACAGGGTTGAAACAATGCAGGAGCAGGAACTCACGATCTCTGTCGAGGACGTCGGCACGGTTTCGGGGGTGCTGCTTGCGCCCGCCGCGCCGCGGGCGTGCTACGTGTTCGCGCACGGCGCGGGCGCTGGCATGAGTCACGCGTTCATGCGCGCCACCGCGACCGAACTCGCCGAGCTCGGCATCGCGTCGCTGCGCTTTCAATTCCCGTACATGGAGCGCGGCTCGAAGCGCACCGACCCGCCGCCGCTGTGTCATGCGACGGTCAGAGCCGCGGTGGCGACGGCGGCACAGCGGTTGCCGAACGTTCCGCTCGTCGCTGGCGGCCGATCGTTCGGCGGCCGCATGAGCTCGCAGGCGCAGGCGGACGCGCCGCTGCCGGGCGTGCGCGCCCTGGTGTTCCTCGGCTTTCCACTGCACCCCGCGGGACGGCCGGACATCACGCGCGGCGCGCACCTCGCGAACGTCGCGATTCCAATGTTGTTCGTGCAAGGCACGCGCGATGAGCTCGCGAAACTGCCGCTGCTCGAACCGCTCGTGCAACGACTCGGGCCGCGGGCGACGCTGCACTTGCTCGCCGACGCCGA
>JAEYXD010000088.1 GCA_023428645.1 Pseudomonadota bacterium
GTGTTGTCGGGACCACGGTCACGCCGCTCTTTCAGAACCTCGTCGTGAGCTGGCATCGGTTCGCGCGTCAACCGGACGGCAACTTCAAGGTGACGATCGTCGAGCTCTCGTACTACGTGGACGCGAAGACCGGCGCGCTTCTCGATCACAGCTGGCGCAATCCGCTCACCGGCCAGACGAACGCGCTCGAGCACGTCGCGTTCGGGCCGGTGACCTCGACGTTGACACCCGCGGGCGTCAGCGAACCGGAGAAGACGCCGGGCGTGGAGCTGCGCATGAAATCGACCCGCGGTGTGCTCGCGCAATTCAACGATGACATCTGGATCAACGAAGACGTGTCGGCCACGATCGTGCCGGACAGCGGACGCGCGCCCTATCAGGGCAATGACATCACCACGTATCACGGCAGCCTGCGCCAGGTGCTCGACCCGAACAGCCCGAGCGCCGAAGCGACGCTGCACTACCAGAGCGCTACCGACTGGCGAACCTGGATGAAGATGGGAGACATCAAGGGCGTGTTGATGGCTCGCGCGTCCGGGCGGAAAGTCTGGTCGGTCGACGACGTCCCGACCGACATCCTCGCGGCGGCGCGCCGCATGCATCCCCAAATCATCGCCGATCCCGTCAAGGCACTGGAGGGGACGCCCCCGGAGGCCTCCTTCCGACGCTGATCGTGCACGGCTAGACCATCGATTGTTCGTGGGTCGCGCGTGAGCGCGACCCTTTCACATCTGCAGCGGGGAGTTCTGATGAAAGATAGAAGATTGATCCGTGGCATGACGGTAGGCGCCGGCATCGCGATGAGCGTGGCGGTCGCCGTACCCGCGATCGCTCAGGAGGCGGGCGGCACATCGATGCGCACCGACGTCCTGGACGAAGTCGTGGTCAGCGCGCGCAAGCGGGACGAGAGCATCCAGGAGATTCCCTTGACCGTGAACGCGTTCAGCGACGCGGACATCGCGGCGCGCGGCATGGACGATCTCAAGGATCTCGCGGCGAACACGCCAGGACTCATCTTCTTCACGCCGGGTGATCGCAGCATTTCGCGCATGGCGATTCGCGGCATGTCGCAGGTCACGCCGTCCGGCGACACGACCCGCGACATCGCATCGATCTTCGTCGATGGCGTGTACTACTCGGGTCAGACGGCGGGCATCGCGTTCGACGATATCGAGCGCGTCGAAGTCATCAAGGGACCGCAATCCGCGTACTTCGGCCGCGCCACGTTCGCGGGCGCGATCAACTTCGTGACCAAGCGGCCCCATGACGAGTTCGAAGCCAAGCTCGATCTGTCGGCCGCCGAGTACCACGACTACGGTGGGCGGCTGAGCGTGAACATTCCGGTCGTCGAAGGTCTGCTCGCGATGCGAGCCGTGGGTGGCTACAACCAACGGGGTGGGCAATACAAGGATGCGACGACGGGCGATCGTCTCGGCGAGCAGCGCGACAGCTACGGCGTGCTCACCGCTTTCCTGACGCCGGGCGACAGCGTGTCCGCACTGCTGCGCCTGTCCTACACCCAGAACATCGACGGCTTGCCGGCGTCGCAAACGATCGCCCGACAGCCCGATCACAACTGCGGTCCGTTCGCGAACGGTGCCGTGACGAACAACAATCGCCCCACGACGATGTATTGCGGCGAACTGCACTTCAGGGGGCGGCCCGATCTGAACGACACGATTCCGGTGGCGCCCGGAACGCTGTACTTCGACTCGCCGCGGACCGAGCGCGACATGTACACGGCATCGCTCAATCTCGACATCGAGCTGCCGGCGAATCTCACGTTCACCTCGCTCAGCAGCTATCAGACCGAGAAGCAGAAGTCCGTCATGGATTACGACGTGACGAACCTCGATGCGTACTGGGCGGAGACGCTGCGCGATCAGGATACGATCACGCAGGAGCTGCGCGTGTCGACGGATGCGAACCAGCGGCTGCGATGGATGGCGGGTCTCTACTACCTAAAGCAGGATTACTACACGCAGGCGCGCTTCGCTTACGGCACGCTGCCGACGTTCAGCGCCCTGGGGCTGACGGGCACGGTGACCGCGCCGCAGCCGAACCCGAAAGAAGTAGAGAACAACGCCGCGTTCGCCTCCATCAGCTATGACGTGACGGACAAGCTCGAAATCTCGCTCGAAGGGCGATATCAGAACGACAAGATCACCGCGCCGCCGCAAGGTGTCGGCGCGCCTCGTCTGGTCGTCGAGAGCAGCGCCTTCCTGCCGCGCTTGCTCACGAGCTACCAGTTCGACGATGACACGAACTTCTATCTCAACGTCGCCAAGGGCAATCAGCCGACGCAGGGCAATCCGCAGCTGTTGTTCCTCTCTCCCGAGCGACGCGCGCAACTCGCCACGAGCTGGGGCATCCCGCTCGTCGTTCCCGAGTCCAAGGTCTTGAACTATGAGATCGGGCTCAAGAAGACGTTCGCGGACGGTCGTGCGACGGTCAACACGGCACTTTTCTATTCGCAGTGGTCGGACAAGCAGGATACGAAGAGCGCGCAGATCGACTTCAACGGCAACGGCACGATCGACATTGGCTTGAGCGGCGCGAACCGTGAGGCATTCTCCGGCCAGGCGGCGGTCGCCGGTGACGAAGACGTGTACGGCATCGAAGTCGAATCGCGCTTTCTCATCACCGATGCCCTCGAGGCCGGCCTGTCGGCTACCTGGACGCAAGTGGATTTCAAGCCCGGCGCGACGAGCAATCTGATCTATCGCTACTTCGGCGGTGATCCGATCACGCAAACCGCGGAGATCGGCGGACGCAAGGAGGGCTTCGTGCCGGATCTCTCCGCAACGGCCTACTTGCAGTATCGCGCGCCATTGACGAGCTCGCTCGACTGGCGCGTACGTGCGGACGGCATCTATGTCGGCTCGCGCTTCGAATCGCTGCTCAATTCCGCGGAGACGGGCGACTCGTTCGATCTCAACCTGTCGATCGGAATCGACGCGGAGAAATGGTCGGCATCGCTGCGAGTACGCAACTTGTTGGACGACGACACGCTCGAGGCGATTGCCTACCAGGGCGACGCGGCGGGCGATCCGCTCGGATTCCGCCTGTATTCGGTGCAAGCGGCATTGCCGTTCCGCCGTCAGGTCGGCGTCGATGTGAGCTATCGGTTCTGAAGAAGCGGCTGGGGCGGTCGGAAGCGACCGCCCCATCGGCGCGGAGCCGCCACCCACCGAATCCCGCCCCCTGTAAGGACGTCGCAGTAGACTTGGCACCTGACCGATCGCACGGCATGCCGTCTTGCATGCCCAGACAGAATCGCCATGACTCACTGGACATGCCCTACGTGCAACCGCCGTTTTACGCGGCCAAACCAGCGCCATGCGTGCGGCACGGGTGATCGAGAGGCCGTCTTGCGCAACAGGCCGTCCGCAGTGGTCGACCTCTATACGGCGCTGGAGGAATTCGCTAAAGCACTCGGGCCGGTGGAGTTCGTGACTCGCGAACGATACGTCCTGTTGCGTAGCCGACGCGTGTTCGCGGACGTGGCCATCATGTCGGACGCTCTGCGGCTTGCAATTCATCTGGGGCGCAAGGCTGAGCACGCGTCGTTCATCAAGATCGTGGCGGATCGCAACAGCGTGACGTGTGTGGCCAAGCTGCGCGCCATGGATGAACTGGAAGAGATGAAACCGTTCCTGCGCGAGGCGTACGAGCACTCGATCTCCTAGAGGAGCACGGCCGCCAGCGTTTCACAGGCTTCGAAATCGAGAGAGCTGCCGCTCCAGCAAGACGAGCACGGCAACTCGACGCAGAAGGTCCACTGGAGCGACCTCGATGTGTCTCGTCGCGGAGCCGGTGTATGCGTTCTTCCAGCGATCGAGGTACTTGTAGCAGGGGCTGCGGCACAGC
>JAEYXD010000129.1 GCA_023428645.1 Pseudomonadota bacterium
CCTGGCGCACGAGCGCTGTCCACCGATGCGCAGTTCGAACGCGTAGACACGTCCGCTCTGGTCTGCTCCCCCTCAACCGCTACACGTGGCCCGGTCACGGAAGAAATCGTCTTTGTTCCCGCGAAAGCATTCTGAGTGGTTGTTTTATGGCGCGCGCCGTCGCTTCCGACGCGCGTATTGGCCGCCTGATCCGATCTCATTGGATCCACTGTGGTTGCGATTGCGCGGCGCGCGAGGCCGCCCTTCTGCACAGTAACAAGAGCACGGCCGCCGATCTCATCGGCAGATGCATTCACTGACCCGCATCGACGTCTATGTTATTTATCGAACTCAGACGACAACTCGGCACGATGTACCGCCTCCTCGACCATGGCGGTGACGCGTGCGTCGACAGCGATGCCTACACGACGCGAGGGTTGTGCGATTCGCTATCCCTGCTGGCGCGCTCGGCCCGCTCCATGGGCCTGACCACCTACAGCTCGATGGCGCTCCATGTGCTCGAACAGCTGACCTCCGCCCAGCGCACCGGCTACGTCACCATCGACGCGCGCCGTCTGATGCAGGATTGGGTGACACTCTCGACGTTCTTCCTGGCCGCGCCGATGCGATCCACCCATGCAGTCGAGCTCGTCGAGCACATGGGCAATCGTCGCTGGGAGCGACCGGTGTGTCGCGTCCAGCGCGAGGCGCTGCTGAATGCCCTGCAGGAAGAAACGCTCCGCCTCGCCTTGCCCGAGCGGACCGCGGTCGCCGCGGCCCATCGCTGACTGAACGGCGACGCGCGCCGAGGCGACGATGCTTTGGCTTCAGCACGTACCCATCAGCGTGGGTGTGCGCCATCGCGTCCAGAACGTGTACAGATCGATGTCGTGATTCGGCGAAGAATCGCGTAGTCAGTAGGAGCAACGATCGGCCTGCGTTCGCTTTGCAAGCTCGGTGATCGCCGATCGTGCACGCAACCCGCAGGAGTAACGATCATGGCCCACTTTCGCGTTCGCTCCCCCGCGGCAGACGCGCGCGTTTGCATGCTCGCGGTATTCGCAACGATCCCATGGACGGCGCGAGCCGCCGACGCGCCCGCCCCCACCATCCCTCTTTGTCCCGGGCTGCAAATCGTCACGGCCGTCCGCCAGCCGAACGGCGACTATGAGTCGATCAAGACGATTCTTGCGGTCGATGATCGACGGATTCTGATCCGCTACTCCTCCGAGTCCTTGGTGACCGATCTGCTCGCCGCCGATTTCGGCCAGGTGCGCAAGACGACCCTCGATCGCTCGGTGCGCCTCGCCGATCTCGCCTCGGCAACGCTGTATCAGCAGCGATTCCTCCCGGGCATGCCCACGGAAATTCCGGAGACGACGGCGATCGGCACCTCGAGCGCGGTCATTCGCGCACTGCGCTCCGCGGGCCGCAGCGAGTTCTCGATTTCGAACGCGTACGCGGGCGAATTCCCCGCCGATCGCACGCAAAGCCCGAATCTGTACGACTTCATGTCGCCCGGCGAGCTCGTGCGCTTCGGCAAGCGCGATCACGTGTCGGTCCTCGTCAACGATCGCGCCACTGCGTTGCCCGTCGTTCGCGCGCGCGGCGAATTCGCGGGCGAGCCGGCCGAATTCGTCTTTGTCGATGACGAGGCCAACCCCATCACGATGATGTTTCGCGTCGGCATCGGCGCGGAGCCGCCGATGGACGCGAGCATGAAGGAGCTCTGTCAGACCATGCAGCGCGCCGCGCCCGACATGAGCCGCGCCTTGTGCGGACGCGACCAGGCGAGCGACCGCGAAACCCTTGCGGTCGTGAAGATCGCGTCTCGCTGCAGCGTGGCTTCGGCACCGGCCCCAACCGCCGCTCCGTCAGCGCTGGAACAGGACCTCGCCGCCACCGGCAAAGCGGTCGTTTACGACATCCACTTCTCCTTCAACAGCGATCGCCTCCGCGAAGAATCGGCACCGCGCTTGACGGAGATCGCGAATGTGCTGCGCAGGCACCCCGATTGGACGCTCGCCGTCAACGGTCATACCGACTCGATCGGCGGCGAGCGCTACAACCTCCAGTTGTCGCAACGTCGCGCGGCGGCGGTGAAGGACGCGCTCGTGAAAACGCACGGCATCGCGGCCGCCCGCCTCACCACGAATGGCTTCGGCGCCTCGCAGCCGCGCGATACGAACGAGACCCTCGCCGGGCGCGCGCGCAATCGCCGTGTCGAATTGATCAAACCGTAGGAGAGCGCCATGAAACCCTTCCTGTTCACTGTGTGCCTCATCGGCTCTGCCGCACACGCGGCAGGCGATCCGATTCCCGTTTGCATCAGCACAAACGGCGCGCTGCGCATGATCGACATGAACCAGAAGTGCGCCATGGGAGAGCGACGCAAGCTGTTCGCGGAGTGGGAAGCGGAAACGGCGGAGCCGCCCGATGAAGAAGATGCCGCCAACAAGCAACTGCAAAAACGCATCGACGCACTGACACAACGTCTCGCCGCGCTCGAGACGAATGTACAGAACCGTTCTTCCAGCGCTCCAGCGCCGCAAAGCACCCAGACCGCTCCACCCGCCGAGAGTGCGGCTCGGGTCATTGCGCCTTTCGAAGTCGTGAGCCGCAGCGGCAAAGTGATTCTGCGGGTGGCCGAGAAGGTCTCGTCGACGACGGGCAACGGCGCGCAAGTCACGATCGGCGCGGGCGATGCGGGCAACTATGCCGTGCGCGTTCACAAGAATGGTGGCGCCTTCGTTGCCGGTGTGGGCCAGGCCCGGGACGGCGATGGGCTCGTCGTCGTCATGGACGCGCAGGGCAATCTGGTCGCGAACATGAGCGCGGGCAACCGCAGCGTTTCCGTGTACGACGGCGAGCGCGCCGCCGCAAGCCTCGCGCTCGGCGACAAGGGAGGCACAGTCGCCGTGTATCAAGGCGCGCAGCCCGTCGCGTATCTCACGCGCAGCTCGCATGGCAACGGCGGCAATCTCACGCTCGCCGATGGCAAGGGATTCGGCGTCTTCTCCGCCGGCTCCGCATCGGATGGTGGCGGCGAGGCCTGCCTCAACCGCGTGACCGGTGGCGGCCAGCAGCGCAATGTCTGTCTCGGCATCGAATTGCCGAGCATGGGATTGGGCAAGTAGGAGGGCCCGCCGCGTCGCTCCACGCCGGCGACGATCCTCTTCAAAAATTAAGTGGCGGCGCGAAGCGCAGAGCACTTCGCGCCGCCACCCTCTACGCCTCGGTCCTACCTCGGCGCATCCTCGATGAAGATGCACTGCCCCGACCAGACACGCAGGCGCTTGTTGCGCGATGTTTCCGGCGCGACGACGGTCACCTCGATCGCGCAAGGATTCGCCGCGTTCAGCCCACCGAAGATGATCGGCTCGACGGGATAGACCGGCGTGGATGTCGTCGTCGGCAGCGTGCGCCGTGGCGTCGTGTCGCTCGGATATCTCGCGGTCAGCGTCCACTGGTAGCTCAGCGTTTCGTTCAACGGATTCTCGATATCGAGGTGCGCCTCGAAACGCGGTGGTTGGGTGCCGATCAAGAACGAGCACCCGCGTCTACGGACATCGATGATCGCCCCCGTCGGGACCGTATTCAAACGGCAGCCCAGGATCGGACTGCTGTCGAAGTCCCTCGAGTACAACCCCGCACTGTTGACGCGTGGATAGGGGTTGGCGGGCGGCGGTTGCACGGAATACGTGCGAATCGTCGCCCCGACGGCCTCGTCTCGATCCACGGTCCTGACGCGTACGGTTCGCGCACCTGCGGCGCCGAAACGGATCGTGCGCGAGCATCCCACGCCCGACACGACGGCATCCGGCGCCTGCACTTCCCATGTCATTGCATTGCAGATATCCACGAGGCTCGGTTCGTTGATGTCCGTCACGACGGCCGTGATCGCGAAAGGTTCGCCCTCGCTCGGCAGGCCGATGGACTCCAGCTCGACCGTCGGCGGCGTATTCGTGGCGTACACCAGCTTCGTCGCGGTCACGACCTGAGTGCCATAGCGTGCAGTGAGCGTCAGCCGATGCTCCCCTCTCGTCTGAAGTGCAATCCACAGTTCGTTATTGAACAGGATGCCGCCCGGCGCCGCGGGATTCTCCACGATCCACTGACCGTCGAAGAGCTGGCCGTCGCGATTCGACGTCACGGTGAGCCGGACGTGGCTTGCGCCGGGTTGGCGCACGCTGAACGTAGACGCGATGTTCGTCGGCACGCGCAGGTCTACCGTCGCATAGTTGCGCGGATCGATGGACAGTCCCGCGGTACTGCCCGGGAGCGCTTGATCGTTGAGCCATCGCTGGCTACGTCGAGCGTCGAACTCCATGGCTTCGAGCTTGGAGAACCGATCGCGTACGTAGTCCGCCGGAACGTACCAGTAACCCGCATCGGCCTGAGCGCAGCCCCACGAATTGCGGATGACGAAGTAGCCGCCACCGCCCACGTCGACCTTCGCCGGGCCGAACGTCATGTCTTCGTTGCTGATGAAGCCAACGACCTGGACGGCGTGGCTGCCGTCTTCGTTGTTCCTCTCGTAGTCCGTCAGTCGACCGTCTGCACCGACGTTCACGAACCCGTCGTATACGGGGAACGACGCCATGATGGAGACACCGCTCGCGAGCAACGCGCGATAGGCATTCAAGTCGAACGTCTGCCCCGACTTCCACAACAGGCGTGCGCGGCTCGCTCGAACGCCGGTCCCCACGTGCGTCATGAACGAGTAGCCGCAGAACGGCCGGCCATTCTGGGTCGTGCAATAGCGATGGCTTTGATGCGACGACTCCGAGCACGTCCACGTCGGTGAGTAGTTCAAGCAAGCACCAACGTAGGACGCCGCGGTACCGACGACGCCTGGAAGGGACGCGTTCGCCGGCCGACTATTCGAAGGGTTGTAGGGCCAATCCGTTTCGAACGACAGCAGCACATTGCGCTCCGACGAGGCATTCAGCGCCGCGGATGCGGAGCCACCGTCCACGAACTCGCTCGGCAGCCATTGATGCTTCGCTTGATTGACGAAGAATTGTTCGGAGACGTCCAGGGCGACATCGTTCTGCACCCGTTCACGGCTCTCGATCGCCGCGACGGCCGTAAAGGCCCAGCACGTGCCGCGGCTGCCTTGCTGCTTCATCGGTGAGACAAAGGAGCGCAACGGGAACCAATGTGTGCGGGCGAGCCCTGTCGGAGCGCACGTCCCGTCGTTGTCGACCAATGCCGCGGCCTTGCGCTGTGTGGCCGGTGCCAAAGGCGGCGATTCAAGGTCGAGTCGTGTCCTATCGAGGTCGACGACGTCTTCCAGCACGGCATCGAGCTGGCGGCGGGCCGCATTGATGTCATCGAGCGAGGCACCGGCCAGCGACTCCGGTGCCGGAACTTGGGACTTGAGATCATCGTCGAGCACCGCATACGACATCGCATAAGCAGCGCGCATGGCCGCGGGATCGTTTGCGTCCCGATGAGCACGCGCCAGCTCCTCGATGCGAGTTCCCAGATCGAGCAGCACGACGCTGTCACCGTTCGGCAGCGTCACCATCGGCGTGGCGAACAAGTCCTGCGTCGCGCGGGCGCGCTCGACGAGCGACCGTTCGTCCTCCGTGAGATCGGTCCGGCTTTCGAGATACTGCAGCTCGCCTTGAATGTGTTCGCGACGAGCCCGCTCCTGCTCCGCTCGCCCTTGCGCGGTGACGATCTGTAACTCGCCGGCTGCATGCTTGCGCCGGAATTCCTCCGCGGAGATGTTTTCCGCATCGGACGGCACGACGCCTTGCCACTCGTTCTGTGATGTGAACAGCGTTTCCGCGGCGGGCGGCGCTGCGGACGGAGCCCGGTTTCCGCCGCCTCCGCCCCCGCCTCCACCGCAGCCGGCCAGCGACAGTAACGCCGCGACCCCGAGGAGGATGACCCTGGATGTGATTTGACAATGTGCGCCCACGCCCGCCGACACTTCGATCCCCATGCTCGTTTTCCTTCGCAAATCGGCGCATGAAATCGCCGTCGACTGGTGTTACGCAGTCCGGAAGAAAAAACCGACATCGAATTTTTGGGAATGGCGCCGCGAGCAGGATTACATCAGCACGGTCAGCGGGAGGATTACGATGGCGCGGAGTTCATCTACCGCCCCGGGCTCCAAGCCGGCCGCGCGTTGGCGAAGCGCTGAGCTTGCAGCTCAGCGTCAACGGCTGCTACCAAGCCGAGTTCACTACGATCTCCGGGGATTTGCCACTCTACAAGGTCCCAAGCTACGGCATGGTCAACCGCAGTGTCGGCGTACGCGGCCGAAGCAATCGTTGGTCGATGACGCTGTGGGCGCAATCTCACCGACAAGTACTACTGGAGCGCCGTCGCGAGTAACGCCAATCTGGTCGTGCGTTTCCCAAATGCTCCGCGCCTGCGGCGCGTCGTTCGCGGCGCGCTTCTGAGAAGTTGTCGAAGCCGATGAATGAGCGATTTCTTCCCGCCGCGACGAGGCCCGCCGCCAACGCGGGCCGGCGCGGGCTGCCGAACGTCGACTTCCTGCGGCCGCCCGGTGCGCCCGCGCTCTTCGAGCCTGATTCGCTGCATTGGCAGGTCTTCAAGAATCCGATCGCGTTGTTCATCGGTGGCATCACGGCCGTTTTGCTCGAGTTCGCCGAGGAGCGTGTGCGCACGGGCGTCTGGTCGCACTCCATTTTCCGGACGGACCCGATCACGCGAATGTTTCGCACCGGGTTCGCCGCGCATGTGAGCGTCTACGCGCCGAAGGCCACCGCGGAGAAGCTGATCGGCGGTGTGGTGCACATGCATGGGCGAGTCGAGGGACGAACGCCGCGCGGCACTCCTTACCGTGCCAACGATCCCGAGTTGCTGAACTGGGTGCAGTGCACGGTCAGTTTCGGGTTCATGGAGGCCTACGCATCCTTCTGCCGGCCGCTCGCCGACGAGGACCGCGATCAGTTCTATCGCGAGTCACAAGCCTCCGCGCGGCTGTTCCTTGCGACCGGCTCGCCGCGCTCGCTCGCTGAACAGCGCGCGCAGTTCGAAGCGATGGCGCCGAATATGGAATCGCATCCGATCATCTTCGAATTCCTGTCGATCGTGACGCGGACGCCCGCGGTACCACTGCTGCTGCGCCCGCTGCAGAACATGATGATTCGCGCAGGCATACACACCTTGCCTGCGTGGGTGATCGAGCGGCTTGAACTCCACGGCGCTGCCTGGCGGCTGCGCCCATGGGAGCGCAAGCTTCTCGAGCGGATGGGCGCCCTGTTCGAACGCGTGCCCCTGCCGAAAGCCCCGCCGGTGCTCGCGTGTCGCAGGTTGGGCCTGCCGGTCGCCTATTTATATCGTCGTTAGCATTACCGAGCGCAGAGTGAGTCGTGAGCGCCTTGACGCCGCCACGGACTCGCTCGAGCGCGGACGCTAGGCTGAATGCACCAGCCGCAGGTTCGGCGCGGTTCGTGTAATCCTGCTCAGCGCCTCCACGGATTCCGGCACCGCGATATAAATGCCCTGCGCATACTCGACCCCGATATCGGCGAGGCACGCGAGCACTTCCGCCGATTCGACGCGCTCCGCGACCGTCTTGATGCCCATTGCATGACCGATCTGCGTGATCGCCTCGACCATGCTGCGATCGACGTGATCGTTGGTGACGTTCTGAATGAACTGGCCATCGATCTTGAGGTAATCCACGGGCAGGTTCTTCAAGTACATGAATGACGACAACCCGCTGCCGAAATCATCGAGCGAGAATTGACAACCGCGCGCCCGAAACTCACGCATGAAGTGCGACACATTCGCCAGATTCGAGATCGCGGCGGTTTCGGTGATCTCGAAGCACACGGCGCCTGGGCTCAGATCGTACGTCTGCAGCTCGCTGATGAGGAATTCGAGGAAGTGATCGTCGTTCAGCGACGTGCCCGATAGATTGATCGAAAGTGTGTAGCCATGGCGGAAGTCACCGTCCGCGCGATAGTGCGCGAGCGCGCCGAGCGCCTGGCTCACGACCCAGCGATCTAGCATCGGCATGATGTTGTAGCGCTCCGCCGCCGGGATGAACTGCGCCGGCAGCACGAGCTCGCCGTTCTCGCCGCGCATCCGCAGCAGCAGCTCGTAGTGGCCGCGCGGATCCTTGTTCGCACCGATCGGTACGATCGGCTGATAGTACAGCTCGAGCCGATTCTCCTCGCACGCGCGCGTGATGCGCGATACCCACTGCATCTCCCGATGCCGCTCCGGCGCCGAGCTGGTCTGGTACAGGTGCACGCGATTGCGGCCCGAGTCCTTGGCCGCATAGCACGCCACATCCGCCGCACTCATCAGGCTGGTGATGCTTTCGCTCTCACCGTTGATCTCGACGAAGCCGATGCTCGCGCCGACGTTCATCGCGCCATCCTGCCATTCGAACCGATAGTCGCGGATCGCTTGCCGCAAGTTGTCCGCGATCTTCATCGCACGTTCGGACGTGCAATCCTGCAGCAG
>JAEYXD010000168.1 GCA_023428645.1 Pseudomonadota bacterium
GGGCGGCGCGAGACGATGTTATTGATCGACGGCGTGCGCTGCGCCGCTTGTGTCTGGCTGATCGAGCGTTCGCTCGGCGCGCTGCCCGGCGTGCTCGCCGTGCACGTGAATGCGGCGGCGCGCCGCGCGCGCGTCGTGTGGCGCGAGGCGGAGCTCGCGTTGCCGCGCATCCTGGACACGTTGTCCCGCGCCGGCTATCGCGCGCTGCCGCTCGATACACAGTCGCTCGACGATGTGCGACGCCGCGAAGGGCGCGCGGCGCTCAAGCGGCTGCTCGTCGCCGGCTTCGGCGCGATGCAAGCGATGATGTACGCCGCGGTGTTGTACGTCGGAGGCGTCGATGCGCTCGATCCAGCGACGCACGAGCTGTTCCGCTGGCTCGGCTTCCTCGTCGCGACGCCCGTCGTCCTGTACGCCGCTCGACCGTTCTTCAGCGGTGCGATCCGCTCGCTGCGCGCGCGGCGGCTCGGCATGGATGTTCCCGTCGCGCTCGCGATCGCGGCCATCTACGTCGCGAGCCTGATCGAGGCGCTGCGCGGCGGCGCCGAGGTCTATTTCGATTCTGTGTCGATGTTCGTGTTCTTCCTGCTCGCGGGGCGTTACCTCGAAATGCGCGCGCGCCATCGCTCGGGCGATCTGACCGATGCGCTGGCGCGGCTCACCCCGCGTTTCGCGCAGCGCGTGCTGGCGGACGGCAGGCTCGAACGCGTCGGCGTCCACGAACTGCGTGCGGGCGACCGTGCGCACGTGAGCGAAGGCGGAATCGTGCCCGCGGACGGCGTGCTCGTCAGCGAGCAGTGCCGCGTCGATGAAGCGCTGCTCAGCGGCGAGTCCGCGCCGCTCGCGAAGCGACGTGGCGATGCGCTGATCGCCGGCAGCGTCCTCGTCGATGGCACGGCGCAGCTGCGCGTCGAACGTGTCGGCGCGGATACCGCGCTTGCTGGCATTGCCGCGCTCGTCGGACGCGCGCAAACCGAACGACCGCGGCTCGCGCGCACCGGCGAGCGCGCCGCCGCCCGCTTCGTCGCGCGCGTGCTGATTCTGACCGCCGTGACCGTCGCTGGTTGGAGCCTGGTCGATCCCGCGCGCGCATTCTCGGCCGCGCTCGCGGTGCTCGTCGTGTCGTGTCCCTGCGCGTTCGCACTCGCCGTCCCTGCCGCGATCACGCGCGTGCTCGCGGTGCTCGCGCAGCGCGGTGTGCTCGTCGTCAAGCCGGACGCGATCGAAGGTCTCGCCGGCGCGACGCATGTCGTGTTCGACAAGACGGGTACGCTGACCGAGCCGAGACTCGCGCTCGCGGACATAGCGACCTGCAATGGCCTCACGCGCGAACGAGCGCTGCAGCTTGCCGCCGCGCTCGCGCGGCAGAGCAGCCATCCGGCCGCGCGAGCGATCGCCGCGGCATACGACGGCACGCCCGGCGCCGCGACAACGGAACTGCGATCCTTCACGGGGCTCGGTGTCGCCGCGGTGATCGACGGGCGCGAGCTGCGGCTCGGCCGTGCGGACTTCGCGCTGCCCGACGCCGCGCATCGCAGCGACGCATCCACTTGGAGCGATGCGGTCGTCCTCGCCGATGGCGACGGCCCGATCGCCGTGTTTCGGTTGAGCGAGCGTCTGCGACCCGGAGCACGCGAGCTGATCGGCGCACTGCAATTGCAGGGGCTGCGAGTCCTCATTGCGAGCGGCGACGCGGAAGCCAAGGTCGCGGCCGTCGCCGCGCAGCTCGGCGTGTCGCAGTGGCGGGCGCGCCAACGACCCGCCGACAAGCTCGCCTGGCTTGCGGCGCTGCGCGCCGACGGTGCGCAAGTGATCGCCGTCGGCGATGGCGTCAACGACGCGCCGGTGCTCGCGGGCGCGGACGTCGCGATCGCGCTGGTCGGGGGCGCGGAACTTGCGCAGGCGACGAGCGACATGGTGCTTGCCGGCGAGCGATTGGAAGCACTCGCACAGGCGCGCGTGCTCGCGCGCCAGACGCTCGCGATCGTGCAGCAGAATCAGCGCTGGGCGCTCGCGTACAACCTCACTGCCGTGCCGCTCGCCGCGCTCGGCTTCGTGCCGCCCTGGCTGGCGGCGATCGGCATGTCGGTGAGCTCGCTGTGCGTGATTGCGAATGCGCTGCGCATCGGACGAGATGCGACGCCGCGCAAGGCGAACGTGAGCGCATCGACGGCACAGGTCGTCTCGAGCGTGGGCGCGACATGAATATTCTGTTGGTGATGATTCCGCTGTCGCTCGTGCTGCTCGTCGGCGCCGCGGTCGCGTTCTTCTGGGCGGTCGATCACGATCAGTTCGACGACATGGACACGCCGGGACTGCTCGCGCTCGACACCGACGCCCGCGAGACACCGAAGTCATGAACGGCACGCTCACGTACGGCGCCGCCGCGCTGCTCGGGCTCATCGCGAGCACGCATTGTGTCGTGATGTGCGGCGGCATTTCATCCGCGCTCGGCCTCGCGACCGCGCAGGATCGCCACGGTCGCCCGCGGATCACGCTGTTGATCGGCTACCAACTGGGCCGCATCGGCTCCTATACGCTCGCCGGACTGCTGCTCGCCGGCGTCCTCGGCGGCGCCATCGCCGTTCTCGACAACGAGGCCGTGCGCATGACGTTGCGCACGCTCTCCGCGCTGGCGTTGTTGCTCGCCGCGCTGGTCGCGTTCGGGCGTTTACGCGACCCCGGCTCACCGCTCGGCCGGCGGCTGTGGCTGAAACTCGCGCCACTCGGCCGACGCTTGCTGCCGATCGCGAGCGCGCCGCGCGCGGTTGCGTTCGGCGCAATCTGGGGCTGGATGCCGTGCGGCTTCGTGTACACGGTGCTGCTGCTCGCGACACTGCGGCTCGATGCGCTCGAAGGCGCGCTGACGATGGCCATGTTCGGACTCGGAACCGCGCCCGCGTTGCTCGCGACCGCGTTCGGCGCGCAGCGGCTCGCGGCCTGCGCAACGAACGCGGGAGCGCGTCGAGCCGCGGGGACGATGCTGTTGTTCGGCGCTGTGCTCACGATCGGCGGCCCGTCGCTTGCGCACTTGCTACCGGGATTGCACGGATGGCTGCCGCTCGATTGCGGTGTTCCGCACTGAATTCGCGTGCGGCGACGTCGCGAAAATCAGCGCAGCATCTCGAGGTATCACCGATCTCGAGAAGGAACCCTTCGCTCCACCGGTCGCTTAACGTTCCATTACGGGGCACACTCAGCGCTCCTCATCGCCATCAGGACCGAGCGCAATGTCCGCTGCACCTAATGTCATCGACGATCACACGCTGACACCAGAGTACCTGCAGAAGGTCGACGCGTATTGGCGCGCCGCAAACTACCTGTCGGTCGGTCAAATTTACCTGCTCGACAATCCCCTGCTCACGGAGCGCCTGCGCATCGAGGACGTGAAGCCGCGACTGCTCGGACACTGGGGCACGACGCCGGGCCTGAACTTCGTGTACGCGCATTTGAACCGCGTCATCCGCAAGTTCGATGTGGACATGATCTACATCGCCGGCCCCGGCCACGGCGGCCCCGCGCTGGTCGCGAACACTTATCTGGAAGGTACGTACAGTGAGTACTACCCGCATGTGTCGGAAGACCTCGACGGCATGCGCGAGCTGTTCAAGCAGTTCTCGTTTCCGGGCGGCATTCCGAGCCACGTCGCGCCGGAGACGCCCGGATCGATTCACGAAGGCGGCGAGCTCGGCTATGCGTTGTCGCACGCGTTCGGCGCCGCGTTCGACAATCCCGATCTCGTCGTCGCGTGTGTCATCGGCGACGGCGAGGCCGAGACCGGCCCGCTGGCGACGAGCTGGCATTCGAACAAGTTCCTGAATCCCGCGCGCGACGGCGCCGTGCTGCCGATTCTGCATTTGAACGGCTACAAGATCGCCGGTCCGACCGTGCTTGCCCGCATCCCGCGCGAGGAACTCACACAGCTGCTCACGGGGTATGGCTACGAGCCGTTCTATGTCGACGCGGAGCAAACGCACGAAGCGACGCACCTCAGCATGGCGCGCACGCTCGACACGGTGATCACGCGCATTCGCGAGATTCAGAGCGACGCACGGCGCAACGGCTTCACGGTGCGGCCGCGCTGGCCGGCGATCGTCCTGCAAACACCGAAGGGCTGGACCGGTCCGAGCGAGGTCGACGGCATCGCGATCGAAGACAACTGGCGCTCGCATCAAGTGCCGCTCGCCGCGCTCGCGGAGAAGCCGCCGCATCTGCGCATGCTCGAGGAATGGATGCGCAGCTACGACCCGCAGTCCTTGTTCACGCCGGAGGGACGGCTCAAGCCCGAGTTGCGTGAATTGGCGCCGCAAGGCCGCCGCCGCATGGGCGACAACCCGCACGCCAACGGCGGCATGCTCTTGCGCGACTTGCGGCTGCCGAACTTCCGCGATTACGCGGTCGCGGTCGCGAAGCCCGGCGCGGTGGTCGCCGAGGCGACGCGCGTGCAAGGCACGTTCATGCGCGACGTGATGAAGCTGAACGAGGCGAGCAGCAATATTCGCCTCTTCAGCCCGGATGAGCTGACATCGAATCGTTGGCAGGACGTGCTCGACGTCACGAATCGCATGTCGGCCGGCATCATCGAGCCGACGGATTCGCACGTGAGTCCGGATGGGCGCGTGCTCGAAATGCTGAGCGAGCATCAATGCCAGGGCTGGCTCGAGGGCTATCTGCTCACGGGACGACACGGCTTCTTCAGCTGCTACGAGGCGTTCATTCACATCATCGACTCGATGTTCAATCAGCACGCCAAGTGGCTGAAGACGTGCAATCACATTCCTTGGCGGCGGCCGATCGCGTCCCTCAATTACCTGCTGACCTCGCACGTATGGCGCCAGGATCACAATGGGTTCAGTCATCAGGACCCGGGGTTCATCGATCACGTCGTGAACAAGAAGCCCGAGGTGATTCGCGTCTATCTGCCGCCGGATGCGAACACCTTGCTCAGCGTGACCGACCATTGCCTGCGCAGCCGCAATCTCATCAATGTCGTGATCGCAGGCAAACAGCCGCAGCCGCAGTGGCTGACGATGGACGAGGCGATCGCGCACTGCACCTCGGGCATCGGCATCTGGACGTGGGCGAGCAATGACGACGGCGGCGAGCCGGACGTCGTGATGGCATGCGAGGGCGACGTGCCGACGTTGGAAACGCTCGCGGCCGTGAGCCTGTTACGCGAGTGGCTGCCGAAGTTGCGCGTGCGTGTCGTGAACGTCGTCGACCTCATGACGCTGCAGCCGCCGGGCGAGCATCCGCATGCCTTGACCGACCAGACGTTCGATGCGTTCTTCACGCGCACGCGGCCGATCATTTTCGCGTTCCACGGCTATCCGTGGCTGATTCACCGGCTCACCTATCGTCGCCATGGTCATGCGAATCTGCACGTGCGCGGCTACAAGGAGGAAGGCACGACGACGACGCCGTTCGACATGACGGTGTTGAACGACCTGGATCGCTTTCACCTGATCGAAGCCGTGCTCGATTACGTGCCGGGCCTCGCGGAGCAGACGGCGCACCTGAGGCAACGGCTGTTCGAAAAGCTGATCGCGCATCGCGAGTACATCGAGCAGCATGGACAGGACATGCCGGAAATCCGGGAGTGGCGCTGGAAGTAGCTTCTCTTCATACAGCGAGGCCCGCCCGGTGCGCGGGCCTTGCTGTGACCGCGCGTACCCGGTCAGCCGGCGCGAGCGGGAAAGACGGCCTCGGCCATCGCGAGTTCTTCGTCCGCGCGCAGTGCTAGCAACCGCACCGGCGAGCCCGGTGCGGTCAGCTCCGCGCACTCCTGCGACGGGTCGGTCAACGCCGCGCGATTGCGCGCCTCATCCAACGACACGCCGAGAAACGCGAGCCGCTGCAAACAGCGCTGCCGAACGTACGCGCTGTTCTCGCCCACGCCCCCCGTGAACGCGATCGCGTCGACGCCGCCCATGGTCGCCGCATATGCGCCGATGTACGCACGAATCCGCGCCGTATACACGTCCAGCGCGAGCCGGCACTCCGGATCGCCCTCCCCTGCCCGTCGCTCGATCTCCCGCACGTCGTTCGTGCCCGTCATGCCGAGAAGCCCCGACTTGCGCGTGAGCAGCCGCTCGAGCGCCGTGCGATCGTAATCACGCATCAACTCCAACAGCACGCCGGGATCGAGATCGCCCGCGCGCGTACCCATGACGAGGCCTTCGAGCGGCGTCATGCCCATGCTCGTCTGCACGCTCTCGCCATGCTCGATCGCCGCGACGCTCGCGCCGTTGCCGAGGTGACACGAGACGATGCGCAGGTCGCGGGCGGGCCGACCCAGGAGCGTTGCAGCGCGTTGCATGACGTGTTCATGACTGATG
The DNA here is from genome assembly GCA_023428645.1 of Pseudomonadota bacterium. Lineage (GTDB taxonomy): Bacteria > Pseudomonadota > Gammaproteobacteria > Steroidobacterales > Steroidobacteraceae > Steroidobacter. Next base: position 6,339 of record JAEYXD010000168.1, read on the forward strand.
CCGTGAAAGCCGAAGCGCCGAATGCCATAGCGCTGTCGTAACTCCTTTGGCAACGCATATTCCCTCGCATACGGCGGCAGCGTCGCATGGAAGGAAGTATCGAAGACGGCGTAATGCGGAATGTGGGCAAACATCGTGCGCGCAGCACGTATCGCGACGACCGCCGGCGGATTGTGCAACGGCGCGAGCGCGCTGAGCTCGTCGAGAGCGTCGAGCGCCGTGGCATCCATGCGCGTCGGCCGCGTAAATCGTTCGCCACCATGGACGACCCGGTGCACGAACGCCTCGATGCGTCGCTCGCCGATCTGTCGCTCGATCTCGGCGAGCAAGGCATCGACGGCGGGCTCGATGTCAGGTGCTTCGATCGCGCGAGCCTCCTTGCCGACGCGCAGCGTCGCGGTCGACGTCCCTATTTGCTCGATGCGTGCGTCCCACACGCGCCGTAGCGGCGTGCCATCGAGCACGGCGGTCTTGACGGAAGAACTGCCGCAGTTGAGCGCGACGATGAACATCGGTGTGAGCCTCGTGTTGCGTGAACTTCGCATTCACGGCATGCATTGACAGCCAGTAGGCTGCTTTTTGGTTTGGACTGCAACTGCAATGCACCACGCCGCTGCGAGGGTACCCATGATGCGAGGCACGGTCAGCGATTTCGATGCCGAGACGGGGGTCGGCATCATCGAGTCAGATGACGGCGACATCGTGTTTTTCAATACCGATAACGTCGAGACATTCGACCCTGATTTGCTCGCGATCGGGCTGCGCGTCGTTTTTCAATCGCATGTCGGGGAACTGGGCCCGCACGCCGATCGTGTCTTCCTGCCGCAGTAGGCTCAGCCCGACAGCGGCGTAAGGTGAACCCTCCACACGCGAGCGGAACGGAAGTTCCTCGCAGCTGTCCGAACGGGCGGCTTGCTCGCAAACCTGACGCAGTGGTTCAATTCGCGCCCCATTCAAACGAACCGAGGAGGGCGCCCATGAAGACGTCGCATCACTGCCTTCCTCCGCGCACAGGCCGTCGGGAAGCGTAGCTTCCACCCCGTTGAGGGTTTGTCTGTAGTCCTCCGCTGGCGCGGAGGTCGTTCGTATTCGTTAGTTCGCAAGGCGCGGCATTCGCGTCGAAACCATTCATGACCGTATCCAAACTTGGAGGCGCTCACGTCCTCCGCCATGTCTTGTCATTCGCCTGGCGGCACTGGACGCGCCGTAAGGCGCTCGTCGTTGCCGTCGCCGGCGCGATGTCGCTCGCCACGCTGACCGAAGTGTTCGCACCCTTGTATGCGGGTCGACTCGTCGACGCGTTGGCGAACGCACCAACCGCCGCGACGGCGGGCTCGGTGTTCTCGAGCGACGCGGTGAGCGCGTTCGCGACGATGGCGGCGCTCGGGCTCGCGATGATCGCGCTACGCCACCTCGCCTGGTGGCTCATCGTGCCGCTGACGCTCGACATGATGAGCAACATCGCTCGCGAAGCCTTCCACCGCGTGCAGCGCTTCTCGACCGACTGGCATGCGAACAGCTTCGCTGGTTCGACGGTCCGCAAGGTCACCCGCGGCATGTGGGCGCTCGATTCTTTGAACGATGTGCTGCTGCTCATGCTGTTGCCCTCCGGCATCGTGCTCGTCGGCACGATGCTGCTGCTCGCGCAGCACTGGCCGGTCATGGGTTTCGTGATGGCCGTCGGCGCGGGCGCCTACGTCGCGCTCACCGTCGTATTGGCGACACGCGTCATCGCGCCCGCCTCCCGCCTGTCGAATGCGCAGGACACGCGCATCGGCGGCGCGCTCGCGGATGCGCTCGGCTCGAATGCGGTCGTCAAGGCGTTCGGCGCCGAGCAGCGCGAGGACTCGCGCCTCGCGCGGATCTTCGACAAGTGGTCGCGCCGTACGCATCGCACTTGGATGCGCCATACGTGGAGCGCCGGCGGCCAACTGCTGCTGTTGTGGGTCGTGCGCTCGGCGGTCACGGTGACGGCATTGTGGCTGTGGTGGCGCGGGCGTGCGACGCCCGGCGAGGTGACCTACGTGCTCACGTCGTACTTCGTCGTGCACGGCTATCTGCGCGACATCGGGCAGCAAATTCATCAGTTGCAGCGCTCGGTGAACGAGATGGAAGAGATGGTGCGTCTGTACGACGAGCCGTTCGGCGTCGCCGACCAGCCCGACGCGAAACCGTTGCGCGTCACGGCCGGCGAAGTCCGCTTCCAGGATGTCACGTTCACTTACGCGGGGCAGGACGCCCCGCTGTATCGCCATCTCAACGTGCGCATCGCACCCGGCGAGCGGGTCGGCCTCGTCGGTCATTCGGGATCGGGCAAGACGACGTTCGTGAAACTGATCCAGCGTCTGTACGACGTGAACGCCGGACGCATCTCGATCGACGGCCAGGATATCGCCCATGCGACACAGGCATCGTTGCGCTCCCAGATCGCGATCGTGCAGCAGGAGCCGATCCTGTTCCATCGCAGCCTCGCGGAGAACATCGCGTACGCGCGGCCGGACGCGAGTCAGGCGGAGATCGAAGAGGCGGCGCGGCTCGCGAATGCGCACGAGTTCATCGTGCGCCTGCCGCGCGGCTATCGCACGCTCGTGGGTGAGCGCGGCGTGAAGCTGTCGGGAGGCGAGCGGCAGCGCGTGGCGCTCGCGCGTGCATTCCTCGCGAACGCGCCGATTCTGATTCTCGACGAGGCGACCTCGAGTCTGGATTCGGAGTCGGAGGCGCTGATCCAGGAAGCGATGGACCGGCTCATGGCCGGGCGCACCTCGATCGTGATCGCGCATCGACTATCGACGGTGCGGACGATGGACCGGATTCTCGTGTTCTCGCACGGCGCGGTCGTGGAGGACGGAAATCACGAGGCGCTGCTGCGCCGGCCGCACGGACACTATCGGCGACTGTTCGATCGGCAGTCGGGCGCGTTCATCGATGCGCAGGAGCTCATCGCCTGACCGGCTTCGGCGAGAGCGGCTACGCTCTCCCGCCGGCTCCACCAGTGACCTGCGGCTTCGCCTCGCCTTCGAACAGCGACCGATACACGAAGCCCGCGATGATCGCGCCGAGGAGCGGCGCGAGCCAGAACAGCCACAGCTGGTGCAGCGCCCAACCGCCGACGAAGATCGCCGGCCCCGTGCTGCGCGCCGGATTCACCGAGGTGTTCGTGACTGGAATGGTGATCAAATGGATCAGCGTGAGCGCAAGACCGATCGCGAGCCCCGCGAACCCGACCGGCGCGCGTGCGTGCGTCGCGCCGAGGATCACGATCAGGAACATGAACGTCATCACCACTTCACTCGTCAAGGCTGCCGCGAGCGAGTAACCGCCCGGCGAGTGCTCGCCGTAGCCGTTCGACGCGAACCCGTCGGCGAGCGTGAAGTCCGCGGTGCCGGTCGCGATCAGATACAGCACGCCTGCGCCGGCAATGCCGCCGATGACTTGCGCCACGATGTACGGCACGAGCTGTCCCGCCGGAAAGCGACCGCTAGCCCACAAGCCGATCGATACGGCAGGATTGAAATGGCCGCCGGAAATCGGCCCTAGCGCATACGCACCGGTGAGCACGGTCAAACCGAAGGCGAGCGACACCCCCAACAAGCCGATCCCGACCTCGGGAAACTTGGCCGCCAGCACGGCGCTGCCGCAGCCCCCGAGCACGAGCCAGAACGTTCCGAGAAACTCAGCTGCGACCTTCGGCAACATGACCTTGCCTCCGTTGTTCCGACAACGCCTGCTGCTGCCAGCGGGCGGCGATCCTGAACCGCAAATCGGAACCCGTCACCTGAGGGATAGCCGCAGATGCGCGCGCGTCGCACCATGCCGCGAGCCGCCAGCGATTTCGGCGGAGCAGTAGCGCAGCGCGACACGCACATCAATGCAGGAGTCGGTCCGGAATCTTCGGCCCGACGATGAGAATGGAAGCGAGGCAGTCCGCGAAGGGAATCGACTCGCGGGAGTCCCCCGCTCGCCCACGACGGGCGAGCGGGCCAGGTTGCATTTCGTCAGAAGCTGTAGCCGAACGACACCGTGTAGTTGCGCGGCGCGCCGTAGTAGCCGACTTGATAGAGGCTCGTGATGTTCTTCTCGTCCCCGATATTGTTCACGTTGCCGCGCACGTACATCTGCGACGTCGCGTCCCACCGCACGAACGCGTTCACGAGCGCGTACGCGTCCTGCCGGATCGTGCCGCCCGAGTAGCCGTCGATCGCCGAAATCTCGCTCTGCCAACGGCCGTTCACGCCGAACGACAACGCCGTGAACGTCGGCAGCTTCGCGCTCAGCGTGAAATTCGCGGTGCGCTCCGGGATCCACGGCTGGTTGTTCTCGCCGTCCCTGCCCTCCAGATCGACAGTCGTGAAGCCCACGAGCAGATCGACGAACTCGTTGAGCCGCCCGGCGATCTCGATCTCCACGCCCTTCGATTCGACATCCATGCCCTCGTAGTAGTACTGCAAACTGTCGCTCACGCCGGCGAACGTGCCGAGTCCCTTCTGTTCGGCCTTGAATACGGCCAGCGTCGTCAGCAGGCGCTTGTCGAGCCACTCCGCCTTCGCGCCGATCTCGTAGTTCACGCCTTTCGACGGGTCGAGATAGCTCCCGCTCACGTCGTAGTAGTCCTGCGGCTGGTAGATATCCGAATAGCTGGCATAAACGAGCACGTTGTCCGTGACCGAATACGTCACGCCCGCGTACGGACTCCACTCGCGCTCGGTCTGATCGAACGGCGCGCTGCCGACGACCTGACCCTCGCGGTGATATTCGGCAAAGTTGAAGCCGACGATCGCCTTGAGCGCTTCAGTGAGGCTG
>JAEYXD010000036.1 GCA_023428645.1 Pseudomonadota bacterium
GATGCCGTGGCAGTGCACGGCCTCACCGTCGCGATCGATGCGGCCTAGCGTCAACATCCAGCGCAGCCCGAGCTGCGGATGCGTGATGCGAAATTCCTGGCGGAACTCGCCCTGGCCGGAGCGCAGCAATTCAATGAACTGAGAGCGCATCTGCGCGCGATCGCCCGAATACACGCGTTCGCTCAGCGCATCGAGCGTACTGGGCGTATCGGGCGTGAAGCCGAACAACTCGCGGAACTCCGGGCTCCAAAACGCAATCTGCGGATCGGCGCCGTAGACCCATGCCCCCGCGTGAGCGCCGTGCAGTGCCAGGCGCATCCGCTCCTCGTTCTCGCGCAGCGCGATCTCCATTTGCTTGCGGCGCGTGATGTCGAGCGTCGCGCCGACGAGCCGTACCGGCTTGCCGTGCTCGCGGATCACTTCGGCATTCGTGTACATCCAGAGCGTCGCGCCGTCCGGCCGCAGTGCGCGAAACTCGATCTCGTAACCGTGCTCACCGTCGAGTGCGCGTCGCAGTGTGTTCCTGACGGCGGCGCGATCGTCGGGGTGCACGAGCGCGAGACCGCTGGCGATCGTTCCGTCGAATTGCTCGTGCGTGAGGCCGAGCATCGCGTAGAGAGAGCCGGTCCAGTTCACGCGGTCCGTCGCGATGTCCCAATCCCAGACGCCGACCTTGCCGGTCCCGGTCGCGAGCCGCAGGCGCTCTTCGCTGCGACGCAAGCCGTCCTCGGCGCGCATGCGGTCCGTGATGTCGATCGCGATGCCGCCGACCAGCGTCGCTCCGTCGTGGCGCATGACGGGAAACTTGCTGACGAGCGCGGTGCGGGTGCTGCCGTCCGCATGCAGGTAGGATTCGACGAGCCTGATCCCGCCTTCGCTCTGTATCGCGGCCGCGTCGTTCTCCTGGTATTGGCGCGCGAAGGAGGGCGGCGACAAGTCGGCATCGGACTTGTCGAGCGCTTGTTCCGCGGAGATGCCGAATGCCTTCGCCATGGCGTCGTTGACGTATACGAACTTTCCGGACGCCTCCTTGAGCCAGGCGAAGCCCGGCAAATGGCGCATGAAGCGCTCGAACAGCCCTTCGTCCACCTTTCGGGTCGACTCACGCTCCGCACCGAGCCAAGGGCGGATCGCATCATTCACGGGCTGCTGTGAACGCATGGACATGCTCCGATCCGACGGCGCCGCGATTCGTCCTCGCGCGGCGGCGTCGCGGGTCTCCGCCGCTCGGGCGAGCGACTGGATGTGGGCTGATCGCGCGGAAATTCGCATGCTGGGCGATGTCTTTGTAGCCGGCATTCGCGAATCCACGTATTTGCTTCCCGCGGCCGCGCGGCGTGAGCGCGGGTGCATCCGGATTGTGGCGATGCCGCCGCCGAGCCGCATGGCGATGACGACAATGTCATGTGCCAAGGTGTGCGCCGAGCGCGCTGCCGAAGGAGCGTTGCGGCATCGGACGCGGGAAGCCCGCGCGGTCACCGATTCGCCGCCGATGTGGTGATAGTCTGTCGATTCCTTTGCGAATGGGACATGACGATGGAAGCCGATGTACTGGAACGCCTCGAAACGAAGCTCGCCTATCTCGAACAGGCGGTGGGCGAGCTCAGCGACGTCGTGTACCGGCAGCAGCAGGACATTGCGATGTTGAATGCGAAACTGGTGTCGCTCGCGAGCCGGCTCGACGCGATCAAGACGAGCGAGCACGCCTATACGGCGGACGAGGAGCGGCCGCCGCATTACTGACCGCGCGGGAACTCGCCTTTCAGGAGATTCGTTCACCAGCGCGGTAGGGCGTGCAAGGGAGTCTCAATGTCGCAAGCCACCGAGCGCGCATTCGTCTATGTCGCGAATGCGGAAAGCCGTGAGCTTCTCGTTCTCGAATTGAACCTCGCGAGCGGCGAGCTCACGCATGCCGCGGCGCTGATCGGCGGCAGGTTCACGACGCTGGCGTCGTCGCCCGATCGGAGCTTCATGTTCGCGGGGCTGCGCGATGCGCCATTCGCGATCGTGAGCTTCGCGATCGACTCGGCGCGCGGCATGTTGCACGAGCGCGGCGAGACGCGCGTGCCGGGTCCGCTCGCGTATCTCACGACGGATCGCACCGGCCGCTGGCTGCTGAGCGCGTCGTATCACGGCGACTTCGTCGCGGTGAGCGCCATCGATGCGAACGGTCGCGTACAGGAGCCCCATCAAGTCATCGGCTCGCTGTCGAAGGCGCATGCGATCGTCGCCGCGCCGTCGAACGACGCGGTGATAGCAACTTCGCTCGGGAGCGACAGGCTGCTCGCGTGGCGCTTCGATGCGACGACGGGACGCCTGCAGGAGCAGGAGCGCGCGCAGTACGAGGTCGACGCGGGCGCGGGCCCGCGACATCTGCGTTTCGATCCGCAGGGCGGACGGTTTTATGTGATCTGTGAGCTCGACGGCTCGATCCGAACGTTCGACTTCGATGCAGCGACGCTGCGCATGGAGCAGCGCGCGGTTGCGTCGGTCGTGCCGAAGGGATTCCGCGGCAAGCGCTGGGCCGCGGAGCTGCAGCTCACGCCGGACGGCAAGTTCCTGTACGCATCCGAGCGCAGCTCCAGCACGATCGCGGGCTTCGCCGTGAGCGCGCAGAAAGGCATCGAAACGTTCGGCAGCGTGCCGACCGAACGCCAGCCCCGTTCGTTCGCGGTCGATCCCAGCGGCCGCTTCCTGCTCGTGGTGGGCGAGAAGTCGAATCGCCTGAGCGTGTATGCGATCGCTCGCGGCGGCTCGTTGACGAAGCTGCACGACGCGCCCGTCGGCGCGGTTCCGTGTTGGATCGAAGTCCTGCCTGCAAGCGGTGAAACATAAGCCGAACGCCGCGGCAGCCCACGCGCGAGCATTGCTCCCTTTAAATTTCTTGTCCGGCCCGCTACGGTCTGGCCTCTAGAATTCGAACTCTCGGAATCGCCCCTCGCGTGGGCGAACTCGTAGCGGGACAACGGGGAGCGTAAGACAGCGTGCTCAATTCATTGGCGTTGAAGTTTGCAGAGTGGGTCGATGCGTGGGCTCTCAGCCCCTATCTGCACGAATCGTTCTATCTCTACAACTGGATCGAGACGACGCACGTCCTCACGTTGATGTTGTCGCTCGGCATGCTGTTCGTCATCGACGCCCGCATGCTCGGCTGGTGGCTGATGAACGTGCCGGCATCGCGCATTGCAGAACGCTTGAACAAGCCGATGTGGATCGGCTTTTCGATCATGATCGTGACAGGGCTTCTGCTGTACATCGCGATCCCGGTTCGCACGACGCAAAGCATCTGGTTTCGCATCAAGCTCGTGCTGTTGTTCGCCGCGATGCTGAATGCGATCAGCTTCAACAAGTGGTTGAGCACCTCGGCGGCGGGCTGGGATTTTGAGAAGGTGCCGCCGAAGCGCGCGCGCCTGGCCGCGGGCGCATCGCTGTGCTTGTGGGCCGGCGTGATCGTCTGCGGCCGCTTCATCGCCTACGACTGGTTCGATTGCGGCAAGGAGATGTCCGCGTTCATGAACTGGGCGGCAGGTTGCGTCGCGACCACCGCCGACGCGGCTCACTGATCGACGCGCTCCGGATCGCCTTCGAACGGCATTAGCGAGGAATTCATGGTGGAGTCGTTTTTCGTTTGGTTGGAAGCATCGGCGCTCGGCGCCTTCGTGAAGGATCAGGGCGCGACGTTCGCGACGATCGAAGCAGTGCACTTGATGGCGCTGGCCGTGCTCGGCGGCTCCGTGCTGCTGTCGGATTTGCGCTTGTGCAATGTCGTGCTCGTCGACGTGCCGTCGCGGACGGTGACGGATCACGCGCACAAGTTCTTCAAGGTGTCGCTGATCGTGCTGCTGGTGACAGGGTTCGTGATGCTCTCGGGTGTCGCCACGAAGTGCTATCACAACTTCTACTACTGGGTGAAGATGGCGGCGCTCGCGGTGGGCATCTTGTTCGCGTTCACGATTCGCCAACCGCTGCTGAGGCGCGACCATGCGACGTTGAGTCCGCTCGCGCTCAAGCTCGTCGCGCTCGCTTCGATCTCGGTCTGGTTTATCGTCGCGGCCTCCGGTCGTTGGATCGGCTTCTCCGGTTAACTCGTCACAGGTCATCCATGAGCGCATCGAGCCCCATGAGCACACAAGAGAAGGTGGCGATCGCCGCCGCCGGCGGCATCCTCGTCGCGAGCCTGATTTACTGGATCACGCAGGTCGTGGGCGTGATCGAGATGTTGCGGCTGGCCTACGGCTGATTCCTTGCCGGATGAGGGGCAAAGAAAAAGCCCGCTCGATGAGCGGGCTTTTTCTTTGAGCTGAGGCCGCGGAGCGCATTCACGCTCCGCGCCTTGCCTTCGATCACTGCTCGGTGTTGTCCGAGCCGTCCTTCGGCGCGCCGGTGCCCGACGAGCCCATGAATAGCTTGCGGCCGTCCGGGAACGTCACGTCACGGCCGTTCGCACGGCACTTCGGCGTGCAGAGCGCGTCCTTCGACTGATAGCCGCGCACGACGATCTCCGTACCGAGCTTCAAGGAGTCCTTGGTGATGCCGCGGCGCAGGAGTGTGTTCGGCGTGCCGCCTTCGACCATCCACGGCTCCTTCGAGCCGTCTTCCTTGATGTGATCGATGTGAATCCACGCATGCGGATTGATCCATTCCACGCGCGTAACCTTGCCGCGCAGGTTCACCGGGCGATTCGCATCGAATTCGGCGGCGAAGGCGTGATGCGCCATCGTCGTCGCTGTGCCGAGTGCGGCGATGCCACCCGCGATTGCCAGCCCCATCCACAGTTTCGTCTTCATCGCAGTTACCTCTCCAATTGGGCCGCGCTCGGCGGCCGCATCCGCAGCCAATTCTGTCTTCGGATCGGGCGGCTTGCCATGCCGGCCCGTCGTTCACCGTGAGCGCCATAGTGGCCGCGCCGCGGTGAACTTCCAGTGAACTACTCGTCAGCAAGCCTTCTTTGGCATTACTTTGCAGGTTCTTTCGGCGCGTTCGCCGGCTTCTTGCGCAGGTGACCGTACATCAACTCCTCGACGAACTCGACGCACTTGAACTGCAACAGTTGCGCATTCGGTTCCACGCGGCGATACAGCGGCATGCTGATCTTCCACGGGCGCGTGAAGACGTTTGGATCGGTGATCGTCGCTTCGTACCAGATGTGATCCGGGCCGCGCAGCGTATATCGCTCTTGAACCTTGAGGTCGGCCGAATGCCAGTTGCCCGAGCGATCGAACCAGGTTTGATCGTTGAAGCCGGTAGCCTCGACGACGAGCGTGTCGCCTTCCCAGCGGCCGACCGATTGACCCATCCACGAGTCCGCGGGCGGCGGGCCCGGATCCTTCATGTAGATGTTGCGGGTCGCGCCGGCGTATTCATAAGCAATGAACGTGTAGTCCTTGCTTTGGAAGATCTGAAACGGATAGGGCATGTACGTTGCGCGCGGCACGCCCGGCAAGTAGCACTTGATCTCCGGATCGAGCGTCAACCAGTTCTTCTGGTTTTCCTTCTTCTGCTCGAGCGCTTCGGGCTTGTATGGAATCGTGTCGCCTTCGACGACGCCCAGGCCGGCCGGCACGGAGCCGACGGCCCCGAGCGCCACGACCTGCGGTGCAGGCACGGGCACGAATTGCCCGGGCACCATCGCCATCGCGGCGCGGGCGGGATGCGGCTCGAGGTCGTAGTTCGCGGAGTTGAGCGCCTGCCAGACACCGTTCAGATCTGGCTTGCCCTCCTTGGTACGCGGAATCTTGGCGGTCGAATCAGCGGCGAGGGCCGCGGACGTGGTGACGATCGCCACTGCTGCTGCGCAGAGCAGCCGCGCGGATACGCTTTGCATTAGGACTTCCCCTCGAGCCGTTTGCTTGGAAGCTTATGGACCGTACTGCGGAATAGACGGCTCAACGTAAGATGCTGGAAATACGGTCGAAAACACGAGCGAATCTTTATTCATCGCCGGTCCCCAGGTCTGTTGAGAATGGTCAAGCCTAGGCCCGGAAAAAGCGGAAATTAGCGGCCAATTCGCCAAGCCGCAACTCGTCGCGAGTCGAAGCGACTAGTATGCACGACCACGCGAACGAGGGAGGACTCGATGAGACACCTGTCGATCATTGTGCTGGCGGTTGCGCTATGCAGTTGCCAATCCGAAGCGCCGCCGAGTGCCGGGACTCCGACGCCGATGGTGGCCGAGTTTCACGAGGCCACGGACATGAAGCAGCTCATGAACTGGATCATGGAGCCGAACGCCGATGTCATCTGGGATTCCGTCGGCACGATCATCAGCGAAGAAGGCGAGCAGAACCTCCGGCCCGAAACGGACGAAGACTGGACCGCTGTTCGCAACGCGGCGGCGACGGTGGCCGAATCCGGCAATCTGTTGTTGATGCCGGGCCGCCTGCGCGATGGCGGGGACTGGGTGAAGCACGCGCACGCGCTGACCAGGACGGCGCAGGAAGTCATCGCGGCAGCGGAGGCCAAGGACGTCGACTCGTTGTTCACCGCGGGCGGGGATGTGTATCTCGTGTGCTCGGCCTGTCATGCGCAGTATGCGATCGCGCTTCAGAAGGTGAACTAGCGAGACGGCGCGAGGTGGGGGTCGCTGGTGGCTGCGGAACCAACGCGACCTCTCATCTCATTCTTTGAGCATCCCCACAGCAATGCGGAGCTGCTCATGCTTGAAAAAATTCCTGCCAGTGTCGGTCGTGCGTTGAGCTCGGTGCGCGCGGGCGCTGAAGACCTCGCCGTGACCGACACCGAGCTCACCGGCGTCAACGCGAGTATCGAAGTCGCGAGTCCGGCGTTTGCTTACAACTCCATGATGCCATCGCGTTACACCGCCGATGGCGCGGGACTCTCGCCGCCGCTCGAATGGCGCTGTGTCCCCAGCGACGCGCAAGCGGTCGTGCTGCTCGTGGAAGATGCAGACAGCCCGACGCCCCAGCCTCTCGTCCACGCGATCGTGTGGGATTTGCCCGGCGCGGACGGCACGTTGCCCGAGGGTGCACTCCCCACCGACCGCCGCGATCCCGACGTGGACGTCATGGGCAAGAACTCCTACCTCACACCCACCTACTTGCCGCCTGATCCGCCGCCCGGTCATGGGCCGCATCGCTACGTCTTCCAGGTGTTCGCGCTCGACATGGCGCCGCGCTTCGAGCGTCCGCCTGGTCGGGCAACGCTGCTCGCGCGCATTCGCGATCACGTCATCGCGAAGGGACTGTTGATTGGTCGATACGAACGCTAGCAGCGTGTTCGTTCGAAACGTGCATGTCGCACGGAACCGACTTCGTGCCCGAACGATTAGAACTCGTCTTTGCATGTGGCACTGCAGTTTGCGGACGGTTACGAGGACGAGGCGATGGCACGAGAAAATCGACGCGGCGAGGACAGCCGCTCTCCCACTGACGACGTGGTGACGGATGCGCTCGGTCTGCTGAAGCGCGACCACAAATTGATCGACGAGCTGTTCACGGAGTTCGCGCAAGCGGCACAGCAACAGCTCGATCCGATGGCGCGCAGGATTTGCAAGCTGCTGCGCATTCACGCGCAGATCGAGGAGGAGCTGTTCTATCCCGCCGCGCGCCGCGTAGTCGAAGCGAGTACGCTCATCGACTCCGCCGAGCACGAGCACGCGGAGGCGAGGCGCTTGATCACGCGCGTCGAATCGATGACCTCCGACAATCCGACGTTTCAGGCAGCGCTCGCGGAGCTCGCCACGGAAGTACGCGCTCATGTCGCGAAAGAAGAGGGCGAGTTGTTTCCGCAGCTGCAAGGCAAGCTCGATCTCGTCAGCATCGGCCTGGCGCTCGCCGAGCGCCGCGACACGCTGATGGACGTGCTCGGCTTGCACAGCGACGACGAGGAGGGCGTCGCGCAGCAACGCGCGCTGCTCGAAGAAGCGCGGCAGGCGCGCGAGAGCCGCCGCAACCAAGGCACTCATTGAGGGCAATTCGAAGGCTAAGCCCCCGCGACTAGGTCTGCCGACGTCGCGAGACGAGCCGTTGTAGCCCGAGCGACAGCCCGATCCAGGCAAGGACCGCGCCCACGAGTAGCGCGATGTTCGTGACCGTCGGGTTCGCGACGATCTCGCGAAGCTGATGCCCGAAAATCGTGAGTGCCAGAGTGCCCGGAAGCAAGCCGAGCGCGGTGCCGAGGATGTAATCGCGCAGGCGCACATCGATTGCGCCGGCCGCCAGATTGACGAGCGTGTACGGCGCGATGGGCACCATGCGGATGGTCGCGACGGCGATGATGCCGCTGCGATCGAGCGCGCGGCGCAGCGTCTCCACGTACGCACCGAAGGCGTGCGTCATCGTCTGGCGCATGAGGCCGCGGCCGATGAAATAGAGGGTGATCGCGTTCGCCAGCGCGCCGCCGACCGAAAGCGCGATCGCCAGCCACGGCGGGAAGACGACGGCGGTCGCCGTAATCAGCAGCGTCAACGGAAACATGACGAGGCCGCCGACGACGAACGCCGCGATCACGACGAGCGGCGCCCAGGCGGACTCGCTCATCTGCTCCATCCATGTGGCGATCCGGTCGGGCTCGACCAATTCGGCGAGCGGGGTATAGCGCCATAGGATCATCGCGCCGAGCACGATGACCAATGCGCCGCCAAGGATGAGCCAGCGGGCAGTGCGTTGTTTGTGATGGGGTGCCGTCACGCGATCAGGCGAGACTTGCGGGCGGAAGCCTAAAGCGCTCGAGCACCTCACGGAACGCGGGCGGGAGCGGCGCTGGGCCAGCGGCGAGGCCGTAGACGAGCACGGTCGTCGACAGCCCGACACAATCCTCGCCCTTGAACATGCCCATCGCGAGCGACCACGAGCTCGAGCCGATACGGCCCACGCCGATGCCGACGACGATCGAGCCGGGGTAGGTCACTTCGCGCAGGTAGTCGATCGATTGATTCACGACGAGCGTGCGCGCGCCGGCCGCCCGAACGTAGCCCAGGTCCTCGCTCAGGTGCCGGAAGAACGAGACGCGTGCTTCCTGGTAGTACTCACCAACGCGGACATTGTTGAGATGCCATTGAGGATCGATATCGGCGAAGCGCAGTGTGATTTCAGTTCGTTGCGGATAGGTGGGCAGTCGCAGGCGTAGCGGGTTGTGTTTCATGAGTCATCGGGCATGGGGCGATCGTGCAGTACGATAACAGCGACGCGGTCGTGTTTGCTCGATTGCGAACGACCGGCTCATACTGCCGGTCCCACCAGTCCTGTTGCTCTGTTCGTGACAGATCATTCGCGGGTCGAATTGCGGCCGGTCGTCCTCTGGTTCTCGGCCCTCATTCCATACTTCCTCCTCCTGGCGACGGGCGCGGCCGAGTCCGCCGCGATGCTCGTCCACAACATCGCCTGGCTGCTCGCATCGCTGGCCGCCGCCGTGTCCGCTGCTCTGACGGTCCGAACCGCGGAGCTGACGTCCGCGCAGCGTCGTGGCTGGAGACTCATGGCCGCGGCGGCCGGCATCTGGTTCCTCGGACAATGCATCTGGACCTACAACGAGTTCGTCCTGCACGGCCCCCAGTATCCGGTCGCGAGCCGGCTATGCTTTCTGCTCTGCGCCGCACTGTTGCTGCGTGCGGTCGGTTCGTTGTCCGATTCCACCCAGCGCACGCGCTTCACGGCACTGCACCTCGGTAATCTCGGTCTGTTGGGCTGCTGTCTCGCGGTGACGTTGCTCATGGCGTTCATGGAGCCCTCGCTGCGCTCCTGGTCGCGGCCCGCGATTGCGGTCGCGCTCGCGCATTCCACCTTCATCGCGATGATCTTCTTCGCCGCGCTCTACGCGTTGTGGACGCAGCGCTGGGTCGCAAGCTGGGTGCCGATGCTGCTGATCGTCGGCGGGGCGGGGACTTACACGATCGGCAACTTCGTCTACATACACGCGCTCATCACGCGCACCTACGATTCCGGCGATTGGGTGAATGTCTCCTGGGTCGTGGCCTTCCTGTCGTTCGGTCTGGCCGCGCACTTGCGGCGCACGCCGGGCCTCGCGCAGGTCGCGCCCGACAGCGCGGTGATCGCGCGCCGTACGCGACAGCTCGAAGCGACGATCCCGGCATTGCTCGTCATTCTGATGGTCGTCGTCGGAATCTCGGTCGCGGATCAAATCACGCCGCATGTGCTCGCGGGGGTGGCCGCGCTGCTGCTCTTGTTCGCATTCATTCTGGGGGCGCGCGAAACCTGGGTTCAGCGCGAAGCACAACGGCTCACGCGCGAGCTGCGCACGACCAACGACTTGCTGCGTGGTGCGAATCGCGACCTCAGGGAAAGCGAGGCGCGCGTGCGCGACCTGAACGCGCACCTGGAGGAGCGCGTCGCGGATCGTACGCGCGAGCTGCGCGGCGCGTACGAGGAGCTGGAAGGATTCGCATACGCCGTCGCGCACGATCTGAAAGCGCCGCTGCGGGCGATCGATGGTTTCGGACAAATGCTCGAGGAGGCGCTGCACGATCGCGCCGACCCGCCGAGCCGCGCATATCTGCACCGCATCCGGCGCAGCGCGAAAAGGATGGCGGCGCTCATCGAGGATCTCATCGCCTACTCGCGCATCGAGCGGCGCGCGCTGGTGCCGCATTCATTCGACCTCGGCGAGCTCGTCGCCGAGGTCGTCGCCGACTGCTCACGCGGCGCGCACGACGCCTTGGTGCGCATCGATGTGCCGGCGCTGCGAGTTCGCGTGGATGCGGAAGCGCTCACGCTCGTCTTGCGCAATCTCGTGCAGAACGCGCTCAAGTTCGCGCGCATGCGGCAGCCGGCTCGAATCGAGGTGAGCGCGCGCAGCGATGAAGATCGCGTGCGCATCGTCGTGTGCGATAACGGCATCGGCTTCGACATGCAGTATCACGACCAGATCTTCAAGCTGTTTCATCGTTTGCATCGCGACGATGAGTATCAGGGCACCGGCATCGGGCTGGCGCTCGTGCGAAAGGCGCTCGATCGCTTGGGCGGGCACGTGCGGGCGGAGAGCCGGCTCGGTGAAGGTGCGAAGTTCATCGTCGAGCTGCCACGCTGCGTGTGACCCATGAAACAGGAGGATCTGTTCGCTGCGCCGGCCTTGCCGCCGGGCATGCAATATCGCGAGGACTTCATCACGGCGGAAGAGGAGAACGAGCTCATCGAGCGCATTCGCGCGCTGCCGCTCACCGAAGCGAAATATCACCAGTACACCGCGCGGCGACGCACGCACAGCTTCGGTGCGAGCTACGACTTTTCCAAGCAGCGCGCGACGCCCGCTCCCGAGTTGCCGCCGTACCTGTACTGGTTGCGTGAGCGCGCGGCGGCGTGGGCGAGCCTCGACGCCGCGGAGATCGTGCAGGCGCTCGTCGCTGAATATCGTCCCGGTACGCCGCTCGGCTGGCATCGCGACGTTCCGGATTACGAAGTCATCGTCGGAATTTCGCTGGCGGGACCGGCGCGATTGCGCCTGCGGCCCTATCCCTGGTCGCCCGAGCGCAAGCGCGAAATCATCGCGCTCGAACTCGAGCCACGCTCGGCCTATATCCTGCGCGGCGTTGCACGATGGGGCTGGCAGCATCAAGTGCCACCGACGAAGTCGTTACGGTATTCGATTACATTCCGCAGTGTGCGCCTGCGGGAACACCCCTGAACGACCGGAGTTGTTTTCGTACGCACCCTGGACACGCCGGCAGGACATGACGGAGGCACGTATGCAACCTGGATTTCGCAGTCGTTTCGAGGCGCGCGGCCAAGCGCTGAACCTGATGGGCGATTCCGTTCGCGATATGTCTCGCGAGGAGCTGTATGCGGTCATCGGCTTCCTGCTCGACATGTCGGACATCGACGAGATCGAGGCGCAGCTCGGACGCTACTCGAATGCCCCGCGGCGCGAGCCGACCGTGGCCGCGGAGCCGCCGTCCAACAACGGCTTGTTCGAGGGCTGATGCGCGAGTGCGTGCTCAGCCCGACAAGCGTTGGCCGGGCAGGATGTCTTCCACGCTCGTCTTGATGTGAATCAGCACAGGCCGGTCCGCGCCGCGTGCGGCCGCGAAGGCCGGCGCGAAGTCTTCCGTACGCTCGACCGTCGTGCCGATCGCGCCGAACGCACGCGCGTATGCGGCGAAGTCCGGATTACGCAGCTCCGTCGCCATGACGCGATGCGGATACGCTCGCTCCTGATACATGCGGATCGTGCCGTAGGAGCCGTTGTCTATGACGAGCGTGATGAGATTCGCGCCGTGTTGCACGGCGGTCGCCAGCTCCTGGCCCGTCATTAGGAAGCAGCCGTCGCCGGCGAGTGCGATGACTTCACGCTCCGGGAAGGCGAGCTTCGCGGCAATTGCCGCGGGAAAGCCGAAGCCCATCGCGCCGCTCGTCGGCGCGATCTGCGTGCGCGGCCGACGGTAGCGATAGAAGCGGTTCGGCCATGCAGCATAGTTGCCGGCGCCGTTGCAGATGATCGCGTCCGGCGGCAATACCTCCGCCAGATGCGCGAAGACGTGCGACAAATTCACTGGCCCGACCGTCGTCACCGGGGCGCGCGAGCGTTCGAAGGTCGCGCGGGCGCGCTGTCGCCACTCCGGCCAGGTGCGGCCGATGTCGAGCGAGCTGAGCGCGAGCGCTGCTTGCGCTTCATTCGCGACCGCGGCGAGCGCAACATGCCACACGCGATTCAAATCGTCGGCCGACGGATGAATGTGGATCAGCTTCGTCGCGGCCTCCTCGGCCGTGAACATCTGATAGCCGCCGGTCGTGATCTCGCCGAGCCGTGAGCCGATCGCGAGGATGACGTCCGCGGCTTTGACGTGGTCCGCAAGGCCCGGGCTCGGACGCAAGCTCATGTCGCCGACGTAGCATGGATGGTCGTTGTCGAGCAGGTCTTTACGCCGCCACGATAATGCGACCGGCAGCTCATGCGCCTTTGCCCACGACGCGAAACGCGCGAGCGCAGTGTCTGTCCAGCCGCTGCCCCCGAGAATCACGAGCGGCCGTTCGGCGCGGGCCAGACGTTCGCCGATCGC
>JAEYXD010000116.1 GCA_023428645.1 Pseudomonadota bacterium
TGATTCAGCCACGCGTACTTTTCAGTGCCCGTGTCGAACGAGAACAGCATGCGCATGTATTGATCGGGATACTGCGTCGGCAAGCCGCTGTCCGACGCGCGCTTGTACTTGTCCGTCTGTTGCACGAGCCCGGTGTAGTGCAAGAGGATCAGCGCGTCATCGTGACTGCGCAGCTGCACGCGCACGTCGGGCCGCCAATAGCCGTCCGTTCCGACCCGCAGCCAGTCGCCGCCGGGCATGGCGACCCTGGCGTTGATGCGCGGCCCGGTCAGAAGGCCGTCCGTCATTTCCCAATAGACACGCTCGCCCAACGGCGATCCCGCCGTTGCGCTCACCGGCCCGCTGACATTCAGAACGAAGTCCATCTCATGCTCGAACCTGATCATCCCGTCGCCCCCGCCCGCCCCCCTGCTCTAATCGAAAAGGTCCGGCGCGTGTTCCCGCGCGCATGGCGGCACGGTGCAATCGTGAGCGCCCGGCAAGAGATAAATGCCAGCGTGCACCAAGGACGAGCAGGTATCCTGCCCGCCTAGCGTTCCGCACGAGGACGCACACGAGGGATAGCAGCGGTGTCGGCACGAACCTGGATAGCGTTCATCGGCCTTTGCCTGATCTGGGGCATTCCTTATTTTCTGATCAAGATCGCGCTCGTTGACCTGTCGCCGGCCGTCATCGCCTGCGGGCGGCTCGCGTTGGGCGCCGCCGTACTGCTGCCGATCGCATGGCACCGCGGCGTCCTGAAACCGGTACTCGCGCGCAAGGGAGCGATCGTCGCGTTCGCGTTCTGCGAGCTCGTCGTGCCGTTCTCGGCGGTCGCGGGCGCCGAGGTGTGGATCACGTCGTCACTCACCGGCGTGCTGATCGCGACCGTGCCGCTCGTCGTCGCCGCGATCGCGCCGCTGTTCGGAATTCGCGAGCGCATGGGCCCGCGGCGCATCGCGGGGCTCGCGGTCGGGTTCGCGGGTGTCGTCGCGCTGCTCGGCATCGATCGGTTGAGCGGCTTTCACCAGTGGCTCGGCGCCGCCATCGCCTTCCTGGCCGTCACCGGCTATGCGCTCGGGCCGCTCATCGTGCAGAGATA
The DNA here is from genome assembly GCA_023428645.1 of Pseudomonadota bacterium. GTDB lineage: Bacteria > Pseudomonadota > Gammaproteobacteria > Steroidobacterales > Steroidobacteraceae > Steroidobacter. Next base: position 1,082 of record JAEYXD010000116.1, read on the forward strand.
TCTGGCGGACGTCGACGAGCTCGGCGCCACCGCGGCGAGCCTGACGGTCGCGGCCATCGTGCTCGCGCCGTTCGCGCTCTACTTCGCGCCTGCGCAAACGCCGGGCGCGGCATCGATCGTTTCGGTCGTCGTGCTCGGCGTCGCGTGCTCCGCGCTCGCGCTCATCCTGTTCTTTTACGTGATCCACAACGCGGGCGCGTCGCGCGCGGCCGTCGTTGCATACATCAATCCGGCGGTCGCGGCCTTACTCGGCGTCGTCGTACTGCGCGAACCGTTCGGGGCGGGACTCGTGATCGGCATGGCGATGATCCTGTTCGGATCGTGGCTCGCGACGAGCGGCAAGCGCGAGTCGGGCATCGAAGAGCAGCCCGCGAACGCCTAGGCGGGCTTGTCGATCCGCGAATGACCCCAAGCTTACGGACGCGACCCTGCCACACAGCCCACTCCAACCCTCCCCCGCTCGCGCGGGAGGGGACCACTTCTAGATGACCTACGTCGAAATCTTCTCCTCCTATCTGATCACCGAATGCGATCAGCGCGCCTTCGTGCTGAAAGCCGTCGGCATCGAGCACGTCATCACCCAGAGCGACAATCGTTTCGTGCTGCTCGTGCCGGAGAATCTCGTGGAACGCGCGCTCGAGCACTTGCACGTCTACGACGAAGAGAGCCGCCCGAAGCCGCCGCCCCCGCCGCTGCGCCTGCATCCGCACGCGTGGACCGGATCGCTCGTCTACGCGATCGTCATGCTGGGCGTCGCCTACGCGTCGGGCGCGAACCTCGGAGGCTACGACTGGTATGAGGCCGGCGCGCTCAGGTCCAGCGCGATCGTGGACAACGAATGGTGGCGGCTCGTCACGGCGCTCACGCTCCACGCCGATGTGGCGCACATCCTCGGCAATCTGGCCTTCGGCGTGCCTTACGGCTACTTCGCGTCGCAATTGCTCGGCGTGGGGCGGGCGTGGGCGAGCATTCTCGTCGCCGCCGCGTTCGCGAACTTCCTCGACGCCGCGATCATGCCGGCACAGCAAAACAGCATCGGGGCCTCGACCGCCGTATTCGCGATGCTCGGCATCGTGGGCGCCTACGCGTGGCAGCGCGGGCAGGGCCGCTTCAATCGCTGGGCGCATCGATGGGCGCCGCTCGTCGCAGCGGTTGCGCTGCTGGCGCTGACGGGCGTCGGCGGCGAGCGCACCGACATCGTCGCGCATCTGGCGGGATTCGCCGTCGGCGCCGGCATGGGTGTGTTCCAGGCGAATCTGCACTCCCCGACACTCGATCGACCGTGGGTGCAACGCGCGCTCGGCGTGCTGACCTGCGCCGCCGTCGCGGGCGCATGGCTGTGGGCGTTCTCCGCCTGAAGCACGCTCGACCCGCTCACGCGCCTTGTTGCGCGGCAACCCTTGCGCGCGCGGGTGCACCGCGGCCGCGCGCTCGCCCGACGTCCAGGAAAATTCACACAATCCGCCGCGATCCGTTGCGAGAATAAGGATTCGCCGCGGTCGAAGGGGCGTCGTCCCCATTTGTGGTTACATTTGCGGTTGCGGGCGCAGCTCACGGGCGCGCCACCTGAAAGCATTACACGCTTTCGCCGCGTATTCCCGCGGATCAGCCTTGGGTTAATAGCATGCGCATATCAGAAATCTCCGTCCGCAGGCCTGTCTTCGCGACCGTCATCAGCCTGCTCCTGATCATTTTCGGGTTGGTGTCGCTGGATCGCTTGTCGACCCGCGAATATCCGGACATCGACCGCCCGTTCGTCTCGATCACGACGAACTACAACGGCGCCTCCGCCGCGGTCATCGAGACGAAGATCACGCAGCCGATCGAGGACGCGATCGCCGGCATCGAGGGCATTCTCAAGATCGAATCGGAGAGCCAGGACGAGCGCTCGAACGTCCGCATCGAGTTCGACGTGGCCCGCGACGTCGACGCCGCCGCGAACGACGTCCGCGATCGCGTCTCCCGGGTCGTCGGCCAGCTGCCCGAGGAGGCCGATCCGCCGCAGATCATCAAGGCGGACTCGAGCCAGGAAGCGATCATGTTCCTGCACTTCAGCTCGGCCACGATGTCGACGCTCGAGATCACGGACTACGCCGAGCGCAACCTCATCGACCGCTTCTCGACCGTGCCGGGCGTCGCGCGCGTTTCGATCAACGGCGGACGCCGCTATGCGATGCGCATCTGGATCGATCGTCAGGCGCTCGCCGCGCGCCAGCTCACGGTATCGGACATCGAGGAGGCCCTGCGGCGCGAGAACGTCGAGCTGCCGGCGGGCCGCATCGAATCGCAGAAGCGCGAATTCTCGTTGCGTACGGTCGTCGGGCTCGAAACCGAGGACGACTTCCGCAATCTCGTGATCTCGCGCGGCGAGGACGGTCATCTGGTGCGGCTCGGTGAGGTCGCCAAGGTGCAGCTCGCGGCGGAGAACGTCCGCAGCTTCACCCGGCTCGCCGGCAATCCGGGCGTCGGTCTCGGCATCGAGGCGCAGTCCAAGGGCAACACGCTCGACATCGTCCGCGGCGTGCGCGCCGAGCTCGCGCGCATCCAGGAGACACTGCCGGAAGGCACGCGGATCCAGGTCAGCGTCGACAACGGCCTCTCGATCGAGGCGGCACTGCACGAAGTGCTGGTCGCGGTCGTGTTCGCGCTCGTGTCCGTGCTCGCGGTGATCTACGCCTTCCTCGGCAGCCTGCGCACGACCTTGATCCCGGCGCTCACCATCCCGGTCGCGATCGTCGCCTCGTGCACGGTGATGTATGCGCTCGGCTATTCCATCAACGTGCTCACGCTGCTCGGCCTCGTGCTCGCGATCGGTCTGGTCGTCGACGACGCGATCGTCGTACTGGAAAACATCCATCGGCGCACCGAGCTCGGCGAACCGCCGCTCGTCGCCTCCATCACCGGCTCGCACGAGATCGGCTTCGCCGTCATCGCGACGACGGCGACGCTCGCGGCCGTGTTCATTCCGATCGCCTTCCTGCCCGGCGATCTCGGTCGCTTGTTCCGTGAGTTCGGCCTGACGCTCGCGGCCGCGGTCGTGTTCTCGGCCCTGGTCGCACTGACGCTGACGCCGATGATGTGCTCGAAGCTCATGACGGCGCACGACCGGCCCAACCGCTTTGCCGCGGCGATCGACCGCTTCTTCCGCCGGCTCGCGAACGGCTACGAGTGGCTGCTGCACGGCATGATTCGCCGGCCGTGGCAGGTACTGGTCGGCGTCGGCGTGGTCGTCGCGATCGGCATCGTCACGTTCCGCTCGATCCCGACCGAGTTCGCGCCCACCGCCGACGTCGGCCGCTTGTTCATCACGATCGAAGGACCCGAAGGCTCGAGCTTCGAGTACATGGACCAGCAGGCGAATCTCCTCGAGCAGATCGTCAACGCGGAAATGCAGAGGAGCGGCGACATCGAGCGCGTGATGATTCGCGTGCCCGGCCGCGGCGGCAACGCGTTCGGCGACGTGAACTCGGCACGCGCGATCGTGATCCTGAAGCCCTGGAACGAGCGCGAGCGCTCGGCGAAGGAGATCTCGCAGACCCTCATGGAAGAAGTGACGAAGCTTCCGGGCGTGCGCGCCTTCGCCGGCCAGCCAGGCAGTCTCGGCCGCGGCGGCTTCGGTGCGCCGGTGCAGGCCGTCATCGGCGGACCCGACTACGAATTGCTCGCGCAGTGGTCGGACAAGCTGATGCAGCTCGCGCAGGCGAACCCCGGACTCCAGAACGTGGACACGACCTGGAAGCAGCGCAAGCCGCAGCTGCGCGTGTCGATCGACCGCAATCGCGCCGCGGACCTCGGCGTCTCGCTGCAAACCGTCGGTCGCACGCTCGAAACGGTGCTCGGCTCGCGCATGGTCACGACGTTTGTCGACCGCGGCCGCGAGTACAACGTCATCCTGCAAGCCGGGGACGATGACCGACAGACCGTCAGCGATCTCACGAACATCCGTGTGCGCTCGACTCGCGGCGGCGAACTGATTCCGCTGTCGAATCTCGTGAATGTCGAGGAGATGGCCGGCGCGGTCGAGCTGCCGCGCTTCAACCGCCTGCGGTCGATCGAAATCTCCGCGGATCTCGCGCCGGGTTACACGATGGGCGACGCGGTGAAATGGTTCCAGCAGACAGTGGCCCGGGAGCTGCCCGCGGGCGCTACGCTGATGTGGGACGGCGAATCCGGCGAATACGTTCGCACGGGGCAGCAGCTCTACTTCACGTTCTTTTTCGCGCTTGCGATCGTGTTCCTGGTGCTCGCGGCGCAATTCGAGAGCTTCGTGCATCCGCTCATCATCATGGCGACGGTGCCGCTCGCGGTCATCGGCGCGGTGTTCGGCCTGAAAATCGCGGGGCTCACGATCAACATCTTCAGTCAGATCGCGGTCGTGATGCTGATCGGCATCGCGGCGAAGAACGGCGTGCTGATCGTCGAGTTCGCGAACCAATTGCGCGATCGCGGGGTCGAGTTCACCGAGGCAATCGTGCAGGGCGCGGTGACGCGCTTGCGTCCGGTGCTGATGACGAGCCTGTGTACGGCGTTCGGCGCGATTCCATTCCTGGTCGCGACGGGCGCGGGCGCGGAGCAGCGGTTGCCCATCGGTGTCGTCGTCTTCTATGGCGTGATGGTGTCGGTGTTCCTGACGCTCCTCGTCGTGCCGGCGGTGTATGCGGTGTTCGCGCGCGGCACGAAATCGCCGCAGCACGTCAGCCGCAAGGTCGACGCGATGATCGCGAGCCTCGGCAGCAAGGAAACGCACGAGCCGGCGGAGCAGAAGTAGCGCTCCGCCGTGCCGCAACGTCGCGCGCCAGTGATCGGCCTCGATGGCGCCATCGCCATTCGTGAGGCCGTCACGGGTTCGCCGATGGCACACTAAGGGCGAGGTACAGCGATATTAGTCCCCGCCCCGAACATCACCCTCGCGGCTCGGTGAATGCGCCGAGCCACGACGCGCGGGCCGCATCGGCCACTTCGCCCGAGCGCCGCACGCTACTCACCGGACTGTTGCTCGGCGCCGCGGGCGCCATCGCGTTCTCGGGCAAGGCCGTGATCGTGAAGCTGTCCTATCGCTACGGGGTCGATGCGATCACCGTCATCATGTACCGCATGCTCTTCGCGCTGCCGCCGTTCGCGCTGCTGGCATGGTGGACGAGCCGCAACGCGCCGCCGCTCACTCGGCACGATTGGCGCGTGGTCATCGGGCTGGGTTTCAGCGGCTACTATCTCGCGAGCTTTCTCGACTTCGCGGGCTTGCAGTACATCAGCGCGAGCTTCGAGCGCCTGATTCTGTATCTCAATCCAACGATCGTGCTCGTGCTCAGCATTGTGCTGTTCGGTCATCGCGCCAGTCGTGCGCAATGGGGCGCACTCGCGCTCAGCTACGCCGGCGTGCTCGTCGTCTTCGGCCAGGACGTTCGCTCGAGCGGCAGCCATGCGGTGCTCGGCGCGGTGCTCGTCTTCGCGAGCGCGATCAGCTATGCGCTGTATCTCGTCTTCAGCGGCACGGCCGTGAAACGGCTCGGCGCCTTGCGCCTTTCGGGCCTCGCGACCAGCGTCGCGTGCGTGCTGTGCATCGGACAATTCTTCCTGCTGCGGCCGCCGAGCGCGATGATCGTCGCGCCCGAGGTCATCTGGCTCGCGATCCTGAACGCCGCGCTGTGCACGTTCGTGCCCGTGCTCCTGGTGATGATGGCGATCGACAAGATCGGCGCATCGCTCGCCTCGCAAATGGGAATGATCGGGCCGTTGTCGACGATCCTGCTCAGCGTCTGGCTGCTCGACGAGCCCTTTACGCTCGCGATCGCGATCGGCACGACGCTCGTGTTGAGCGGCGTCTGGCTGCTCGCGAGAAAGAGGGCCTGACAGCGCCGCCAGCGACCGTGGCCCATCGCACGCTACCCGCGGCGGCGCCTCACAGGATCCACTGCACGATCGCCATCTGGCGCCGCGCGGCCGAATCGTAGAGCTTCTTGAGGGCAGCAAAGTTTTCGGCGATGTAGTCCTCGTCGCCCGCCGTCCATCCTTGCGGATAGATCTCGCGCTCGTTCATGACGTTCCAGTCGCACTGGCGCTTGAGCTTGTCCGCCGTCATGGGCGCGAGCGCCTTGCTGACTTCGATCACCTCGGGCGGCATCAACAAGCGCGCGGGACCGTGCCCCACATCCGCGCCGATCGTCGTCGGCGCGAATACGACCGACGCCAGCGGCCCGTCTCCCGGGGTCGCGCTGCCGGTCAGCAAGAAGTGGATGCCGTGCCACGACTTGTCGACATCCAGAAAGTCCGCACCCAATTCGTCCTGATCCTCGACGGCGTCGGCCAGGAAAGCAGCGACGGTGGCAGGGTCGTGCACGAGTTCGTCCGCCTGTTCTGGCTTCACGACCAAGAAATAACCAATCCTAGACATTCATACCTTCCTGCCGGCTTTGCCGATGCGGGACCGCTGCTCGATCTGTTCCGGCCAGTGGCGATCGTACTCGTCCATCGTCTGCTCATTGATCTCATCGGGTGTCGGCATGCCGGCGATGCGCAGCCACGAGACCAGGGTGTAGCGATGACCGGAGCGCACGCGGTTCACGCCATGAATGAAGTTGTGATCGGAGGGAAAGCACACCAGCGTGCCGGCGCGCGGCTCGATCGCCAGATCGAGCTGCGGAAAAACCAGCTCGCCGCCGGCGAAATCGTCGTTCAGGAAGCAGACGACCGACAGGTCACGGTCGAGCGTCTTCTCCCACAGCTCCAGCCCGTCGTCGTCCTTGAACAACGTCTCGGCATCCACGTGCGGAATGTAGTGACCGCCGGGGCCGTAGCGCAGGATCTGCCATGGCTCGCTGTCGCGAACCTCGACCGCGTAGAACGGCTCGATGTATCGGCTGACCCAGCCGCGCTCGATGCCGGCGAGCCGTGCCCGCACATCGTCGGAGAGCTGCACTTCCTGCGTATCGCGGATGCTCTTGTCGACGACCCACTGCGTCGCCGCGCTGTCCGCCGCGGCCTCGTCCGACACGAGTGAATCGAGTACTCGCGCCTGACGCACGTAGTCCATCAGCGCATGCAAATCTTCCACGCGCAGCGCGTCGTGCCGAATCAATACATCGTCCCGATACATCGGGCGAGCTTAGCCCGGCAGACCGATAAGTGTAAGCTGCCGCGATGAACATCTGGGTCGACGCCGACGCCTGCCCTGGCGTCATCAAAGAGATATTGTTTCGGGCCGCGGAGCGCGCCAACGTCCTGACGACATTGGTTGCCAATCAAGGCATGCGCATTCCGCAATCACCGTTCATTCGCTTCACGCAAGTGGCGAGCGGCTTCGATGTCGCCGACAAGCACATCGTGGCCGTCACCGCGCCCGGCGATCTGGTCATCACTGCCGATATTCCGCTCGCGGCCGCTGCGATCGAGAAAGGCGCGCATGCGCTGAATCCCCGCGGCGAGCTCTATACGCGCGACAACATCCGGGAGCGCCTGTCGATGCGCAACTTCATGGATGAGCTGCGCGGCAGCGGCGTTGCCACCGGCGGGCCGGCCGCACTGAGCGCGCGCGACCGTGAGGCATTCGCGAACGCGCTCGACAAGTTCCTGCGCAAGCACGCACGGCAGACGCCGTAAGCCCGAAGTTCGCCACCGTCATCGGCGCAGGGCCCGCCCCACACGCCCGCGGACCGCGTCACGGAGTTCGCGCGCACCGTCATGGGGGCGGCGCGAACCAACGACGCTGCGTCCGACCGTCCTGTATCACAACAAGTCAACAACGTCTTGACCGGCTCTCAGCAATGTCGGCCACACGCACGCTCGTGCGTCTCTATAATTCAGCCCGTTTGCGTGACCCCGAGGAGCCTGCGTGCAGCCCATCATTGCCGTGTCCGATCTCGTCAAGACCTACGAAGGCGGCTTTCGCGCCCTGAAGGGCGTGGACCTCACGATCCGGCGCGGCGAGATCTTCGCGCTGCTCGGACCGAACGGCGCGGGCAAGACGACCCTCATCAACATCATCTGCGGCATCGTCAAGCCGACCTCCGGAACGGTGCTTGCCGACGGGCACGACATCGTCCGCGAGTTCCGCGCGGCGCGCGCAAAGATCGGGCTCGTGCCGCAAGAGCTGTCGACGGACGCGTTCGAAAGCGTATGGGCGACGATGAAGTTCAGCCGCGGGCTGTTCGGCATGCCGCCGAACGACGCCTATCTCGAAAAGGTGCTGCGCGACCTGTCGCTGTGGGAGAAGAAGGATTCGAAGATCATGGCGCTCTCCGGCGGCATGAAGCGGCGGGTCCTGATCGCGAAGGCGCTCTCGCACGAGCCGCAGATCCTGTTTCTCGACGAGCCGACCGCGGGCGTCGACGTGGAGCTGCGCCGAGGCATGTGGGACATGGTGCGGGCGCTGCGCGAGAACGGCGTGACGATCATCCTGACGACGCACTACATCGAGGAAGCCGAGGAAATGGCCGATCGCATCGGCGTCATCAATCGCGGCGAGATCGTGCTGGTGGAAGACAAGAACGTGTTGATGCGCAAGCTCGGCCGCAAGCAGCTCACGCTGCATTTGCAGGCACCGCTCACGGCGATCCCGCCGCAGCTGGCGAACCGCCAGCTCGAGCTCACGGCCGAAGGCACGCAGCTCGTCTACACGTTCGACACTCAGACGGATTCGACCGGCATCGCGAGCCTGCTGCGGCAGCTGAACGAGCTCGGCATCGACTTCAAGGACCTGCACACCGAGGAAAGCTCGCTCGAGGAGATCTTCGTGACCCTGATCGGAGGCAAGCGATGAACACGTACGCCATTCGCGCGATCTACCACTTCGAAATGGCGCGCTGGTTTCGCACGCTCGTGCAGAGCATCGCCTCGCCCGTCATCTCGACCTCGCTGTATTTCGTCGTCTTCGGCGCTGCCATCGGCTCGCGCATCGCGGAGGTGGAGGGGGTCAGCTACGGCGCGTTCATCGTGCCGGGCCTCATCATGCTGTCGATCCTGACCGAGAGCATCTCGAACGCCTCCTTCGGCATCTACATGCCGCGCTACGCGGGCACGATCTACGAAGTGCTGTCCGCGCCCGTGTCGTTCGTGGAGATCGTGACCGGCTATGTCGGGGCCGCGGCCTCGAAGTCGATCATGCTCGGGCTCGTCATTCTCGCGACCGCGCGCGTGTTCGTGCCATTCGAGATCCAGCATCCGGTCTGGATGGTCGCGTTTCTGGTGCTGACGTCCGTCACGTTCAGCCTGTTCGGCTTCATCATCGGCATCTGGGCCAGCGGCTGGGAGAAGCTGCAGGTCATCCCGATCCTCGTCATCACGCCGCTCGCGTTCCTGGGCGGCAGTTTCTATTCGATCAGCATGCTGCCGCCGGTATGGCAGAAGATCACGCTGTTCAATCCCGTCGTGTATCTGATCAGCGGCTTTCGCTGGAGCTTCTACGGCATCTCGGACGTGGGCGTCGGCATCAGCCTCGCGATGACCGTGCTGTTCATGGCGATCTTCATCGCCATCATCGGCTGGATGTTCAAGACGGGATATCGACTGAAGACGTGATGCCGCGGGCCTACGAATCGCCTCTGCGTGGCGAGCCCTTGCCGCGCGCTTCGAGACCGAGCTGAAACAGCTCGACGAAGCGCTCGGCGACTTGAGCCGCGCTGAGCGATTCGTCGGCGCGATACCAGTAGGCAATCCAGTTCATCGCGCCGGCGAGCGCGAACGCCGTGATCTTCGCGTCGCACTTGCGGATCGAGCCGTCGAGCGCGCCTTCCTTGATCAGGCCGCGCAGGCCCTGGTCGATCTCGGATTTGAGCGCGCGCACCTTCCTGCTCATCGCGGCGCTCAAGTCCTGATTCTCGGCCTGCACCATGCACCAGCCGAAATCGGACGTGATCGCCTCCGCGTAGCGCGTCATCACGGAGGACAGCCGTTCCAGCGCCGTCGCCCGGGAGTCTTCGATCTCCTCGAACGCCTCCTTGATCTGACGCAAGCCCGCGTGGAAACACTCGAACAGGAGCTGTTCCTTGTTCTCGACGTAGTGATACACGGTCGGCTTCGTGACGTTCAGCGCCCGCGCGACGTCGTCGATCGAAGTGTTGTGATAGCCGCGCTCGCGAAAGCAGCGCGCGGCCGTGAGGATCACGGCGTAACGCTTCTTTTCCCGATCGCGAACGCGCTCGTCGGGCGATTGCCACAATGCGACCGTCGCCAGCTGCGGCGGTGATTTTTTCGGTGCCTTCTTCACGGCTACGAACGATGCTCCTGGACTTCGACTGGGCGAAACGCACGCGAGAGGCGGCGTTCGCTTCACGCGGCTCACATGACCGAGCGCATGACGGCTCGCTCAACCCGACTCGCCGGGGATGAACAGCATCGCCGGGTGTTCGAGCATGTCCTTGAGCGCTTGAATGAGCGCGGCAGCGACATGGCCATCGATGAAACGATGATCGAACGACGACGACAGATTCATCATGCGACGTACGGCGACGGCACCGCCGATCACGACCGGCCGCTCGACCGCGCGATTCACGCCGATGATCGCGAGCTCCGGCGCATTGATGATCGGCGTGGAGACGATGCCGCCGAGCTTGCCGAGGCTCGACAGCGTAATCGTCGAGCCGCTCAGCTCCTCGCGCGTCGCCGTATTCGTGCGCGCGGCCTCCGCTACGCGGCGGATCTCGGCGGCAATGTCCCACAGCGTGCGGCTTTGCGCGTTGCGCACGACCGGAACCTTGAGCCCGTCGGGCGTCTGGGTCGCGATGCCGACGTGCACGGCCCGATGCCGCCGCAGGACGTTGCGCTCGGCATCGTACAACGCATTGCACTCGGGGAACTCACGCAATGCGCGGGTCAATGCAATGACCAGAAATGGCAGATAGCTCAGCTGCTCGTTGCGCTGGCGCGTGGCGTTCAAATGCGTGCGCAAGGATTCGAGCTCGGTGACGTCGATCTCCTCGACATAGGCGAAGTGCGGAATCGTGCGCTTGGCATCGACCATGCGTTGAGCGATCACGCGCCGCAGGCCGATGACCTTGACTTCGTCGATCTCGCCTTCCTCGCCGTCGGCGTGCGATGGTGCCGGTCGAGCCGCGCCACCGGCCGCGACGACGGCGTCGAAATCCTGGCGTGTGATGCGGCCGTGCGGCCCCGACCCGGCCACGCCGTGCAGATCGATACCGGCCTCGCGAGCCTGGCGGCGGATGGCGGGTGACGTTCGCACGCGCGCGCGCTGAATCGGCACCGGCTCCGCGGCACCCGTCGTCTTGCGCGTGACCGTCGGCTCGGCTGACGCAGGCGCCGCGGCCTCCGCCGTGTTCGCGCTGCGCGCGGGAGCGGCCGTGCTCATGCTTGCGACGCTCGAGGACGCGGACTCGAGATCGAACGCGATCAGCTCGGTGCCCACCGGAATGCGATCGCCGGGCTCGCCCGCGATCGCAACGATCTTGCCTGAAACCGGCGCCGAGACTTCGACGACCGCCTTTTCCGTCATCACTTCGGCGACGATGTCGTCTTCCTTCACGACGTCGCCGAGCTTCACTCGCCAGGCGACGATTTCGGCGTCGACCGTGCCTTCGCCCAGATCGGGCAGCTTGAAGACGAAGCGGCTCATTGCTCCTCCATCACTGTGCGCAACGCGGCGGCGATGCGCTGCTGTCCCGGGAAGTATTCCCACTCGAAGGCGTGCGGGTACGGCGTGTCCCAGCCCGTCACCCGCTGGATCGGCGCTTCCAGGTCCCAGAAGCATTCCTCTTGGATCGTGCTCGACAGCTCGGCGCCGAAGCCGCTGAAGCGGGTCGCCTCGTGGACGACGACGCAGCGGCCCGTCTTGCGAACCGAAGCCGCGATCGTCTCGACATCGAGCGGCACGAGCGTGCGCACGTCGATGATCTCGGCATCGATGCCTGCCTGCCTCACTGCGGCCTCGGCGACATGAACCTCCGTGCCGTACGTCAGAATGGTCACGGCATCGCCGGGACGCACGACCACCGCCTTCGACAACGGCACCGTGTAATAGCCCTCGGGAACCTCGCCCTTCGGATGAACACTCCACGGCACCGCCGGCTTGTGCGGATCGCCGTCGAACGGACCGTTGTAGATGCGCTTCGGCTCGAAGAAGATGACTGGATCGTCGTCCTCGATCGCGCTGATCAACAGGCCTTTCGCGTCGTACGGATTCGATGGCACGACGACCTTCAGGCCGCTGACGTGCGTGAAGATGCCTTCCGGACTCTGCGAGTGCGTCTGCCCGCCGCGGATGCCGCCGCCCGTCGGCATGCGCACCGTGACGGGCGCGTAGAATTCGCCGGCGCTGCGATAACGCAGACGCGCGAGCTCGCTCACGATCTGGTCGAACGCCGGGTACACATAGTCGGCGAACTGGATTTCGGCCACCGGGCGCAGCCCGTTCACGCCCATGCCGATCGCCGCGCCGATGATGCCGCCTTCCGCGATCGGCGCGTCGAGCACGCGGTGCTCGCCGTATTTGCGCTGCAGACCGTCGGTGACGCGGAACACGCCGCCGAAGTAGCCGATGTCCTGACCGAGCAGCACGACCGCGGGGTCGCGCGCGAGCATCGTGTCCAGCGCCGAGTTCAGCGCCTGGATCATGTTCATTTGTGCCACGTTATTTCGCTCCGCGCTCGAATTGCTCGCGCTGCCGCCGCAGGTGGGTCGGCATGTCCTTGAACACGTCCTCGAACATCGTGAGCGGATCGAGCTGCGGGCCGTCGTTCATCTGCCCTGCTTCGAGCGCCTCCTTCCAGCACGCCGCGACATGCGCTTCGAGCTCCTTTTCGAGCGCCGCGTGCCGCTCCTCCGACCATTCGCCGAGCGCGATCAGGTGCAGCTTGAGCCGCTCCACCGGGTCGCCGAGCGGCCACAGCTTGTATTCGTCCTTCGGCCGGTAGCGCGATGGATCGTCGCTCGTCGAATGCGCGCCTGCGCGATACGTGACGTGCTCGATCAACGTCGGCCCGCCTCCCTTGCGGGCGCGCTCGGCGGCCCATTGCGTGACGGCATAGACCGCGAGGAAATCATTGCCGTCGACGCGAATGCCGGGAAATCCATAGCCGTGCGCGCTCTCGGCGAACGTGCGCCGCTCGCCGCCCGCGAAACCTTGAAACGTCGAGATCGCCCATTGGTTGTTCACGACATTGAGAATCACCGGCGCCTGGTAGACCGACGCGAACGTCATGCCGTAGTGATAGTCAGCCTCGGACGTGCTGCCCTCGCCGATCCAGCTCGCGGCGATGCGATCCTCGCCTTTGATCGCCGATGCCATCGCCCAGCCGACGGCTTGCGGATACTGGGTCGCGAGATTGCCCGAGATCGAGAAGATGTTGCCCGCGCGCGTGTGATAGAACACCGGCATCTGCCGCCCCTTGCACATGTCGCGCGTGTTCGACAGGCACTGGCACATGAGCTCGACCGGGCTGCGGCCGCGCGCGATCTGCAGCCCTTGATTGCGATACGAGGGGAACAGCATGTCGTCCGGACGCAGCGCCATCGCCGACGCGACGGACACCGCCTCTTCGCCAAACGAACGAACGTAGAAGGAGATGCGGCCCTGCCGCTGCATGCGCTGCATGCGGTCGTCCATCAGCCTTGTCAGCAGCATGTGGCGCAGGCCGATCTGCAGCTCCGTCGCGTCGAGATGCGGATTCCACGGACCGACGTCACGATGGCTCTCATCGAGAACCCGCACGAGCGTCGACGCGAGCTGCTCGACATCGCGCGCCTTCGCCGTCACTTCCGGCCGTGCGACGGCGCCCGCGGCAGAGATCCGCACATAACTGAAATCGGGCGTATCGCCCGGCCGCGCGGGCGGATGCGGCACGTGCAGGCGCGAGCGCCATCCTGCCGAATTCACGTTCATGGGGGCGATTCGCGGCTGTCCATCGGTCATAGCGTCTCCTCGATCAAACATTGCGGCGGTACTGGCCACCGACTTCGTACAGGGCTCGCGAGATCTGGCCGAGCGAGCACACCTTGACGGCGTTCATGAGCTCCGCGAACACGTTGCCGCCGGCAGTGGCCGCGCGCTGCAACTGCTCGAGCGCGACCGGCGCCGCGGCGGCATTGCGAGCCTGGAAGGCGCGCACCGCGGCCACCTGAAAATCCTTTTCCGCGGTCGTGGAGCGAATGAGCGCGGCGTGCTTGTGGGCCTCGCCCGCGTCGTGCGCCGACAAGAACGTGTTCACGCCGATCAGCGGCAGCGATCCGTCGTGCTTCAACCGCTCGTAGTGCATGCTTTCCTCCTGGATCTTGCCGCGCTGATACATCGTCTCCATCGCGCCAAGCACGCCACCGCGCTCCGAAATCGAATCGAACTCCTTGTAAACCGCCTCCTCGACGAGATCGGTGAGCTGCTCCATGAAGAACGAGCCTTGCCAGGCGTTCTCGTTCTTGTTGAGTCCCAGCTCGCGATTGATGATGAGCTGGATCGCGACTGCGCGGCGCACGCTTTCTTCCGTCGGCGTCGTCAACGCTTCGTCGTACGCGTTCGTGTGCAGCGAATTGCAGTTGTCCAACAACGCATACAGCGCCTGCAGCGTCGTGCGGATGTCGTTGAACTGGATTTCCTGCGCGTGCAGCGAGCGGCCCGAGGTCTGAATGTGGTACTTCAGCATCTGACTGCGGGCGCCGCCGCCATACAGGTCGCGCATCGCGCGCGCCCAGATGCGACGGGCGACGCGACCGATCACCGCGTACTCGGGGTCCATGCCGTTCGAGAAAAAGAACGACAGGTTCGGCGCGAAGTCGTCGATCTTCATGCCGCGCGCGAGATAGTACTCGACGATCGTGAAGCCGTTCGCGAGCGTGAAGGCGAGCTGACTGATCGGATTCGCACCGGCCTCGGCGATGTGATAGCCCGAGATCGATACGGAATAGAAATTGCGCACCTTGTGATCGATGAAGTACTGCTGCACGTCGCCCATCATGCGCAGGGCGAACTCGGTCGAGAAAATGCAGGTGTTCTGCGCCTGGTCCTCCTTCAGGATGTCCGCCTGCACCGTGCCGCGCACGAGCGCCTTCGCCTCGGCGGCGAGGCGCGCATGTTCCTCGGCGCTCAACACACCCTCCCCGATCAATTGCTCGCTCGTCATACCGAGCAGCGCAATCCCGGTGCCATCGTGACCGTCCGGCAGCTCGCCCTCGTAGTGCGGCACGATGCCGCCGCGCGCGCGAATGTCCTCGTGTACCGCTGCGATCGTGCGTTCCGCCGCCGGCCAGCGGCCCTGCTCGCGCAGGAAGCGCTCGACCCGCTGATCGATTGCCGTGTTCATGAACATCGCCAGGATCATCGGCGCCGGGCCGTTGATCGTCATCGACACCGACGTCGCCGGCGCGCAGAGATCGAAGCCGGAATACAGCTTCTTCATGTCGTCGAGCGTGGCGATCGATACGCCTGAGTTGCCCACGCGCCCGTAGACGTCCGGGCGCGTATCCGGGTCTTCGCCGTACAACGTCGTCGAGTCGAACGCGGTCGACAATCGCGTGGCCTCGTGCCCACGCGCGAGATAATGAAAGCGGCGATTGGTGCGCTCAGGACCGCCTTCGCCCGCGAACATGCGAATGGGATCTTCCGCTTCGCGACGATAGGGATACACGCCGCCCGTGTAGGGATACGCGCCGGGCAGATTCTCCGTGAGGATGAAGCGCAGCGTCTCGCCCCAATCGCCGAACCGCGGCACGGCGATTTTCGGGATGGGATTGCCGCTCAGCGAGAGCGTGTAGTTGTCGCCGGAGATGACGCGGTCGCGGACCTTGTATGCATACTTTTCGTCCGTGACGCCGCGCGCGCGCTGCGCCCAGCGCTTCAGCTCGCCGACCCCTTCCGGGCCGATCGCGTCGAGGCTCGCGTTGTACGCCGCACGCAGCTCGCGGCGCGCCGATTCGAGCGACGCATCGGTCACCGCGTCGTCCGCGAAGCGTTCGAGCGGACTCGGCAGCGCCGGGTCATGCAACGCCTTCAGCGACTCATGGAACCCGAAGGCGCGGCGGGCGGCCGCGACCGAAGCTTCGATTTCCTCGCGTGCTTTCCGGCCGGCCGCGGCGATCTCGGCGAGATACCGCATGCGGGTTCCTGGAATCAACGGATCGCGGGAGACGAATTCCGTCGCGCCAGGATCCGCGACGTGCCACGCGGCCGCATTCGCGCCAGCCGCTTGCGCCTTCGCATCGAGCAGCCGGCAGAGCTCGGCGAACAGGCGATTCACGCCCGGATCGTTGAAGCGGCTGGCGATCGTCGGGAAGACCGGCACCTCGGCATCGGACAGCTGCGCCTGATCACGATGATTGCGCCGCCACTGCTTGCGGACATCGCGCAACGCATCCTCCGCGCCGCGCTTCTCGAACTTGTTGAGGACGATCACGTCGGCGAAGTCCAGCATGTCGATCTTCTCGAGCTGACTCGCGGCGCCGTACTCGCTCGTCATCACGTAAGCCGACAGATCGACGAGATCCGCGATCTCGGTATCGGACTGACCGATGCCGGCGGTCTCGACGATGATGAGATCGAACTTCGCGAGCTTCAGCAGCCCGATCACTTCACTCAAGACCGCGCTCGTCGCCGAGTTCCGCCGCCGCGTCGCCAACGAGCGCATGAACACTTCGTTCGCGGCCAGCGAATTCATGCGAATACGATCGCCGAGCAGCGCGCCGCCCGAGCGGCGTCGGGTCGGGTCCATCGCCAGTACCGCGATCTGCCGGCCAGGAAAATGCCGCAAGAAGCGTTGCAGCAGCTCGTCGTTGAGGCTGGACTTGCCCGCGCCGCCGGTGCCGGTCAAACCCAGCACGGGAGTGCGGCTCTTGGAAGCGGCGAGCGCGCGTCGAATGTCGTCGCTGCCGTCGGCTGGCGCGGCTTCGACCATCGAGATCGCGCGCGCGAGCTGGCTCTGGTCACGCAGATTGAGCGGCGAGAAGGTGTACGCCGGCTTGCGCGCCGCGCGCACCCGCTTGAAAACGTCATCGATCATGCCGTCCAGGCCGAGGCGGCGCCCATCTTCGGGCGTGTAGATCTTTTCGACGCCGTGGCGCTCGAGCGCTTCGACCTCGTGCGGGGCGATCGTGCCGCCGCCGCCGACCACGACGCGAATGTGGCCGACGCCCTTCTCCCGCAGCATATCGACCATGTACGTGAAGTATTCGTTGTGGCCGCCCTGATAGGAGGACACCGCGATCGCGTCCGCATCCTCCTGAATGGCGGCGCGCACGATGTCCGCGACGCTGCGATTGTGACCGAGATGCACGACCTCGGCGCCGTGCGCTTGCAGCAGGCGGCGGATCATGTTGATCGCCGCATCGTGACCGTCGAACAGCGAGGCGGCGCTGACGAAGCGCAGCGGCCGCTCGACATCGCTGTCCGCCATCGTTCCCGCGCTCTCGAGTCGCGCGGCACCGGCGCTGCTCTTCATAGCTCAACACTCCGAAGAAATGCTGCGACTGCGTCAGGGGAGCGAGCGATCCTACTCGCATGTCCTTTCTATACTCGCGAGTATAAAAAGTGCGATTCGAAAGGGTCAACAAAGGGACGCAGCGGTATACATTCGACCTGCTGACGACGCCCAGCGAGGCCGGCCCGTCACTTTCCCACGCCCCTCCGCGCCCGCATTGCACTACACTTCCTCGCGTCGAATTTCCCTCATGACGGAGCGATACATGCGAATCCTGATCGCCATGGCGAGCTTGCTGCTGCCGGTGCTGACGCCGACGGTCGCGTCCGCCCAGCAATGGGTCGAAGGCAAGCACTACTTCCTGTTGCGCCCGAGCGCGCCGACGAACGTTGCGCCCGGGAAGATCGAAGTGGCCGAAGCGTTCTCCTACGCCTGCCCGGCCTGTTACTCGTTCCATCCACTCGCGAAGCAGCTGCAGGCGACCTTGCCCGACAACGCCGAGTTCGTGTATCGCCACGCGTCGTTCAATTCCGCGGAAAGTTGGCCGTTGTTTCAGCGCGCGTTCCTGACCGCGGAGGCGCTCGGCATTCGCGACAAGACCCACGATGAAATGCTGAAGGCGATCTGGGAGACCGGCGAGCTCGCCGTCGTCGATCGCAGGACGAACCGCTTGAAGAATCCGCAGCCGACGATGGAGCAGATCGCGAAGTTCTATGAACGCACGGCGGGCGTGAAGGCCGAGGACTTCATCAATGCGTCGAAGTCGTTCGGTGTACAAGCCGCGATCACGCGCACCGAAGCGTGGCTGCGCGCTGCGCGCATCGACTCGACGCCGACGATCGTCGTGAACGGCAAGTATCGACTGAACGTGCAATCGGCTGGCGGCGTGAACGAGATGTTCGCGCTCATCGACTACCTGGTGCAAAAGGAAGGCGGCGGCGCCAAACGTTGAGCCCCAGCGGTGTAGCGGCGGCATCCCGACCGCTACTGTTGCTATCGTTCGCCGCCTTCGTCAGCCTCGGCCTCCCCGACGGCTTGCTCGGCGTCGCCTGGCCCTCGATGCGGCAGACATTCGGTCTGCCGCTCGACGCCCTGGGCGCGCTCTTCATTTCTACTACGGTCGGTTACACGAGCGCGAGCTTTCTGAGCGGCGCGATCCTGCGCAGGATCCGTCTCGGCGGCTTGTTGGCATCGTCGTGTTTCGCGACGGCGCTCGCCCTCATCGCCTACTCGCTCGCCCCTCGCTGGGAAGTCGTCGTCGCGTTCGGACTGCTCGGCGGCCTCGGCGCCGGCGCGATCGATACCGGATTGAACGCCTTCGCGGCTCACAATTATTCGCCGCGCACGGTGAACATGCTGCATGCCTTCTTCGGCTTGGGCACGACGATCGGCCCAGCGCTCATGACAGCGGTGCTGCTTGCGGACAACGACTGGCGGCGCGGTTACATCATCGTCGGTGCCGCGCAACTCGCGCTGGCGCTCGCGTTCGTAGCGACGCGTCGACTCTGGCCGGCGGCGGAAAGCGCAGCTCACGCGCAGACGCCGCAGGCACCCCTCGCGGCAACGTTGCGGCTGCCGGCGACCTTGTTGAGCGCATGCGTCTTCATTCTCTACTGCGGGCTCGAGGCATCGACGGGCGCCTGGTTGTTCACGCTGCTGAGCGAGGGACGCGACGTTCCCATGGCGACGGCCGGCGCCGCCGTCAGCATCTTCTGGGGATCGTTGATGGCCGCGCGCATCGTATTCGGCCTCGTGCACGTTCGCTCGTTGTCGCGTTGGTTGTTCGGCTGCATGAGCGCGCTCGTCGTCGCCACGATCGCGCTCGCGCTCAGCGAGCAGGCGTTCGTGAGCATCGCGGCGGCCGCCGTGATCGGCTTCGCGTGCGGCCCGATCTTTCCGTGGCTCATCTCGCTCACGCCGGCGCGACTGGGCGCGGCGCACGGCACGAACGCCATCGGTGTTCAGATCGCCTCCGCGGCGATCGGGCTCACCTTGTTGCCCGCGCTCGTCGGCGTGATCGGCGCCGAGAGCGGCGTGAACGCGATTCCGCTCGCGCTGACCGGCATCGCCCTCCTTCTCGTCAGCGGATATGGACTCCTGGAGCGGCTGTCTAGCTCGCGCCCATCAAGCGATGGAACAACCTGACGCCCGCCTCCCGCTGCGGCGAGTACGGGCCGGGGACGTACGCACGTGAGCGCAGGTTGTTCTGCACGGCCGCGCAGATCGACGCGTCTTCCGCCTGAATCTCTTCGCTGAAGCGCGCCAGCTCATTCCAGCGCTCGTGCGTGGCCGGATCGGGCAGCGGCTCGAACGCGTACCACTCGAAGCGGACGACCGTGTGATTCGCGTCGACGGGAATCACGATGTTCGTCTGCAGCTGGCCCTCGTAGATGTTCAGCATGATGTTCGGGAACAGCCAGTAGTAGAACGCCTGCGTGCCGTCGCTGCTCGCGCGATAGTGCTGCGCCGTGCCTTTCTTGATCGGCGCGTACTGCAGCACGTGTCGCGGCCCGAGCTCGGTGATGTAGCGGCGATAGTCAAGCTCGCGATTGAGCGAGGGATGCACGAGCGGAATGTGATAGCCCTCGAGATAGTTGTCGACGTACACCTTCCAGTTCGCCTCGACCGGATAGTCGCGAGTCGTCACGTGACGCATGCGGGCGAGGCCGAGCGATTCGCAATGCGCGCTCACCCCAGGGTGGAAATCGTCGAACGGGCGCGTGTTCGGATCGAGCGCCACGAACAGCAACGGACCGAAGCGCTGCACGGCAATCTCTTGCAGGCGGATCTGCGCAGGATCGAAGCCGACAGCGCCGTCCATTTCCATCGCGCGCACGAGCTGACCCGAGAGATCGTAGGTCCAGCCGTGATAGCGGCAGGACAGGCGCTGCGCGTTGCCGCAGCCGAGCGCGACCGGACCGGCGCGGTGCCGGCACACATTGAAGAATCCACGCAGCGTGCCGGCGTCATTCGTGAACAGCAGCGGCTCGGTGCCGAGCTGGGTCGTGAAATAGTCGCCCGGCCGCGCCAGTTGCTCGACATGTCCGACGAGCTGCCATGAGCGCGCGAACACCGAGTCGCGCTCGGCGTCGAGCCGCGCCGGATCGATGTAGAAAGCGGCGGGAGGGGTGCGCATGCCCTGGAGTGTACCTCCGGCACCTCTCCCGGCGAGAGGCTCAACCGGGGCGCGTCAGCCGGTCATCACCCGCATCACGTTCTGGCTCGCTCCCAGCAGCTTGCGCAGCTCGCTCAACGGCACACGCGCGGCGCCGGGGCGATACGGATTCGCCTCGCGCTCGAACTGCACTTGCACGCCGTTGATCGCCACTGCCGCGACGCCGCAGCCGCGAATCTCATACACGATCTCGAGCGGCTTGCCGAACAATTCGAGCTCCACCCGCAGCCCCGTAAGCGCCGTCGGAATGACGGGATCCAAACTGAGCGCGCTCGCCTCCAGGTTGATGCCGAGAAACCGCCGCACGATCAGCCCCAACGCAATGCCCGCCCCGCTCGAATACACGCGCCAACCGCCATCGAGCCCGACCTTGCCGAGCTTGATGCGCTCGTAGTGGGCGCTCGCTTGATAGCGATCCTCGAACGCCGCGTCGGAGCTGGAGTAATAGCAGTTCGCCTGCCGCAGCGTCGCCTGCGGAACGAGCTGGCGAATGCCGATCGGGCTCGCCTGACACAGCGCCTTGAAGAAGCGGTCGGCCTCGCCCATGCGCGCGAGCGCCTGCGCATAGCGCAAATGCGCATGCATGTACATGAGTCCGATCTCGCGTCCGAAGAACGTCGCGCTCTCCGCGCGCTGGAAAAATCGCTGCGGCCCGCCGTGATACGGCATCGGCCGGTCGAACAAGCGCATACCGTCCGGACCGAGCAAATGCTCGTCCATCAGGCGCATGTGCTCGCGGGCCTGCTCGGGCGTGAGCAAGTCTTCGAGCAGCGCATGAATCATCGCGAGCGAGCTGTACCGCACGCCGCTGACGGAATCGCGCGGATGCAGCAGGTAGCGCACCGCGTCGCCTTCGAACAAGGCATAGCCCGCGAGTACGCCGTCGACGATCAGCAAACGCTGGAAGTCCTCGCGCACCCTGACGGCCCATTGCTCGAAACGCGGTGCTTCGCTAGCACGGCCGACGAGGCGCAGCGCTCGCGCCAGCGTCGTCAGCATCTGATAGTGCAGCGTGACGGTCCAGGCGCTGCACATGTGCTCGCGCATCGCAGGGTCGGCCGGCTGCAGCGCGTCGTTCCAATCGCCGTGCCCGTAGGCCGCGAGCGCCGTGCCGCGAATCACACGCCGCTCGACCAACGCGAGCGCCCGCTCGACGTGCTGCCACACGGTGGCCTGCTCGCCCTCGAAGAACGGGACACGCTCGTCGAGCAGGGTCGAGTCCGCGGACGCGATCAGATATTGAGCGAGCGCCAGCACCGGCCAGAACACGATGTCGCCATGCGAATCGCCCGCCCGGATCGCGCGCTCGCGCTCGAAGAACATGAACCATTGCGGCCAGTCGCCATCGGCGTTCTGCGCGCGCATCACGCGCACGATCAGATCGCGAATCGGCGCGGTGTGGCCCGCGGCCAGCAACAGCTCCACGGGCCCTTGCGTGACGTCGCGCGTGCCCCATCCGCCGCCCGTGTATTGCTCGAGACCACGCGGCGACAAATAGTGAATGAATGCATTGTGCGCGAACCAGGGAACGATGTCGGCGATGCGCTCGAGCGGCTCGGCCAACGAGCTGGCCGCCGGCGCCGCCAGCAACATGCGATCGATCGCGCGCTCGCCCTGCGACTGCACGCGGGCGGGAATGTCGGGGCTGTCGCGTACGAGGTCGCCGACGATGCGCAATCCCGTCTGCGTCGTGCGCTCGATCAACAGACACACGAAGGGCTCGCCGCGCGAGCGCCCGTCCTCGAACAGCAACTCGTCGCCGGCGACGTGCGCGAACACCGTGCCTGCCTCCGGCACGAGCGAGAAGCCGCCGCCGGGGAACCGCCGCGCGATCTCGCTGTTCGGCGCGGGCGTGATGAACACCGCGTCGCCACGCCGCTCGAAGTGCGCCGGCTCGCGCGTCGCGCCGTCATCGCCGTTCAACGCGATGTGATGCGTGATCAGGAAGCGCACCGGCTCGCCGACGAGCACCTTCAGAGCGAGCGAAATCGCATGGGGATCGCCATGCGCGGCAACGCTTGCTTCGATCAACCCGTCTTCGTGACGATAGAGCCAACGGCATCGATCCGGCTGCATTTCGAATGCCGACGGCAAGTCCAGCAGCTGCCATCGATCGTCGAGCTCGACGAACACACGTTGCCCGTACGAGCGGAACAGGCTCAGATAGCTGCGCGAGGTCGACAGCAGCCGATTGAAGCTGACATGGCCCTGCGTGAGCATCGAATTGAACACGCCGTTCATCCATACGGTCGACGTGAGCGCTTGCTCGTCGGGCGTCGCGCGAGTGCCCGTGCGAAGCAGATGACCATGCGGCCGCTCGACGCGCAGCTCCTTCGCGCGCAGCACGACGTGAGTTTCCCGGCCGCTGAAGAACGACATGCACTTGCCGCGCGCATCGACCTCCTCGTGCCGGAACTCGCCGCCGAACAAGGCTCGAATGTCGTCGGTCTGCAGATCGAGTGCGGCAAGGAGCGGCGCGGTGGTGAAGAGCGATCGCGCCGGTATCGAAAACCCGATGGACGACGCCGCTGCGGAGAGTGCCGCGGGCCGTGATTCCGGCAAGGTCAGGGCATGGTCGACCTGCGTCAGATCCGCGTCGCTGGTCGCGGCGGGGTGATGCGCCATCAGCAAGCCGAAAAAGCCTGCATCGATGCTCGTCCCAGGCGCGAGCTCGACGGCGGCGTCCTGTAGCACGACCATCGAGTGCTCGTGCTGCAGACGGCGTCCGCTCAACCGGTTCGCAAGGCCCGCCGGCGGCTTGCCTGCGCGAGTCTCGACACCGTGAAACTGCAGCGCATCGGTGGCGTACGAGACCGAGGTTCGCAACGATCCGAGCACACACCATGGATGACGGCCGTTCGCCGCCAGATTCTGTCGCGATGCGATGACGACGCCATGCGCCGCGTGCACGAGCGGCGTGTGATCGACATACTGGCTCACATAGTGTTCGTTCATCCGCACGGTGCCGTATGGCGCGAGCGCGAGATCCTGCGCCTGAACGAGCTCGATCGCTTGCGCGCTTCGACCATCGTTGCTGATACGCACGTGCCAGAACCATGCGGGCGCATCCGCCGCGAGCCGCAGCTCGACTCGATAGCTCAACTCGCCCCACTGGCCCTCTCCGAGCAAGGATCGGGAGCCCTCGTCGGTGACGAATGAGGTCGCGCTCCCAGGGCCGAGCAGCGGCACGAACTCCATCGTCGCGGGGCGGCGCAGGTAGATGTTGGCCGGGCCACCTTCGAGCTCGTTCCCCGGAAAGAGGTTGACGAGCGTCGCGTCGAAGTCGATGCGCTTGAGCGAGCCGTTGGGATTGAGCTCGACGGCGAGCCCGGAGGGGCTCGAAACGCGCAGTGAAGCCACGCTGCTGTGGGTCATGGGTTCGTCTCGATCGTTGCCCCGGAAGTGGCGGCATTGTGCCGTTGCGAGTACGTGCGCGGAACCTCGTAAATCCTGCACGCGCTCACGCAATGGAGACTTTCGTCGCTTCCTCCTGGTCGCGGAGCGAGCGCTGGCGATTCACCACGTTCATGACGCCGCATTCGAAATCTTCATTTGCCGCCGCCAGCCCGTCAGCCGAACATCCGCGCGCCAAGACACGATCGCGCGACTCGATACGGAGACTATGCGGCATCCAGTCATCGTGAAGCCCGCTCGGCAGGCTTGGTGAAGACGCAGCGTCCGGCGCCTCGGCGCTCACTCCCACGGCCGCCGATCGTCGGGCGCTGCGATCTCGACCCTCGGGGTTTCCCTCACCTTGCTCCCACTCTCCCCTTGAGGCCGTGCTCGCACGTAAACTAGCCCGCCGAGGAGACGGGTTGAGGCGATCATGAGCTTGTCGTTACGCGATCAATTGTTGGCTGCCGGCCTGGGCACGAAGAAGCAGGCGAAGCAGGCCGAACACCAGGAACGCCACCAACGCCACAAGGACAAGGCGGGCGCGGCCGCAGCCGAGAAGCAGCGGGCCGCGCAGCAGGCGCAAGCCGCGAAGGCCGCCCGCGATCTCGAGCTGAACCGGCAGCGCCAGATTGCCGCCGAGCGCAAAGAGCGCGCGGCGCAGATCAAGCAGCTCATCGAACAACACCGCCTGCCGAAGCTCGAGACCGACGAGTACTTCAATTTCATCCACAAGCAGAAGGTGCGCCGCATTTGCGTCGATGAGGGACTGCGCGCACGCATCTTGAGCGGCGACGTCGCGATCGTGCGCTGCGAAGGCAAGTACGACATGGTCACCGCCGAGATCGCCGCGAAGATTCGCGAGCGCGACGAGCGCGCCATCGTCGAGCTGCCGAAGGAAGAGACGAAGGTCGACGAGAACGATCCCTACAAGGACTTCGTCGTACCGGATGATCTGAAGTGGTGAGGCGCGGGGCGAGCACGCGGGTCGTTGGCTCCGCTCCGAGCTCGCACCCACTCGAGCTTCGCCGCGCGGTCGAGCTGCTTCAACGCGTACTCCGCCTTCTGAGCCGCTGAGCGATCCGGAAACGCCTCGGCCGCGAGGATTTTTCGCGGTGGGTTGGCACGGGTGAACTTCGCGCCCTTACCGCTCGCATGCAACGCGAACCGCGCAGCCACATCGAGCGCAATGCCGGCGTACATCCGGCCGTCCTTGCAGGCGAGCAAATAAACCCACCAGGTCTTCGCGGCCGCGCCCAAAGGCTCGATCGGCGTAGCGGTGACGGGTGTGGCGGTCGTAGGACTCGGTTGTTTTCTTGGTCGCCTACTCATCTTGCCCATATCGTCGCGCAGCACCCTCGCGAGGGACAAGCATCGTCGGCAATTTCGGCAGCATCAAAACCCGTGGCCCGAGAGCCTGCGCCCTCGGGCCTGTGACTGAACTGTCCCGCGACGCTCGGGACACGCTGAATGCTACGGTGTGGGCGCTGGCTCGCTCGACGGCGATGTCGTATCGCTCGGCGATGTCGTATCACTCGGCGGTGTCGTCGTATCGCTCGGAGGAGTCGTATCGCTCGGCGACGTCGTGCTGCCCGGCGATGTATCGGACGGCGTCGACGATGGCGGCATCGTGCTCGGCGTCGTCGTGGAATCCGTTGGCGTTTCGTGAGACTCCTTCTTCGCGCAGCCGACCATCACGAACGCCATAGTCAGCAGTGCAAATATCGCTCGCATGAAAGTCTCCTTCCTGGGTTTACCCGTGGAGTTGGAACATTGAGGTGGGATGTGACACTGGGCTCGCTGTCGTCGGATCACCGTCGCGTGCGCTGCGCCGCACCGGCAAACACCACCGCGTCTTCGCGGAGCGGGCGTCTACACGCTAACGGCGCGGCTACACGAAGGTTCCCATGCGCACCGCGGGATGATTCGAGCTTGCGCCATCCGCAAAGCTCGTTCGCAAGACGCTACTCGCTCGCCGCCGCACGCGTCGGCGCAGCGGCCGGGAAGTCACTCAACACCTTGGCGATGGCATCGGCGCTGACGGGCTTCACCAGGTGCAAGTCGAACCCTGCCTCGCGCGAGCGCGCCATGTCCTCGCGCTGACCCCAGCCGCTCAAGGCGATCAGCGGCAGATCGCGGCCCCACACCTCGGCCCGCAAGCTGCGCGCCGTCGCGTAGCCGTCGAGTACGGGCATACCGATGTCCAGGAATACGAGGTCGGGCCGCCACTGGTGGGCGGCGCGCAGTGCAGCAGCGCCGTCGATGGCCTTGAACACCTCGTGCCCGTCGACCTGCAACAGCAGCGCCAGCGTATCCAGCGCGTCCTGGTTGTCGTCCGCGATCAGAATGCGCCGTGGCGTCGCGCGGGTCACGGACTCCTCGGGTCGCATGTGCGAAACCGTCCCCGCTTGCGCCAGCGGCAGCCTCACCGTGAACACGCTGCCGCGATTCGTGCCGCCGCTGGCGACGGTCACCGAGCCGTCATGCATCTCGACCAGCGTACGTACCAGCGCGAGCCCGATCCCAAGGCCGCCAGCGGTGCGATCCTCACTGCCCTTGAGGCGCGAGAACAGATGGAACAGCTTCGGCAGCGAATCCTCGGGAATGCCGATGCCGTCGTCCCGCACGCACATCTCGACCCAATCCCCACTGCGATGCACCGTGAGCTCGATGCGGCCACCTGGATTCGTGTACTTCACCGCGTTGTTCAGCAAATTGCCGAGCACCTGCGTCAAGCGGGTGACATCGCCGACGACGACGAGCGAGTCGTCCGGGCAATCGATCGTCAGGCCATGGCCGTATTCGGCGATGAGCGGCTGCAAGGTTTCCACCGCACGCGCCACGAGCGTGCCGACGTTCACCGGCTCCTTCGCGAGCTTGATGACGCCGCGCGTGATGCGTGAGATATCGAGCAGATCGTCGACGAGCCGCGTGAGGTGCGTCGACTGACGATCGATCACTTCGCGGGACCAGTTGACCTGTGGATGCTCGACCGACACGCGCGCCATGATCTCCACGGCATTGCGGATCGGCGCCAGCGGATTGCGCAGCTCGTGCGCGAGAATCGCCAGGAACTCGTCCTTGCGGCGATCCGCTTCCTTGAGCGCGATCTCGGCGCGGCGACGTTCGCCGATCTCGCCCTGCAACGCGAGATTTGCTTGCGCCAGCTCCGCGTTCGCGGCTTGTAGATCGCGGTTCAACGCCTCCAGCTCGCGCGTCTTCTCGGCCTGCAGCGCCGTGTTCGCCCGCGACAGGTGCTCGTTCAGCTCCTGCAGCTCGATGCGCTGCAGATGCAGCTCGACGAGCACAGCGACCTTGCTGCGCAGGATCTCCGGCACGATCGGAATCGACACGTAGTCGACCGCGCCGACCTTGTAGCCCTTCAGGCGATCGAACTCGGTGTCGTGCACGCCAGTGACGAAAATGATCGGAGTCCGCTCGAAGCGCGGATGATCGTGGATCATCGCGGCGGTCTCGAAGCCGTCCATGCCCGGCATGCTGACGTCGAGCAGCACGAGCGCGAAGTCGTCCTTCATGAGCCGCTCGAGCGCCTCGATGCCGGAGCGCGCGGTGATGAGGTTCTGGTTCAGCTCCTCGAGAATCGTCTGATAGGAAAGCAGGCGCGCCGGCTGGTCGTCGACCAGCAGGATGTTCACCTTCTTTTCTTGGGTCCGAGCCATGGTGCGTCTCGACGACAAATCAGCGATGCAGCCACATGCGCACGAGCGACAGCAGCTGCTCCGTATTCACGGGCTTGGCAACGTAATCGGACGCGCCGGCCTCCAGGCATTTCTCCCGATCGCCCTTCATCGCCTTCGCGGTCAGCGCAATGATGGGCAGCAGCCGGAACTTCGGATTCGCGCGAAT
The DNA here is from genome assembly GCA_023428645.1 of Pseudomonadota bacterium. Classification (GTDB taxonomy): domain Bacteria; phylum Pseudomonadota; class Gammaproteobacteria; order Steroidobacterales; family Steroidobacteraceae; genus Steroidobacter. Next base: position 28,868 of record JAEYXD010000116.1, read on the forward strand.
GCGGCGCATCGTCTCGTAACCGTCCATCTCCGGCATCATGATGTCCATCAGCACGAGCGCGAGATCCTCGGTCTGCTCCAGGAGATTGATCGCGTCCTGGCCGTTCGTCGCGCTGATGACTTCCATCTTGTGGCGCTCGAGCACGCTGTTCAGCGCGAAGATGTTGCGGATGTCGTCATCGACGACGAGCACCTTGCGGGCCTGCAACGGCTCATCGCTCTGATGCAGCGTTTCGATCATGCGCTGCTTCGCCGGCGGCAGATCGGTGATCACGCGGTGCAGGAACAGCGCGGTTTCATCGAGCAGACGCTCGGGTGAGCGCACACCCTTGAGAACGATGCTCTTCGCCTTCTGCCGCAGCTCGCTTTCCTCGTCTTCCGACAGCTCGCGGCCCGTGAAGACGACGATCGGCGTGTCGCGCAGCTGCGCGTCCTGCTGAATCTCCGACAAGAGATCGAAGCCAGAGACGTCGGGCAGCCGCAGGTCGAGCACGACGCAGTCGAACGACTTCTCGCGCATCTTCTCCAGCGCCGCCGCCCCGCTGCCGACCGCGGTGATGCGCACGTCGTCGAAGCCGATCAGCTCCGCGATGCTCATCTGCTCGGCGGGATCGTCCTCGACGACGAGCAGCTCGCGGATGCGGTGGACGGCGAACTTCTTGATGCGCTCGAGCGCCTCGGCGAGCTCTTCGGTCGTTGCCGGCTTGTTCATGAACGCGAACGCGCCGCGCTCCAGGCCATATTGGCGCTCTTCCTCCACCGTGAGGATCTGCACGGGGATGTGGCGCGTGGCCGGATCGTGCTTCAGCTGGTTGAGGACGGTCCAGCCGAGCATGTCGGGCAGGAACACGTCGAGCGTGATCGCCGTCGGGCGGTACTTGCGGGCGAGCGACAACGCCTCGCCGCCGTTCTTCGCGACGATCGTCTTGAAGCCATTGTCGCGCGCGAGGTTCAGGAGCACGCGCGAATAGTGCGGGTCGTCATCGACGATCAGCAGCACGAAATCATCCGGCTGCAGATTGTCGCGGTCGTCCGGCAGCTCCTCGACACGGGCGATCGGCAGCGCCATCGGTTGAAATTGCGCGGCCGGCTTCGCCGCCGCGACGACCTGCGCCGCACTGCGATAGGCGGAGCCCATGTACGCGAGCGGCAGATACAACGTGAACGTGCTGCCGACCCCGGGCGTGCTCGTCAATCGCAGCTCGCCGCCGAGCAAGTGCGCGAGCTCGCGACTGATCGCGAGACCGAGGCCCGTGCCGCCGTATTTTCGCGCCGTGCCGGCGTCGGCCTGCTGGAACGCCTCGAAGATGATCTTCTGCTTCTCCGGCGCGATGCCGATGCCGGTATCCGACACCGCGAACTCGACGACCGCCGGCGCTTGACTCAGGACCGGGTGATCGGGCGTCCAGCCGCCCTTCGCCAACCCGACATGGAAGCGGATGCCGCCCTGCGCCGTGAACTTGAACGCGTTCGACAGCAGGTTCTTCAGCACCTGCATCAAACGCTTCGGGTCGGTGTTGAGTTGGCGGCCCAAGCCGGGTTCCAGATGCGTCGTGAACTGCAGCGAGCGCGCTTCCGCTTCGTGGCGGAAGTTGCGCTCGATCGTCTCCTTCAGATGCGAGAACAGCAGGTCCTCGGATTCGACGGTGACCGTGCCCGACTCGATCTTCGACAGATCGAGGATGTCGTTGATCAGGGTGAGAAGGTCGGTGCCGGCAGAGTGGATGTTCTTCGCGAACTCGATCTGCCGCGGCGTGAGGTTGCCGCCGACGT